>NZ_JACEHF010000102.1 GCF_014180685.1 Nocardioides pelophilus | reverse complement strand
TGGTGGCCGGCGTCGCGATCGTCGCCGTGCTGGCGACCCGCGACGACGACGAGTCGCCGACCGGGCGAGCGACCACCGCCGACCCGCTGCCGTCGACCTCGACGCCACCGATCACGGAGCTGTCCTCGGCGACCGTGCCCACCGAGGTGACCACCTCGACTCCGCCGGCGACGCCCCGCGACGCCGTCCTCGGGACCTGGACCGGCATCTACGTGTGCGCGCAGGGTGACACCCGGCTGCGGCTGACGTTCGACCGCGGCCCCGGGCCGGCCGACCTCACGGCGGTGTTCGCGTTCGGGCCCACCGAGAGCAACCCGGACGTCCCCCGCGGCAGCTATCGGATGGAGGGCACGATCTCCGACGGCCTCCTCAACCTGCACGCGACGACCTGGATCGAGAAGCCGCGCGGCTACATCACCGTCGACATCATGGCGCCGGTCGCCGGCGCCGAACCGCCCCACCTGACGGGCGACATCATCGGCGCACCCCAGTGCTCGACGTTCGCCGTCGCGCGGCGGGGCTGATCCCGACCGGAGCTACCGCCCCTTCCGCCGGAGTACGGCGACCAGGGCGAGCGTGGCCGCGCTGCCCGCCGCGAACGGGGTGGCCCAACGGGCCGCGGCGGGCTCGTTGGCACGGTCGGCGGCGAGGCGGTCGCGCCACGCCAGCGGCGGGGACGGCGGCCCCTGCGTCGGCGCCTCTCCGTCCGGGCGCAGGGCGCGCGCAGCCGGGTGCACGTAGGCCCACGCCGCGGCGTACATGACCACCCGGGAGAAGTAGTTGATCCAGACCACCAGGATCAGCGCGATGCCGAACGCCTGGAACGCCGGGGAGCTCGCCGTCGACTGCAGCAGCAGCTGGGAGACCTGCTTCAGCGCCTCGAAGCCGACGGCACCGAGGATCGCACCGGACCAGAGGGCGCGGCGCGGCAGGTCCGGCTCGGCGAGGACCTTGAACAGGGCGAAGAACAGCAGCGCGTTGGCCGCGAGCCCGATGGCCACGGCCACCAGTCCGAGCAGCCAGCCGAGACCGGAGCCGAGCCCGACCCAGTCGAGGATCTGCTCGGACAGGCCGCGGGCGACCCCGGAGACGCCGACGGCCACCACGAGGATGAGCCCCAGGGTGGCGAGGGCGAGCAGGTCGCGGATCTTGCCGACCACGAAGCCGGGCTGCTGCCCTGACGGCATCTCGAACACCACGAGCAGGGCGTCGCGCATGCTCGAGAGCCAGCCGAGTCCGGAGTAGAGCACCACCACGAGGCCGATCGAGAGGATGCCGGGAGCGGACTCGCGGATGTCGTCGAGGGAGATCTCGCCCTCGCCCTCCCCGACCAGCCCCGGCAGGACCGAGTTGATCGCGTCGACCAGGTCGGTCTCGGCGCCGTCGTAGACCCGGGCCACGAACCCGATGACCGCGAACGCCAGTGCGAGGATCGGGAAGAACGAGATGAACGCGAAGTAGGTGACCGCGCCGGCCTGGATGTTGCCCTTGACCGCGCCGTAGTGCTCGACGGTCCGCACCACCTGGTCGAGCAGCGGTCGGCGCTCACGCGCGGCCTCGATCCGTCCCTTGACCTTCTGGACCATCGACGGCACCGAGATCACCTCGTCGAATCAGTAGCCACGCTCGCGAGTGGGAAGGTGCGGCTCGCCTGCCAGCCGAGCTCGCCCTGGTGAACGTACAGGTGGAAGTCGACGACGTCGAAGGAGCACTCGAAGCTCGCCAGCTCGTCGAACGCCTGGTCGAGCTCGCGGTCGCCGAGGTGGTGGGCCACGGTCACGTGGGGGTGGAAGGGGAAGTCCAGCTCGAGGTCGAGAGGTCCACCGCGCACCTCGTCGGCGAGCTGCTCGCACTGGGAGATCCCCTCGGCGAGGCTGATGAAGACCACGGGCGACACGGGCCGGAAGGTACCCGTTCCGCGCAGGTGCACCCGGAAGGCCCGGTGACGCCGTGCGGCAGCCTCGAGATGCGCCTCGATGTCGGCGAGGCTGCCCTCGACCTCCAGCGGCGGGATCAGCGTGATGTGGCTCGGAACGCCGGCCGCGGTGGGGTCGCCGATGGACGTCCGGTAGTCCTGCAGCTCGGTGGCCCAGGGCTCCGGGACCGCGATCGCGACGCCGATCGTCGGCACGTCGTCAGGCTCCGGCCGGTCCGCGGGCGGGCGCCACGAAACCCACCCGCTGGTAGACGTCGCGCAGGGTCGCCCGGGCAACGGCTCCGGCGGTCTCCGCGCCCTGCTGCAGCACCGAGGTCAGGTAGGCCTGGTCATCGAGCAGCTCGAGGGTCCGCTCCCGGAACGGCGTCACGAAGGTGACCACGAGGTCGGCGAGATCGCCCTTGAGCGCGCCGTACCCCTTGCCGTGGTACTGCTCCTCCAGCTCCGCGACGGGCTCGCCGCTCAGCGCCGAGTGGATCGTGAGCAGGTTGCTGATGCCGGGCTTCTCCTCGACGTCGTAGCGGATCTCCGAGCCGGAGTCGGTCACCGCGGACCGGATCTTCTTGGCGCTCACCTTGGGGTCGTCGAGCATCTCGATGATCCCGTTGGGCGAGGACGCCGACTTCGACATCTTCGCGGTCGGCTCCTGCAGGTCACCGATCTTGGCGGTCGACTTCAGGATGTAGGGCTCCGGGAGCCGGAACGTCTTCTTGTAGCGGTGGTTGAAGCGCTGTGCGAGGTCGCGGGTGAGCTCGAGGTGCTGGCGCTGGTCCTCGCCGACCGGCACGAAGTGCGGGCGGTAGAGCAGGATGTCGGCGGCCTGGAGGATCGGGTAGGTGAACAGGCCGACCGAGGCCGCGCCCTCCCCCTGCTTGGCCGACTTGTCCTTGAACTGGGTCATCCGCCGCGCCTCGCCGAAGCCGGTCAGGCAGTTGAGGACCCAGCCGAGCTGGGCGTGCTCGGGGATCTGGCTCTGCACGAAGATCGCGGATCGCTCCGGGTCGATGCCCATCGCCAGCAGCTGCGCGGCCGCCCGGAGGGTGCGCTCGCGGAGCAGCTTCGGGTCCTGCTCGACGGTGATGGCGTGCAGGTCGGCGATGAAGAAGAACGGCTGGTGGTCGCGCTGGAGGTCGACCCACTGCCGCAGCGCACCGAGGTAGTTGCCGAAGTGGAAGGAGTCGGCAGTCGGCTGGATCCCGGAGAGCACGCGGGGACGCGCCCCACCCTCCGGCGTCACCGGCTGCGCGGTCTCCGGCAGCGGATGTTGCTCGGTCGTCGCGGACATGGGTGCGATTCTCGCAGGAACCGCGCGTCGGCTCGCACGGGGCTCGCGCTCAGGACACCGTGGCCACCCGGTCGCGCCGGTGAGCCAGCGCGGACCAGAGCAGGATCAGGACGCCCAGGACGCTGAGGCCCGCACCGAGCACCGCCGGCGCCCGGTATCCCCAGCCCGCGGCGATCACCAGTCCGCCGAGCCAGGCGCCGAGCGCGTTCGCGATGTTGAGCGAGGCGTGGTTCATCGCGGCGCCGAGCGTGACCGCGCCGCCGGCGACGTCCATCAGCCGCAGCTGGAGGTTGACCACCAGCACCGAGCCGGTGGCGGTGACCAGGAACGCGACCGGCAGCAGCGTCCAGCCGCCGGGCGCGGCGACGAAGTAGGCCAGCAGGACCAGCACGCCGAAGCCGGAGGACAGCAGCAGGCTGCGGAAGACCGACCAGGCCGCCAGCTCGCCGGCCAGCCAGGTGCCGACCACCATGCCGAGACCGAGCGCCAGCACGAAGAGCGGGACCGTGCCCCGGTCGAGCCCGCCGACGACGGTGACCGTCTTGGCGATGTAGGAGTAGACGGCGAACATGCCGCCGAAACCGATGGCGCCGGCAGCCATGGTCAGCCAGACCTGCTGGTTCCCGAAGAACTCCCGCGCCTCCTTGCGGCCGCTCGTCCCGGAGTCGCCCGGGACCGACGGCACGACCGCCAGCACGAGCGCAGCCGTGACCAGCGCGAGCGCGGCGGCGAGGAGGTACGTCGCCCGCCAGCCGGCCTGCTGCCCGAGCCAGGTCGCGAGCGGGACCCCGACGACGTTGGCCACCGACAGCCCGAGCATCACGCTCGCCACGGCCCGGCCCCGCCGCGCGGGCGTGACCAGGCTGGCGGCGACCAGGCTGGCCACGCCGAAGTAGGCGCCGTGCGGCAGGCCGTCGAGGAACCGCGCGCCGGTCAGCACCCGGTAGTCCGGCGCGACCGCGCTGACCAGGTTGAAGACGCCGTACGCCGCCATCAGGCCGACGAGCATCGCCCGCCGCGGGAGCGCGGCGCCGAAGAACGCGAGCACCGGCACTCCGACGACGACGCCGAGGGCGTACGCCGAGATGACGTGCCCCGCAGTCGGGACCGAGACGTCGACGCCGTCGGCGATCTCGGGCAGCACGCCCATGGTCATGAACTCGGTCGTGCCGATCGTGAAGCCGCCGACGGCGAGCGCCAGGATGGCCAGCGCGGGTCGGGCGGTCGGGACCGTGGGCGCGACGGCGTCGTCGGTCGGCCCGGTCTGCGCGGTCTGCGCGGTCTTCTCGGTTGCCGGGGTCCCGGGAGGCGCAGAGCTCACGACTCCACCAAACCACGTCGCACCCCCTTGCATTCCGGGTGCTGTGCCGGTCGGCCGGCGGTGAGGATCCGGCCGGGCGAGGGGGCCGCTGGTAGGAAGTGGGCGTGGACGAGCACTGGCGGCGCGGCGACCAGATCCTGTGGCGGTACGGCGACGCCGTCGTCCACCCGATGACCGTCGTCGAGGACGGCCCGGACCGGCTGGTCGCGTGGCTGGCGATGGACACCGCCATCCTCGACTTCGAGCGGGTCGACGGCCTCGACAAGCGCGCCGACAAGGCGACCCTGTTCACCGCTCCCCGCCGCCAGCGCGTCACGACGTGGACCGGCGCCGACGTGCTCCGGATCCTCGAGCCCGGGCGGCGCTGGTCCACGTGGGTGTTCTTCGACGGGACGAGCGGGGAGTTCTGGGGCTGGTACTGCAACATCGAGGAGGCGCACCGCCGTTCGGGCCGGACGACGTGGACCAGGGACCAGGTGCTGGATGTGTGGGTGGAGCCGGACCGGAGGTTCGAACGCAAGGACGAGGACGAGCTGGTCCTTGCCGCGGAGCAGGGCCGCTACACCCAAGCGGAGGCCGACGACATCACGTCGGTCGCTGAGGAGATCGAGCACGTGGTCCGCGCCTGGGGCTCCCCCTTCTGCGACGGCTGGGAGTCCTTCCGACCGGACGCTGGTTGGGCGCTGCCCGGTCTCGAGGGGGTGGCTCGGGTCGACGGCACCTTCACCAGCGTCCGCGGTGAGTACTGACCGATCAGGGTCCGAGCCGCTTGAGCGCCTCGCGTCGGCTCAGCGGACTGAGCTCGTGGTCGGCGACGTACGCGCGCACCCAGTCGGGGTCGACGTACGACGCCTCGCGCAGCGCCCACCCGATGGCCTTGCGGATGAAGAACTCCGGGTCGGCGAGGTTCGGCTCGACGACCTCGGCGAGCAGGTCGAGATCGACCCGGTCCTTGCGCCCCAGCTGGCTCAGGATCGCCAGCCGGCGCACCCACAAGGAGTCGTCACGAGCCCAACCCCGCACCAGGTCCGCCGTGCGGACGGGATCGGCGTCGTGCAGCTCGCCGATCCGGTGGGCGAGGTCGTCCACGTGGTCCCACCACGCCCCCGTGCGTGCGATGTGCTCGTAGAGGGGCACCAGCGAGGCGTCACCACGCAGCACGGGCTGGGCCAGGAGCGCGGTGGCGGCGTACCGCTCCTCGCGATGGGTCGCGCCGTCCCACAGCGCGGCGNCCTGGCGCACGAGGCGCCGGCCCTCCGGCACCCGCACACCGAGGAACGGCATGGCCGACTTCATGTAGGCCTGCTGCCCGGGAGCCCGGGACGGGTCGGCCGCGGCCCGCAGCGCACTGCGGACCGCGGCCACCAGCTCAGCCACGGTCGGGCTCAGAGCGAGGCGATGGCCTCGTTGAGGGTCTTGCTCGGCCGCATGACCGCGGACGTCTTCTCCGGGTCCGGCAGGTAGTAGCCGCCGATGTCGGCCGGCTTGCCCTGGACCGCGATCAGCTCGTCGGCGATGACCGACTCGTTCTCCCGCAGGGTCTTGGCCAGGGGCCCGAACGCCTCCGCGAGCGCGGCGTCGTCGGTCTGCGCCGCGAGCTCCTCGGCCCAGTAGAGGGCGAGGTAGAAGTGCGAACCGCGGTTGTCGGTCGTGCCGAGCTTGCGGCCAGGCGAACGGTCCTCGTTGAGGAAGGTGCCGGTGGCGCGGTCGAGGGTGTCGGCCAGCACTCGCGCGGCGGGGGCATCGGCCTGCTCGGCGTACTTCTCCAGCGACGGCACCAGCGCGAAGAACTCACCGAGGCTGTCCCAGCGCAGGTAGTTCTCCTCCACCAGCTGCTGCACGTGCTTGGGCGCCGAGCCGCCGGCGCCGGTCTCGAAGAGGCCACCGCCCGCGATCAGCGGCACGACCGACAGCATCTTGGCCGAGGTCCCGAGCTCGATGATCGGGAACAGGTCGGTGTTGTAGTCACGCAGCACGTTGCCGGTCACCGAGATGGTGTCCTCGCCCTTGCGCATCCGCTCCAGCGTGTACGCCGTCGCGAGCTCGGGCGACAGGATCCGGATCTCGAGGCCGGAGGTGTCGTGGTCGGGCAGGTAGGCGTTGACCTTCTTGATCAGCTCGGCGTCGTGGGCACGCGACTCGTTGAGCCAGAAGATCGCCGGGGTGTCGCTGGCGCGGGCCCGGGTGACGGCGAGCTTGACCCAGTCCTGGACGGGGATGTCCTTGGTCTGGCAGGCGCGCCAGATGTCGCCGGCCTCGACGTCGTGCTCGATCAGCACGGTGCCGTCGGAGCCGAGGACGCGGACGGTGCCGGCCTGGGTGATCTCGAAGGTCTTGTCGTGCGAGCCGTACTCCTCGGCCGCCTGAGCCATCAGGCCGACGTTCGGGACCGTGCCGATCGTGGCCGGGTCGAGCGGGCCGTGCTGCTTGCAGTCCTCGATGACGGCCTGGTAGACGCCGGCGTAGGAGGAGTCCGGGATGACCGCGAGGGTGTCGTCCTCGGCGCCGTCAGCGCCCCAGAGACGACCGCCGTTGCGGATCAGCGCCGGCATCGAGGCGTCGACGATCACGTCCGACGGCACGTGCAGGTTGGTGATGCCCTTGTCGGAGTTGACGTAGGACAGGCGCGGCCCCTCAGCGAGCGCGGCCTCGAACGCAGCCCGGATCTCCTCGCCGTTCGACAGCGCACCGAGACCGGACAGGATCCCGCCGAGCCCGTCGTTGGCGGACAGACCGGCGGCAGCGAGGTCGGCGCCGTACTGCTGGAAGACGCCCTTGAAGTAGGCCTTGACCGCGTGGCCGAAGATGATCGGGTCGGAGACCTTCATCATCGTCGCCTTGAGGTGGAGCGAGAGCAGGACGTCGTCGGACTTGGCCTTCGCGATCGCGTTGGCGAGGAACGCCTGGAGGTGTGCGGCCTCCATCTTGGTGCCGTCGACGATCTCGCCGGCCAGCACGGGAAGCGAGTCCTTGAGGACGACCTGCTCCCCCGCTGCGGTGTCCAGCACGATCCGGAGCGTGTCGTCGGCCGCCATCGTCACCGACTTCTCGTTGCTCGCGAAGTCGTTGTCGCCCATGGTCGCGACCGAGGTCTTCGAGCCCTCGGCGAACGGCTTGTTGGTGTGCGGGTGCGCCTTGGCGTAGTTCTTCACCGACAGCGGCGCGCGGCGGTCGGAGTTGCCCTCGCGCAGCACGGGGTTGACCGCGGAGCCCTTGACCTTGTCGTACTTGGCCCGGACCTCCTGGTCGGCCGCGCTCTCCGCCGACTCGGGATAGTCGGGGACGTCGTAGCCCTTCTCCTGCAGCTCCTTGATCGCCGCCTTGAGCTGCGGGATCGAGGCGGAGACGTTGGGGAGCTTGACGATGTTGGCCTCCGGCGTCTTGGCCAGCGCGCCGAGCTCGCCCAGCGTGTCGTCGGCGAGGCCGAACTGCGCCAGGATCCGGGCCGCGACCGAGATGTCACGGGTCTCGACGTTGACGCCGGCCTTGGCGGCGTAGGCCTCGACGATCGGAAGGAAGGAGTACGTCGCGAGAAGCGGCGCCTCGTCGGTGTGGGTGTAGATGATGCTCGACATGTTCGGGCGGCGCTCCTGGGACGGGTGAGTTTTGCTTGACATCAAGATATCGGATGTGGGCAGGCGGGGCTGCCGCGGGCTCTGCCAGCCTCGCATCCCCGGTAATGACGGGCAAGATCGCTAGTCTGCTGCGCGAACCTCGTGTGGTTCCGGGAGCCGACCGAAGGAGAGAGCTCAACCCATGACCGAGCAGATGACCACCACGGCGGCCGTCGCGCCGCCCACCCTCGCCCAGAAGCTCGCAGCGGAGGCGGTCGGCACTGCCGTGCTCGTCATCATCGGCTGCGGATCGGCCGTGATCGGCAACGGTGACATCGTTTCGATCGGCCTCAGCTTCGGCATCGCCATCGTGATGATGGCCTATGCCTTCGGCCGGATCTCCGGCGGTCACTTCAACCCGGCCGTCTCCGTCGGCGCGGCCCTGAGCGGGCGCCTGGCCTGGAAGGACGTGGGCCTCTACTCCGCGGCCCAGGTCGGCGGCGCGATCGTGGGCGGCCTGGTGCTGGCCATCACGCTGGTCGCCAGCGACGTCGGCTGGGACTTCGGTGAGCCGATGGGGAGCAACGGCTTCGGCGACCACGGCGGGGTCGAGATCTTCGGCGCGCTGCTCATCGAGATCATCCTGACCTTCATCTTCTTGGTGGTCATCCTCGGCGTCACCGACGAGCGCAACGACACCGCGGCGTTCGCCCCGCTCGTGATCGGCCTCGCACTGGCCGCGATCCACTTCGTCGGCATCTCGGCGACCGGCACGTCGGTCAACCCGGCCCGTTCGATCGGTGTCGCCTTCGAGTCCGGCGGCGACGCGATCATCCAGCTCTGGCTCTTCATCGTGGCGCCCCTGATCGGCGCGGCCGCCGCGGGCTTCCTCTACCCGCTGATCTTCGGCCGCGGCTCCGAGCCGGTCCCCGGCTCCGGCATCCCCGCCGGCAGCGCCACGGCCACGGTGCCGGGATTCGGCGCCCCGGACGCGTTCCAGCAGCAGTGGAGCCAGGAGAACTACGCCGCGCCGCAGGCGCAGCCGGCCGCGCAGCCGATCATCCAGGACGGCTGGCAGTGGGACCCCGCAGCCCAGCAGTGGATCCCGGCCCAGCAGCCTGCTGCCCCGCAGGCACCACAAGCCCCGCAGGCCGGTGGCTGGGCACCGCCGTCCGGCGAGCAGACCCAGGTCCGGCCGCCGGACGCCTGACCTACGGCTCGACGTAGGTGACGAGCTCGACCAGCTCGTCGCCTCCGTCGACCGTCACGTCCCGCACCAGCCCGACGTCGCGGGCGTACACCTTGCGCTCGAGGACACCGGGCTCGAGCGGCGTGCTGTTCTCGATCTCGACGAGGCCGGTGAGGTCGCCGTACGGCACGGAGGCGGAGCCGTCGAGGTCGACGACCTCGGCCCGGTCCTCGACCTCGCCCGCGAGGTAGCCCGTCCGGTAGCCGTCACCGACCCGCGGCCTCGCCGGCATCGCCAGCCCTGCCTCGGCACCGTCGACCCCGGCCTCCCAGACGCCGTCCTCGCCGAGGTGCCAGACGTTGCCGTCGGCGTCCTGCGCGAACCAGTCCACGGTCGTGTCGAGGACCTCGCCGGAGCGGTCGCGCACGACCTCCTGTACGACGGTCGCGGTGACGCCCTGGATCTCGCGGGTCTCGTCGAGCACGGTGACCGTGATCGTCTCGAGCTCGCCCGCCGAGGTCGCGGTGTAGTGCCACTCGCTCCCCGGCGCCAGCGGCAGCCAGGCGTTGTCGATGTCCGCCACGAAGTCCGCGGGGTCGAGCGAGGGAGAGGGGATGACCAGCTCGTCGACCCCGCTCGGAGGACTCGGCTCGGACGCGCTCCCGCACCCGGCGAGCCCGAGGGAGCAGGCGAGCCCGACGCAGCAGGCGGCGACGGCCAGGCGCGCGGAGGGACGCATGGGACGCATCGTCTCGCACCCATGCCCGCGTGCTGCGACCGGCCCGACCGCTGCTAGCGTCCCTCGCAACTGAGTCCCGGTCGTCGTCGTGGGCCGAGCCGCACCGACTGAGCCCGAGACACCGAAGCCGAAACAACTAGGAGTTACCCGTGAGCGAGACGCCTCTGAAGGTCGCCGTCACCGGCGCCGCCGGCCAGATCGGCTACAGCCTGCTCTTCCGCATCGCCAGCGGCGCCATCGCCGGCGACCGTCCCGTCGAGCTGCGCCTCCTCGAGATCGAGCCCGCGCTGAAGGCGCTCGAGGGTGTCGTCATGGAGCTCGACGACTGCGCGTTCCCGAACCTCGCCGGCATCCAGATCGGCTCCGACCCGGAGAAGATCTTCGACGGCGTGAACCTCGCCCTGCTCGTCGGCGCCCGTCCCCGCGGCCCCGGCATGGAGCGCGGCGACCTGCTGTCGGCCAACGGTGCGATCTTCACCGCCCAGGGCAAGGCGCTCAACAAGGTCGCGGCTGACGACGTCCGCATCGGCGTCACCGGCAACCCCGCCAACACCAACGCGCTGATCGCCCTCAAGAACGCCCCCGACATCCCCTCGGAGCGCTTCTCCGCGCTGACCCGCCTCGACCACAACCGCGCGATCTCGCAGCTCGCGACGAAGACCGGTGCCGCGGTCACCGACATCAAGAAGATGACGATCTGGGGCAACCACTCGGCGACCCAGTACCCCGATGTCTTCCACGCCGAGATCGGCGGCAAGAACGCCGCCGAGGTCGTGGGCGACAACGACTGGATCGAGAGCTACTTCATCCCGACCGTCGCCAAGCGCGGCGCGGCGATCATCGACGCCCGCGGCGCCTCCTCGGCCGCCTCCGCCGCGTCGGCCACCTGCGACGCTGCCCGCGACTGGCTCAACGGCACCCCCGCCGGCGACTGGGTCTCGATGGCCGTCGAGTCCGACGGGTCCTACGGCGTGCCCGAGGGACTCGTGTCGTCGTTCCCCGTCACCACCTCCGGTGGCAACTGGGAGATCGTCCAGGGCCTCGAGATCGACGACTTCTCGCGTGCTCGGATCGACGCCTCGACCGCCGAGCTCGCCGACGAGCGTCAGGCCGTCACGGAGCTCGGTCTGATCTGAGCTTGACTGCGCGAGCGTGTCGCATACGGTGCGCGCCGCCCGGGCCCTCGCAAGCTCGGCCCGGGGGCTGCGCACCGTGCGGCTTCGCCGCGGTGCGACACGCTGCCGCGCGCGCAGTTGACGCGGTCACGACTTACGGCTGCCGGGCGGTTTGCGGCCCCGGCTCATCCGCTCAGCTCGGCTGGTCGGGGATGTTGGCGGCGAGGACGAAGAGAGCGGCGGCGAGCGAGCCGACGACGAGGACGTCGACCAGGCGCGGCCGTACGGCGAGCATGCCCGCGTCGCGCTGCGGGAGCACCAGGCGCAGCGTGGCCGCGGCCGCGAGCGCGCCGGCGACCACGCGGATCCCGAGTCGCCAGTCGTGCCCGCGCCAGGTGATCGCGATCCCGACCGACATCGCGATCAGGACGAGGATGTAGAGCACGCCGCCGAGGGTCGACGGAAAGCGTCGCCGGGGCGGAGGGTGCTCCGGCGGCGGCGCGGGCTCCTCCGGCCGCGGCGCGGGCGCCGGGACCGCCTCGTCGTTCAGCGCGCCACCTGCTTCTCGGCCATCGCGACCACGTTCGCGAGCAGCATGGCGCGGGTCATCGGCCCGACGCCCCCGGGGTTGGGCGAGATCCAGCCGGCGACGTCCCACACGTCGGCGGCGACGTCGCCGGCGAGCTTGCCCTCGACCCGGGACACCCCCACGTCGAGCACGGCGGCGCCGGGCTTGACCATGTCGCCGGTGATGATGCCGGGCACGCCGGCGGCGGCCACGACGATGTCGGCCTTCCGCACGTGGGACGCGAGGTCGACCGTGCCGGTGTGGCACAGCGTCACCGTGGCGTTCTCGGAACGGCGGGTGAGGAGGAGGCCCAGCGGTCGTCCGACGGTGATGCCGCGGCCGACGACGACCACCTCGGCGCCGGCGATGGGCACGTCGTGGCGGCGCAACAGCTCGACGATGCCGTACGGCGTGCACGGCAGCGGCGCTTCGTTGCCGAGGACCAGCCAGCCGAGGTTGGTCGGGTGGAGGCCGTCGGCGTCCTTGTCGGGGTCGATCAGCCCGAGCACCCGGTTCTCGTCGCGGCCGCGCGGGAGCGGCAGCTGGACGATGTAGCCCGTGCAGGCGGGGTCGGCGTTGAGCTGGGCGACCGCGGCCTCGATCTCGTCCTGGGTCGCGACCTCGGGGAGGTCGACCCGGATCGACGCGATGCCGACCTCGGCGCAGTCCTTGTGCTTGCCGTTGACGTACCACCGCGAACCGGGGTCGTCGCCGACGAGCACGGTGCCGAGGCCGGGGGTGATCCCCTGCTCCTTGAGCTTGGCGATCCGCTCGCTGAGCTCGCCCTTGATGGCTGCCGCGGTCGCGGTGCCGTCGAGCTTCTGTGCTGTCACAGGCCGATCCTCCCTCAGTCCGGTTGTTCAGTGAGCAAAGTGGCGGGTGCCGGTGAAGTACATCGTCACGCCCGCGGCGGCGCACGCGGCGATGGTCTCCTCGTCGCGCACCGAGCCGCCCGGCTGGACGATCGCCCTGACGCCGGCGTCCAGCAGCAGCTGCGGTCCGTCGGCGAAGGGGAAGAACGCGTCGGACGCCGCGACGGACCCGGCCGCGCGGTCCCCCGCCCGGGTGACCGCCAGCCGGCACGAGTCGACCCGGTTGACCTGCCCCATGCCGATGCCGACCGACGCGCCGCCCGAGGCGAGCAGGATCGCGTTGGACTTCGCGGCGCGCACCGCCCGCCAGGCGAAGGCGAGGTCGGCCAGCGTGCTCTCGTCCGCGGCCTCGCCGGTGGCCAGCGTCCAGTTCGCCGGGTCGTCGCCGTCGGCCTGGAACCGGTCGGTGTGCTGCATCAGCAGCCCCCCGCTGATCGGTCGGATCTCCGCCCCGCCGTGGGTGAGCGGCTCGGCGCGGAGGATCCGGATGTTCTTCTTGCCCTGGAGCACCGCGACCGCGCCGTCCTCGTAGGCCGGCGCGACGATCACCTCGGTGAAGATCTCGGCGACCTGCTCGGCCATCGCCACCGAGACCGGCACGTTGGTGGCGATGACGCCGCCGAACGCCGACACCGGGTCGCACTCGTGGGCGCGGAGATGAACGGCGGCAACGTCTGTGCCTACTGGGCCGACCGCGATGCCGCACGGGTTGGCGTGCTTGATGATCGCCACCGTCGGCTCGTCGCCGTGGTCGTACGCCGCGCGCCGGGCGGCGTCGGTGTCGACGTAGTTGTTGTAGGACATCTCCTTGCCGTGGAGCTGCTCCGCGGCGGCGAGGCCACCCGGGCCGAAGCCGGAGCGGTAGAGCGCGGCGGGCTGGTGCGGGTTCTCGCCGTACCGCAGGACGGCGCTCTTGTCCCAGGTCGCGCCGACCCACGCCGGGAAGCCGGTGCTCTGCCCGTCCTCGACGGAGGAGTCGGTGAGGACGTTGCCCATCCAGGACGCGACGTGGACGTCGTAGGTCGCCGTGTGGACGAACGCCTTCGCGGCGAGCACCTCGCGCTCGGCCAGCGTGAACCCGCCGCCCTGCGCGGCCGCGAGCGCCCGCGCGTAGTCGGCGCCGTCGGTGACGATGGCGACCGAGGCGTGGTTCTTGGCAGCCGCGCGGACCATGGACGGACCGCCGATGTCGATCTTCTCGATGCAGTCCTGGACGGACGCACCCGACATCACGGTCTCGGTGAACGGGTAGAGGTTGACGACGACCAGGTCGAACGGCGCGACCCCGAGCTCCTCGAGCTGGGCGACGTGCTCGGGGAGCCGGCGGTCGGCCAGGATGCCGGCATGCACCCGCGGGTGCAGCGTCTTCACCCGGCCGTCGAGGCACTCGGGGAAGCCGGTCAGGTCCTCGACCTTGGTGACGGGCAGGCCGAGCGACTCGATGAGCGCCGCCGAGCCGCCGGTGGAGACCAGCTCGACGCCGGCCGCGGCGAGGCCGCGCACCAGGTCGTCGAGGCCGTCCTTGTCGAAGACGGACACCAGCGCGCGCTTGATCGGGATCCGGTTGCCAGTGGGCTCAGACATGCGGGGGGTCGCTCCTCATCGGTCGGTGCTGTCGACGAGGGCACCCAGGCGGTCGATGCCAGCTCACACTCCCTGGTGGTGTCCCACCTACGCCAGTCGTGTGCCCTCACTCTACCGAGGGTCAGCGTCCCAGCCGAACCCGCCGGCCGTCGACCTTCCAACCCTCCCGGGCCATCCGGCCCACGGTGTCGACCAGCATCGCGCGCTCGGCGACCTTGATCCGCTCGTGCAGGGTCTCGACGGTGTCGTCGTCCTCGACCGGAACCGCCACCTGGGCGACGATCGCACCGGTGTCGACGCCGTCGTCGACCACGAAGAGCGTGGCGCCGGTGATCCGCACGCCGTGCTCGAGGGCGTCCCGGGCTCCGTGCATGCCCGGGAACGACGGCAGCAGGGCCGGATGGGTGTTGATGTAACGGCCGCCGAACCGCTCGAGGAAGGCGGCGCCGGCGAGCTTCATGAAGCCGGCCGAGACGACCAGGTCGGGGTCGAACGCGTCGACCTTGTCCGCGACCGCGCGGTCCCAGTGCTCGCGGGAGGTGTAGTCCTTGACCCGCGCGACGAACGTCGGTACGCCGGCCCGCTCGGCCCGCGCCAACCCCTCGATCCCGTCGCGGTCGGCGCCGACGGCGACCACCTGGGCGCCGTACGCCGGATCCGCGCAGGCGTCGAGCAGCGCCTGGAGGTTGGTGCCGGCACCGGAGACGAGCACGACCAGGCGTGCGGGGGTGGGTGCCACGGGCGGGAGTCTAGGGCGTGCCGGCGCGGCGGCGTCAGCGGGCGCCGCCGGCCC
>NZ_JACEHF010000101.1 GCF_014180685.1 Nocardioides pelophilus | reverse complement strand
ACCGGCCCCGCGCCACCAGCAGCACGCCCCAGCACGCCAGCGCGACCAGGGCGAGGGCGCCGGCGAGCGGGAAGCCCACCTCGGCGACGTCGCCCCCCGCGGCCGCCACCAGGCCGAGCGTCTCGAGCTCGTCGGACGGCACCCGCAGCATCGGCTGGTGACCGGCCAGTGCGGCGAGCGCGGTCGCGCCGAGCCCACCGAGGACGGCGGGCGCGAAGGTACGGCGCTGCCGGTCGGTCTCGTCCTCGGTCATCCGAGCAGCCCGTTGTCGAAGCAGGTGCGGCTGCCGGTGTGGCAAGCGGGGCCCTCCTGATCGACCTTGACCAGCAGGGTGTCGCCGTCGCAGTCCAACCGGATCTCCTTCACGTGCTGCCGGTTGCCCGACGTCTCGCCCTTGACCCAGTACTCCTGGCGCGAGCGGCTCCAGTACGTCGCCCGCCCGGTCGACAGGCTGCGGTGCAGCGCCTCGTCGTCCATCCACGCCAGCATCAGCACCTCACCGGTGTCGTGCTGCTGGACGATCGCCGGCACCAGGCCGGCGTCGTTGCGCGAGAGGCGGGCGCCGATGGCCGGATCGAGGGAGGTCACCCCGTCATTATCCGGGCGGACCGGTCACCCGTGCTGGGCGACCCAGGATGCGTGCAGCCCGGCGTAGACCGAACCCGCCTCGCGGACCAGCTCGGAGTGGTGGCCACGCTGGACGATCCGTCCGCGATCGACCACGACGACCTCGTCGGCGGCCTCGGCCGTCGACAGGCGGTGCGCGATGGTGACGGACGTCCGGCCGCTCATCAGCCGTTCGAGGGCACGGCCGATCCGGGTCTCGAGCTCGGGGTCGACGGCGCTCGTCGCCTCGTCGAGCACCAGCAGGTCGGGGTCGGCGAGCTGGGCCCGCAGCAGCGCCACCAGCTGCCGCTCCCCCGCCGACAGCGACTCGCCTCGCTGGCCGACCTTCGTCTCCAGTCCGTCGGGCAGGCCGGCGAGCCAGTCGCCGAGGCCGAGCTCGCCCGCGGCGGCGACGATGTCGTCGTCGGTCGCGCCCAGCCTGCCGTAGCGGGCGTTGGCGGCGAGCGTGTCGTCGAAGAGGAACCCCTCCTGCGGGACCAGCACCACGCTCGACCGCAGCGAGGACTCGGCGATGTCGCGGAGGTCGACGCCGTCGAGCAGGACCCGCCCCTCCGACGGGTCCATCAGCCGGGTGAGGAGCTTGGCCAGGGTCGACTTGCCGGAGCCGGTCTCGCCGACGACCGCGACCCGGCGCCCCGCCGGGATCTCCAGGTCGATCTCGCGCAGCACCGGCGGACCGCCCGGGTAGGCGAAGCCGACCTGCTCGAAGACGACGTCCAGGGCGCCCGCGGGCAGCACCTGGCCCTCAGGACCCGGGTCGACCAGGTCGGCGGGCGTGTCGAGGATGCCGATCACCCGCCGCCAGCCGGCGATCGCGTTCTGCGCGTCGGTCAGGACCTGGGTGCCGAACTGCACCGGACCGACGAAGAGCGTGACGAGGAACGCGAACGCGAGCACCTCGCCCGCGGTGATGTCCTCGGCCCAGAACCGGCCCTGGCCGAGCCAGATGCCGACGACGAGCACGCCCGCGTTGGCGAGCCCGGCCGAGATCCCGCCGAGGGAGAAGGAGAACGCGGTGAATCCCTGGGCCCTGGTCGAGGCTGCCTGGTGGACCGCGACGGCCCGGTCGATCCGCTCCTGGGTCCGCGCCTCGACGGCGTAGGACCGCACCACTGCGGCGCCGACCACGGGCTCGGAGATCGCGGACAGCAGGGCGCCGACCTGGCGTCGTACCGTCGCGTAGGCGGCGGAGAGCTTGCGCTGGAAGTACCGAAGGCTCAGGAACAGCGGCGCGAAGCAGACCCACACCACCAGCGCCAGCTGCCAGCTGTAGAAGACCATCACCACGGTCGCGACCAGGATCTGGCCGATGCTGACGATGAAGAGCAGGCCGCCGAACACGAGGAACTGGCTCACCTGGTCGACGTCGCTGGTCACCCGGGACACGAGCGCGCCGCGGCGCTCGGTGTTCTGCGTGAGCAGCGGCAGGTCGTGCACGTGACGGAAGGCCTTGACCCGCAGCGTCGCCAGTCCGTGCTCGGCGGTGGAGAAGAGGCGCGCGGTCATGGCGTACGACGCCCAGCTGGTCGCCACGATCGCGACGGCCGCGACCACAGCCAGCCAGGTGGTGAAGGTCGCGTCCGGACCGTCGGCGCCGCGGAGGCCGCGGTCGACCGTCTGCTGCACCGCGATCGGCACGATGACCTGGCCCACCGAGGCGACGACGGCGAGCGCCAGGGTCTTGCCGATGCCCTCGGTGAGCTCGGGCGAGTGCCCGACGCCGCGGCGGATCGTCTCCCAGGCGCCGATGCTCTCGCCGGTGTCCATCTGGGTGCCGGCCGGCGCGCCGGGTGTCTGCACGGTGGTCACGGCGCGGTCACCTCCTCGGGCGCGCCCTTGGCGGGGTCGTGCTGCTCGTAGGCGTTGACCAGCCGGGCGTAGTCGGCGTTGCGCGCGACCAGCTCGGCGTGGGTGCCGCGGTCGACGATCGCGCCGTCGGCGAGGAACAGCACCTCGTCGGCGAGGCCGATGGTCGCCTTGCGGTAGGCGACGACGACCAGGGTCGCGCTCTCGTCGGTCGAGGAGGCCGCTCCGCGGCCGCCACGAGACCTCGCGCCCCGGAGCGCCGCGAGGATCCGCGCCTCCACCTCGGGGTCGACGGCGGAGGTCGCGTCGTCGAGGAGCAGCAGCCGCGGACGACGGACCAGCGCCCGCGCGAGCGAGATCCGCTGCCGCTGGCCTCCCGACAACGAGGTGCCGCGCTCGCCGAGCTGCGTGTCGAGCCCGGCCGGGAGCGCGGCGACGAAGCCGTCGGCCTGGGCGGTGCGCAGCGCCTCCCAGACCTCGTCGTCGGGCACGTCGGCGCCGAGGGTGACGTTGCCGCGGACCGTGTCGTCGAAGAGGAACGCCGTCTGCGGCACGATCGACAGCATCCCGGCCAGCTCGCCGCGCGCCAGCTCGCGGAGGTCGACCCCGTCGACCCGGATGCTGCCGCTGTCGACGTCGACCAGGCGGGTCAGCAGGCTGGTGAGCGTGCTCTTGCCGGAGGCGGTCGCGCCGACCAGAGCGACCGTGCGGCCGGGCTCGACGGTGAAGGTCACGCCCCGGAGCAGCGGCCGGTCGGCCTGGTAGCCGTAGCGGACGTCGTCGACCTCGAGCCGGGCGCCACCGGCGTTGCGCGGCGCGGGCGCCTCGCCGTACTGCATCGAGCCCTTGGCGCGCAGCACCGCCTCGACCCGGCGGTAGCCGACCACGCTGCGCGGGAACTCACCGAGCAGCCAGCCGATCGACCGGATCGGGAAGGACACGATCGTGAGCAGGTAGGCGACCGTGACCACGTCGCCGGCGTCGGTGGCGCCGGACAGCACCCGGTGGACGCCCAGGATCAGCACCACCAGCACGGCGAGGTTCGGGAGCGCGGCGAGGGTCGGGTCGAACGCGGCGCGGATCCGGCCGACCCGGATGTTCGCCTCCCGCAGGTCGAGCGCCTTCGCCCGGAACCGGGCGGTCTCCTCGGGCTCACGACCGAGGGTCTTGACGACCATCGCGCCGTCGAACGACTCGTGGGCGATCTCGCTGAGCTCGGCGCGCAGCTGCTGCGCCCTGGTCGCCCAGCCCTGGGCGAGGCGCTGGTAGACGACGTTGGTCGCGATCACGAGGGGGAAGACGAGGATGCCGACGATCGCGAGCACCAGGTCGGCGAACAGCATCTGACCGACCGCGATCACCATCATCGCCACCGTGCCGACGGCCATCGGGAGCGGGGCGATCGGCCCCCACGCCGCCTCGACGTCGGAGTTCGCGTTGGACAGCAGCTCGCCGGTCGGGTGGCGCTGGTGCCACTCCATCGGGAGCGAGAGGTACTGCCGGGTCACCGCGCGGCGGGTGCGGGCCTGCATCCGGTACTGCATCACGCCGGCGCCGAGCCGGCGCGCGACGATCCCCACCGCTCGCAGGATGGCGACGCCGAGGAAGAGCGCGAGCACCGCCCACAGCATCGAGGAGCCGATCTCGCCGTCGCGGAACGCCGGTAGCACGACGTGGTCGGTGGACCACCCGAGGACCCACGCGTCGGCGACGGTCAACGCGCCGAAGAGGAGGCTGCCGATGGTCGAGACGGCGAAGATCCACGGCTCGCGCTTGATCGCGACCCAGAGTACGGCGAAGCCGGCGCTCGTCGTACCGGCGCCGCTGTGCCGCTCGTCCGTCACTTCGGTCCTGCTCCCTGTCCGTCGCCGGTCGCAACCGGCAAGGAGGGGCAGCCTATTCCCGGACGCCGACAGGCCCGGCTCCCGGTCGCGCCTTTCACCTCATGGTGGTCGTGCAATCCTGCCCCCATGACGTCCTTCGCGCGCGGAGAGCGCTCCCGGCTCTGCGACCTCGCCCTCGAGACCGGCCCGGACGCGCCGACCCTGTGCGGCGACTGGACCGTGCGCGAGCTGGTCGCCCACCTGGTCGTCCGCGAGAACAGTCCCCTGTCGATCGGCATCGTCGTGCCGCCGCTCGCCTCGGTGACCGAGCGGAAGACCGAGCGGACGGCGGAGAAGTCGTTCGAGAAGCTCGTGGCCCGGGTCCGCAAGGCACGCAACCCGATGGCCCTGCCCGGCGTCGACCAGGCGCTCAACACGGCGGAGTACTTCGTCCACCACGAGGACATCCGGCGTGCGACACCGGACTGGGAGCCGCGTTCGCTGACCGCCGACGAGCAGGACGTGCTGTGGCGGATCGTCCGGGTCTCGGGCAAGGGCCTGGTGCGCCCCGCGGGGGTGCCGGTCGTCGCCCGCCGCGCGGACACCGAGGACGAGACCACCCTCAAGGCCGGCTCGGACCCCGTCGTCGTGACCGGGCTGCCGTCGGAGCTGGTGCTGTTCGTCTACGGCCGCAGCGAGACCCGCGGGCTGGCCTTCTCCGGTCCCGACGACCGGGTCGCCCAGCTGCGCGAGGCGAAGCTCGGGATCTGAGCCGTCGCGGCTCATCGCCGGCCATCGTGCCGAGCGCGAGCGGGCTGTCGGGGACGTCATGCGGTAGGCGGCCCATGAGAGGCGAGACGTATGACGTTGCGCGGGACGTCATACGATCCGGGCGCCATGGGTGCACGGACGTATGACGTCCCACCGCCCGTGCCCTCCGCTCAGCAGTATCGCGAGTACAGCGGCGCCCGAACGGGCTGGAGAGTCGAGTCCGGTCAGCGCACCGGGTAGCCCGCGTCGCTGAGCGTCCACTTCCCGTCGGCGATCCGCAGCGTGCCGCTGCACGAGTACGCCGGGCGGCAGTGGCGGGCACATCGTCGGGCCCGCAGATCGGCACCTGCGGGCGGGTATCACTGAGCGTCGTACCTGAGGTTTCGGCCCCGATGCGGGTCCAGATGGGGCCGGAACTTCAGGTGCGTCGTGGGTGATGGGCGCGCTCTTCTCGAGATCGCAAGTCCAGCGGCGCCCGAACGGGAACGAATCCGGTCAGCGCACCGGGTAGCCCGCGTCGCTGAGCGACCGCTTGACGTCGGCGATCCGCAGCGTGCCGAAGTGGAACACCGTGGCGGCGAGTACGGCGTCCGCGCCCGCTTCGACCGCGGGCGGGAAGTGCTCGACGGCCCCCGCGCCACCGGAGGCGATGACCGGGATGGTGACCTCACGCCGGACGGCGCGGATCAGCTCGAGGTCGAAGCCCGCGGTCGTGCCGTCGGCGTCCATCGCGTTGAGGAGGATCTCGCCGGCGCCGAGCTCCGCGGCCCGCACCGCCCAGGCGATGGCGTCGAGGCCGGCGGACTTGCGACCGCCGTGGGTGGTGACCTCGAAGCCGGAGTCGGTGCGGTGCTCGGCACCTGCCGGCACCCGGCGGGCGTCGACCGACAGCACCAGCACCTGGTTGCCGAACCGGTCGGCGATCTCGGCGACCAGCTCGGGCCGGTGGATGGCGGCGGTGTTGACCGCGATCTTGTCGGCCCCGGCCCGCAGCATCCGGTCGACGTCGTCGACGCTGCGGATGCCGCCGCCGACGGTGAGGGGGATGAAGACCTGCTCCGCGGTCGCCGACACGATCTCCAGCGTCGTCGCGCGGCCCTCGTGGGACGCAGAGATGTCGAGGAAGGTCAGCTCGTCGGCGCCCTCGGCGTCGTAGGTCCGGGCGAGCTCGACCGGGTCACCGGCGTCGCGCAGCTCCTTGAAGTTGATGCCCTTGACCACCCGGCCGGCGTCGACGTCGAGACACGGGATCACCCGGACCGAGAGGCTCATGAGCGCGCCGGAAGGGTCAGGGCCAGGGCGTCCTCGAGCGTGAACTGTCCCGTGTAGAGCGCGGTCCCGGCGATCGCGCCCTCGACACCGAGCGGCACCAGCTCCATCAGCGCACGGATGTCGTCGAGGGTCGTCACGCCGCCGGACGCCACGACCGGACGGTCGGTGGCGGCGCACACGTCGCGGAGCAGTTGGAGGTTCGGGCCCTGGAGCATGCCGTCCTTGTTGACGTCCGTGACGACGTAGCGCGCGCAGCCCTCGGAGTCGAGCCGGGCCAGCGTCTCGTAGAGGTCGCCGCCCTCCTGCGTCCACCCGCGAGCAGCGAGGGTCCGGCCGCGGACGTCGAGGCCGACCGCCACTCGGTCCCCGTACGTCGCGATCGCCTCGGCGCACCACTCGGGCTGCTCGAGCGCCGCGGTGCCGATGTTGACCCGTCGGCAGCCGGTGGCCATCGCCGCCTCCAGCGACTCGTCGTCGCGGATGCCGCCACTCATCTCGACCTTGATGTCGAGCTTGCGGACGATCTCCGCCTGCAGGGCACGGTTGTTGCCGTGGCCGAACGCCGCGTCGAGGTCGACCAGATGGATCCACTCGGCGCCGGCCTCCTGCCACCGCAGGGCGGCCTCGATCGGGTCACCGAAACGCTTCTCGGAACCGTCGACGCCTTGCACCAGCTGGACGGCCTGGCCGCCCTTGATGTCGACGGCGGGAAGGAGTTCGAGGTAGTCAGACAAGGGAGCTCACCCAGTTCTTCAGTAGTACGGCGCCGGCGTCTCCGGACTTCTCCGGGTGGAACTGCGTCGCGGACAGCGGGCCGTTCTCGGCCGCGGCGACGAACCTGTCGCCGCCGTGCTCGGCCCAGACGACCCGAGGCTGCAGCGAGGCAGGCGTGCGGTCGTTGGTGACCAGGGTCCAGTCCCGCACGCCGTAGGAGTGCACGAAGTAGAACCGCTCGTCCTCGATCCCGGCGAAGAGCCGCGACCCCTCGGGCACGTCCACGGTGTTCCAGCCCATGTGCGGGACGATCGGCGCCTGCAGCCGCTCGACCACACCGGGCCACTCGCCGCAGCCCTCGGTCTCGACGCCGTGCTCGATGCCGCGTTCGAAGAGGATCTGCATGCCCACGCAGATGCCGAGCACCGGACGTCCGCCCGCGAGCCGGCGGGAGATCACGCGCTCACCGCGGATCGCACGCAGGCCCTTCATGCACGCCGCGTAGGCACCGACGCCGGGCACGAGCAGCCCGTCGGCCTCCATCGCGAGGTCCAGGTCGGAGGTCAGCGTGACCGTCGCGCCGGCGCGCTCGACCGCGCGCACAGCGGACCGCAGGTTGCCTGAGCCGTAGTCCAGGACAACCACCGAAGGCGAGGCCACCGCTACAGAGCACCCTTCGTGGAGGGGATCCCCGTCTCACGCGGGTCGATCGCGATCGCGTCGCGGAACGCCCGTGCGAACGCCTTGAACTGGGTCTCCACGATGTGGTGCGGCTCGCGGCCGGCGAGCACACGCACGTGGAGCGCGAGGTGCGCGTGGAACGCGATGGTCTCGAAGACGTGACGGGTCAACGAGCCGAGGTACGGGACGGCGTTGCCCCCGCCACCGAGGGCGACGTACGGCTGGCCCTCGGGCTCGCCGGTGTGCACGCAGTAGGGGCGACCCGACACGTCGACGACGGCCTGGACGAGCGCCTCGTCGAGCGGCACCGTGGCGTCGCCGAACCGGCGGATGCCGACCTTGTCGCCGAGCGCCTCGCGCAGCGCCTGGCCCAGCACGATCGCGGTGTCCTCGACCGTGTGGTGGGCGTCGATGTGGGTGTCGCCGGAGGTCTGGACGGTCAGGTCGACCAGGGAGTGCCGGGCGAACGAGATGAGCATGTGGTCGTAGAAGCCGACCCCGGTGGACACGTCGTGGCGGCCGGAGCCGTCGAGGTCGACCTCGACGACGACCTTGGACTCGCTCGTCTGCCGCTCGATGCGCGCACTGCGACTCATGACATCTCCTTCATCACCTCGACGAGGGCGTCCTCGAACGCCGCCATCTCCTCAGGTGTCCCGATGGACACCCGCAGCCATCCGTCCGGACCGGTCTCCCGGATCAGCACACCTCGGTCGACCAGTCCCTGCCAGACAGCATGACGATCCCCGAAGGTCCCGAACAAGCAGAAATTGGCGTCGCTGTCGGCAACCTCGAGTCCCTGGTCGCGCAGCCAGGCCACCGTCTTGTCGCGCTGGGCGCGCAGCTGGTCGACGTTGCCGAGCAGCTCGGGGGCGTGCTGCAGCGCCGCGAGCGCGGTCGCCTGGGTGACCGCGGACAGGTGGTAGGGCAGCCGGACCACCCGGATCGCGTCACAGATCGCCGGGTCCGCAGCGAGGTAGCCGAGCCGCAGCCCGGCAGCCGCGAACGCCTTGCTCATGGTCCGGGTGACGACCAGGTTGCGGTGGGTCGGCAGCAGGTCGAGGGCGCTCGGAACGCCGGTGCGCCGGAACTCGCCGTACGCCTCGTCGACCACGACGATGCCGGTCGGCGACCCGGGGGCGCCGGCCACGGCCTCGCACAGCGCAGTGATCGACTCCAGCGGCAGCGCGGTGCCGGTCGGGTTGTTGGGGCTCGGCAGCAAGATCACGTCCGGGGAGTGCTCGGCCACCACACGCAACGCGTGCTCGAGGTCGAGCGAGAAGTCGTCGGCGCGCTTGCCGACGACCCAGTGGGTGTTGGTGTCGCGTGCGTACTCCGGATACATGGAGTACGTCGGCGCGAAGCTCACGGCCGTGCGTCCCGGTCCGCCGAACGCCTGCAACAGCTGCAGCATCACCTCGTTGGACCCGTTGGCCGCCCAGACCTGCTCGGCGACGATCTCACCGAGCACCTCGCCCGAGAGGTACGACGCCAGCGCGGTCCGCAGCGCGACGAACTCGCGGTCCGGGTAGCGGTTGAGGGTGCGCGCCGCGTCGGCGGCCGCGGCGGCGATGTCGTGGATGCACGCGTCGGACGGCCCGTACGGGTTCTCGTTGACGTTCAGCTGGACGGGGACCTCGTCGACGGGCAGCTGCGGGGCGCCGTACGGCTCGATGCCGGCGAGCTCGGGGCGGATCGGCGGGAAGCTCACTCGCCGAACCGCACCCTGACCGCGGCGCCGTGACCCGGCAGGTCCTCGGCGGCGGCCAGGGTCTGCACGTGGTCGGCGACCTCGCCCAGCCCCTCGCGGGTGTACTCGACGACGTGCACCGACTTGGTGAACGCCCGGACCGACAGGCCCGAGGAGTGGCAGGCGCAGCCCCCCGTCGGCAGCACGTGGTTGGAGCCGGCGCAGTAGTCGCCGAGGCTGACCGGGGCGTACGGACCGACGAAGATCGCGCCGGCGTTGCGGACCCGCGCGGCCAGCTCCGCGGCGTCGGCCGTGTGGATCTCGAGGTGCTCGGCGGCGTACGCGTCGACGACCGCCAGGCCCTGCTCGAGGTCGCGGACGAGCACGATGCCCGACTGCGGACCGCTCAGCGCGGTCCGGATCCGGTCGACGTGCTTGGTCGCCGAGACCTGCTTGTCGAGCTCGGCATCGACGTCGTCGGCGAGCGACTCGGACGTCGTCACCAGGACTGCTGCGGCCAGTGGGTCGTGCTCGGCCTGGCTGACCAGGTCGGAGGCGACGTAGGCAGCGTCGGCGGTGTCGTCGGCCAGGATCGCGATCTCGGTCGGGCCCGCCTCGGAGTCGATGCCGACCTGACCCTTGAGCAGCCGCTTCGCCGTGACCGTGTAGATGTTGCCGGGGCCGGTCACCAGGTCGACCCGCTCGACCGGCGCCTGCCCCGCGGCGGCCGGCAGCCCGTAGGCGAACATGGCGATCGCCTGGGCGCCGCCGACGGCATAGACCTCGTCAACGCCGAGCAGCGCGCACGCAGCCAGGATCGTCGGGTGCACGGCCCCGCCGAAGTCCTTCTGCGGCGGGCTCGCGAGCGCGATCGAGGGAACTCCCGCGGTCTGCGCGGGCACGACGTTCATCAGCACGCTCGAGACCAGCGGCGCCAGCCCCCCGGGCACGTAGAGGCCGACCCGGCCGACCGGCACCTTGCGGTGCGTGACCGTGGCCCCCGGACCGAGGTCGGTGACGACGTCGGTCTCGAGCTCGTTGGCGCAGGTCGCCCGCAGCCGGCGGATCGACTCGTCCAGGCCGGCGCGGATCGCCGGGTCGAGCTGGTCGAGCGCAGCCGTCAGCGCCTCCGGCGCGACCCTGATGTCGTCGACCCGGACCCCGTCGAACCTCTCGCCGAGCTCGCGGATCGCGTCGAGCCCGCGGGTGCGGACCTCCTCGCAGATCGCATGCACCGCCGGCACCGCGGCTTCGACGTCGAAGTCGGCGCGGGGCACTGCTGCGCGGTAGTCGACCCCGGACGCGTCCGGGTCGGCCTCGCGCAGGTCGATGCGACGGATGAGGGACATGCGCCCGATTCTACGGTCGCATGCCCCTCAACCCGGCGTCCTCGACGTCAGGCGGACTCGTCGATCCGCACCGTCAGCGCCACCGCGACCGCCCAGATCGGCAGGAGCACGGCGCCGACGAACCCGAGCGGACCGAGCGGTGCGAGCAGGCCGACCACGATCGACACGACCGCCAGCCACCTGGGGAGGTTCCCCGAGGCGAGGCCGGCCAGCCCGGCACCGACGTAGATCGCGATCATGCTGGCCATCAGCGGCAGGAACGCGACGTCGCCCATCGTGAGCATCGCGCGGATCGCGGAGTCATCACCGTGGTCGACCGCTCGCCACAGCGCGGCGTCGATGACACCCCAGGACGCGAAGGTCGCGGCCAGGCCGCCGAACCCGAGGAGCACGACGTCCCCCAGCCAGGTGGCGCCGGCCCGGCGGACGGCGTTGCGCAGAGCAGCTCCGAAGAACAGGACGAGCGCCACGAGGACCATGCCGACGTAGGAGGTGACCTGGTTGACGGTCTGGCTAATGTCGCCGTAGTGGTCGCTGACGTCGGCGAGCTTCGCGTCGTACGCGAAGTCGCCGCCCGTGGCCATCATGGCCGCGTAGAGGACGAGCAGGCCGACGGCGACCGACACCAACGTACGACGACGTGGGCCGGAGTCCGGAACAGCCGGGGCAGGAGCAGCGGGGGGCGCCTCGACGGAGGCGGTGACGTGAGACATGACAGGTCCTTTTCGGGGTGCGGGTGAATCTCGTGTCCTCAGCGTCGGCTCTCGGGACCTCCGTCGCGTCGGAGCAGGCCCGTCACCTGCAATCGGTGCCAACCCTGACGCGCAGACCGCGATGCTGCGCCACCATGGCTCCCATGGCGATGTCCAGGCGGTCTGCCGCAGCGCTCGCCGGCGGTGTGCTCGCTGCAGAGATCGTCACCGTCGCGGCCATGCTGGTGCTCGACCTGCGCCTGGAGCGCAACGGGTACGGCGACCGGATCGGCACCTTGCTCGACCCGTGGGTGTGGCTCTTCGTCCTTGCTGCGTTGAGTCCGGCCGCCGTAGCCGTGGTCATCGTGCGGAGCCACCCGCGGCACGTGGTCGGCTGGCTCTTCCTGGCCCTGTCGGTGTCGATCCTCGCGGCCGGCGTGATCGAGGAGTGGTTCATCCATGCCGCGATCGTCGACCCGCCGGAGATCGGCGGTGCCGGGGTCGCGGCGGTGCTCGCCGACAAGGTGTTCCTGCCCTGGTGGCCGCTGATGACCCTCATCCTGCTGCTCACTCCCACGGGCTCCTACCTCTCGGACCGCTGGCGACTGGTCGGACGGGTCACCATCGTGGCCTCGGTGCTCTGCGTCCCCCTCTCGCTGATCAGCGACCAGCCCCTGAGCCCTCCCTACGACAAGATCGGCAACCCCTGGGCGATCCCCGCGATAGCGCCGTACCCGACCATCGGAGCCAGGGTGGCGTTCAGCGCGTTGGCCGTGTGCCTGCTCCTCGCCGGCGCCTCGCTCGTCGTCAGGTGGAGGCGGGCAGCGGGCGACGAACGACGCCGGCTGCTGTGGTTGGTGCTTGCGGTCGTCCCGCTTCCCGCGGTCATCCCCGTTCATCTCTACGCCGTCACGACCGACAACGGTGCGTTCATCATCGGCACCCTCGCGCTGTTCCTCGTCCTGATCCCGGCGGTCGCCGGGATGTCGGTCCTCCGCTTCCGCTTGTACGACGTCGACCGGATCGTGGCGACGACGACCACCTACTCCGTGCTGTCGCTGCTACTGACCGCGGTCTACGCAGGCATCGTCTGGTCCGGTAGCCACCTGTCCTCGATCGGGTCGCCGTCGACGGCGGCGACCGCGACCGTCGGGGCGGTCGCGGCCGCAACCTTGTTCGCGCCGCTGCGGGGCGGTGTCCAGCACCGGGTCGACCGCCGGTTCAACCGCCGCACGTTCGACGCGGTCACGGTGGTCCGTGATGCGCTCGCAGACGAGCGAGCCGACCTCGACCCTCAAGCGCTGCTGCGCGACGCGCTCGGGGACGACTCGGTCCGGCTCGTCTATCCGGGGCTGGACGGCTGGGTCGACGGATCCGGCGCCCCGGCGCCGGATCCCGTGGACCACATCGACGTGACCCGCGGTCGTCGGGTCGTCGCCCGGGTGGGTTTCGACGCCGGCCTCAACGACCCGTCGACGGTCACTCGCGTCGGCGCGCTCCTCGCGGCCGAGCTCGACAACACCCGGCTCCGCGCCGACCTGCAGCGCAACCTGTCCGAGCTGGCGGCGTCTCGCGCTCGGCTTGCCGAGGCCCAGCGTGAGGAGCGGCGCCGGATCGAGCGCGACCTCCACGACGGAGCCCAGCAGACCCTGCTCGCGCTGGCGTTCGAGCTCCAGGCAGCACAGCTCAACGGCGAGCCGGGAGCGATGCGGGACGCCTTGACGCGCGGCGCCGACGCCGCCCGCAGTGCGGCGCAGGAGCTCCGCGCCCTGGCGAACGGACTCCACCCCGCGGCACTCACGGACAGCGGCCTGTCCGGGGTCGTCGACGACCTCGCCCGTCGCTCCCCCGTGCCGATCGAGGTCGATGTCGACAGCACCCGGCTCGACCCGGCGATCGAGTTCACCGCATGGTTGGTGGTCGCCGAGGCGGTCACCAACGCGGTCAAGCACGCCCACGCGACCCGGATCACGGTGGCCAGCTCGTTTCACGACGGAGAGCTCCGGCTCGCCATCTGCGACGACGGTCGGGGCAGCGCCGACCCGTCGGGCTCGGGCCTGCGCGGCCTGCACGACCGAGTGGAGTCCGCCGAAGGCACGCTGCGCGTCCGCTCCGGAGACCAGGGCACCGTCGTGGAGGTGACGCTGCCGTGCGGGTCGTGATCGCGGATGACTCCGGGTTGCTCCGGCAGGCGCTGACGAACCTGCTGACCGAAGCCGGCATCGAGGTCGTCGGGACGGCAGCCGACGCCGAGACCCTCACGTCGCTGGTCGCCGAGGTCTCACCCGACGTCGCGATCGTCGACATCAAGATGCCGCCGACCTTCACCAACGAGGGCGCCAAGGCGGCGGTCGAGCTGCGGGCGCAGCACCCGGGGCTCGGCATCCTGCTGCTGTCGCAGTCGCTCGAGAGCCGGTACGTCACCGATCTCGCCCGGGACTCGCCCCGTGGCTTCGGCTACCTGCTCAAGGACCGGGTCGTCGACGTCGCCGTACTCGTCGGTGCGTTGGAGACCGTGCGCGCGGGAGGAACCGTGATGGATCCCGACGTCATCGCCCACCTCCTCGGCCGGCAGTCGCTGGCAGCGCAGCTCGAGCGGCTGAGCGAGCGCGAGCGCACCGTCCTCGAGCTGATGGCACAGGGCTACTCGAACGCCGGTATCGGAGAGCAGCTCGTGATCGAGACCAAGACGGTGGAGAGCCACGTCGCGCGGATCATGGCCAAGCTCGACCTGCACCAAGCGCCCGAGGAGCACCGCCGGGTGCGCGCCGTCCTCGCCTGGCTGCGTGGCTGATCCGGCTCCGCTCGCTGGTTCCCGCGACGTCATTGCCGGGTAGTCACCCTCCGGACGGCTAGGTTGGGAGCGTGACGGACCGGCTCCCGATGTTCCCCCTGAACAGCGTGGTGTTCCCGGGTGTCACCCTGCCGCTGCATGTCTTCGAGGACCGCTACCGCGCCCTGATGCACCACCTGCTGCGGATCGAGGACCCGGCGGACCGGCTGTTCGGGTCGGTCGCCATCCGGGAGGGCTACGAGGTCGGTGACCACGGCGCGCAGTCGCTGTTCCGCGTGGGAGTCCGCCTCCAGCTCGCCGAGGCCGAGGCCAACCCCGACGGCACGTTCGACATCGTCGCCGTCGGTCGCGACCGGATCCGGCTCGACCGGCTCGAGCGCGGCGACCTGTTCCCCGTCGGCGAGGTCGACGAGCTGCCCGAGCCCACGGTGACCGTGGCCGACGACCTGGTCGACTGGGCGCGCGCCACGTTCACGGCGTACCGCCACGCCCTCAGCGAGATCGCCGCCGACCCCTACACCGGCTCGCTGCCGACCGACCCGACCTACCTCTCCTGGGTGCTCGCCGCCTGCGCACCGCTGCCGATGTCCGAGCGCCAGCAGCTGCTCGAGGCCTCCGACGCCGAGGAGCGGCTGGTGCTGGTCACCGAGCTGCTGCGCAGCGAGCTGCGGACCATGAACGTGATCACCTCGCTGCCCGCCACCGAGGTCGCGCGCACCCGCTGGTCCCCGAACTGACCGCAGCCATGGCGAGGAAGCAGAAGGCCGGCGGCACGCCCGCCACCACCGCGCTGACCGCGGCAGAGGTGGCGTTCACCGTCCACGACTACGCACACGACCCGCGCTCCCCGTCGTACGGCGAGGAGGCGGCTGCCGCA
>NZ_JACEHF010000100.1 GCF_014180685.1 Nocardioides pelophilus | reverse complement strand
GGCCCACCGTGAGGTGGGCCGCCCGCTGCGGTTGTCTGAGGTGGTTCTCAGGCCTTGCCGAGGATGCGGTTCAGGTTGGTCGAGCACACGGGGCAAACGGCCTTGGCCATCCGGGTGCCCTTGTCGTTGACCTTGACCTCACCGGACGCCTCGCGCTTGGCCTTGCACTTCACGCAGTAGAACTCACCGCTCCAGGTCTCCGCCATGACGGCCTCCTTGTTTCATGATCTATCTCGGTCGTCGCGACGGGAGGGTGAGGGGAAGCCCGCCGGGGTCCGCAGCACAGGGCTTTGAACCTCTCTGACCCTACGTCACGCGCCTGAGCGCGAGCAGTAACGTGCCCGGTATGTCTGAAATCAGTCCGAACACCGCTGAAACGGGCTCGGGCGCCCTCGAACCGCCCGAGCTGTCCCACCTGCGGCTCGAACGGCCCGCTCCGGGGGTCGCGATGCTCGTGCTGGACCTGCCCGAGATGCGCAACGCGATGAGCGACGAGATGACCGCGTCGTGGGTCCGCGCCGTCGACTTCCTCGCCGGCGACCCGACGGTCCGGGCGGTCGTGGTGACGGGTGAGGGCAGCGCGTTCTGCTCGGGCGGGAACACGTCGTGGATCGCCGGCGAGCCGGACGCCACCGTCGACCGGCTGCGGTCGCGGATGCTCCCGTTCTACCGGGCCTGGCTGTCGATCCGCCGGCTGGAGGTGCCGACCATCGCGGCGATCAACGGCCCGGCGATCGGCGCCGGGCTGGCGATGGCGCTCGCGTGCGACATCCGGTACGCCGCCCGCGGGGCGAAGATGGGTGTCCCGTTCCTCCGGCTCGGGATGCACCCGGGCATGGCGACGACGTACCTGCTCCCGGACGTGGTCGGGCCCGCGGTCGCGCGCGACCTGCTGCTGACGGGGCGGCTGGTCGACGCCGACGAGGCGCTGAGCCTGGGCCTGGTGTCGCGCGTGCTCGACCCGGAGGGGTTCCGCGACGAGGTGGTGCGCACGGCCGCCGAGGTCGCGCGGACCGCTCCGATCGCGAGCCGGCTGACCAAGACGGCGCTGCTCCGCGGGCACGAGAGCGTGGAGGCGTGCCTGGACTGGGAGGCGCTCGCACAGCCCGTGACGCTGGCGACCGCGGACCTGCAGGAGGGCATCCGGGCGGCGCAGGAGAAGCGGGCGCCGCTGTTCGAGGGCCGCTGACCGCACCGCCGGCAGCCGTGAGGAGCGCCAGGAACGAAGAAACCCCCGGGAGCGCTCCCGCCGCTTGCCTTCCCCTTGCGAGCGGCGGTGGCGACCCCGGGGGCCCCAACTGCACGCAACGCTAGGGAGCGGGTGCACCCCGGTCAATCCACGGGGAGGTTGCCCTGTGGACAAGGTTGTGGACAAAGGTGTGGACGATGCGGAACCGCCGTGGAGAGGCGTGGGAAACCGGGCTTCGGCCTGTGGACAGGGTGGGGAAACCGACCGTCGCCCACGGGCCCCGCAGGCGTGTGACCAGCGGTGATGTCGTCCACCGTTCCTCCACCGGCTGTGGACAAATCTTTCTTGCCGCGTTCTCGGCTGACAAGGTGCTGCCCATGACGATCCACGGCCTCCGGGAGGCGGGCGGGTGACCGCGCCCGGCGATCCGTACGACGGCAGCCCGATCGCGGCCCTGCGCCGGATCGCGTTCCTGCTCGAGCGCGGACGGGCCGACACCTTCAAGGTGCAGGCCTACCGCAAGGCGGCGGCCGCGATCCTGCCGTTGCCGCCCGACGAGGTCGCCCGCCGTGCGGCCGACGGCACGCTGACCGACCTGCCCGGCATCGGCAGCAGCACCGCCCGGGTCATCAGCGACGCGGTCGCCGGACGCACGCCCGAGCGGCTCGCCGACGCCGAGCAGCAGTACGGCGTGCTCCCGGTCTCGGGCGGCGACGGGCTGCGAGCGGCGCTGCGTGGTGACCTCCACTCCCACTCCGACTGGTCCGACGGCGGGTCGCCCATCGAGGAGATGGCGATGACCGCGATGGAGCTCGGCCACGACTACCTGGTGCTCACCGACCACTCCCCGCGGCTGCGGATCGCGCACGGGCTCACCGCGGAGCGGCTGGCGCGCCAGCTCGACGTGGTCGACGCCGTCAACACCCACCTCGCCGCCTTGCCCGGTCGGTTCCGGCTGCTCAAGGGGATCGAGGTCGACATCCTCGACGACGGTGGTCTCGACCAGACCGACGAGATGCTCGGCCGGCTCGAGGTGCGGGTGGCGAGCGTGCACTCGAAGCTGGCGATGGACCCGGAGCCGATGACCAAGCGGATGATCGCGGCGATCCGCAACCCGTGGACCAACGTGCTCGGGCACTGCACCGGACGTCTCGGCACCGGCAACCGCGGCACCCGCGCCCAGTCCCGGTTCGACGCGCGGGCGGTGTTCGAGGCCTGCGCCGAGCACGGCGTCGCGGTCGAGATCAACTCCCGCCCGGAGCGGCGCGACCCCCCGAGCGCCCTGCTGGAGCTGGCCCGCGACACGGGCTGCCTCTTCTCGATCGACAGCGACGCGCACGCGCCGGGACAGCTCGACTTCCTCGTGCTCGGGTGCGAGCGGGCCGAGGCGGCGGGCATCGACCCCGAACGGATCGTCAACACGTGGCCGGTGGAGAGGTTGTTGGCGTGGGCGGCGCGGTAGTTTCGAGGCATGTCGGAGCCGACTCCGCAGGTTGAGATCCGCCGTTCCGGGCGGCGGCGACGGACCGTGTCGGCGTACGTCGAGGACGACCGGATCGTCGTGCTCGTGCCGGACAACCTGTCCAAGGCCGAGGAGCGCGACTGGGTCCGCAAGATGGTGCAGCGGCTGCAGCGGCGCGAGCAGCGCAGCCGGCGCACCGACGCGGGACTGCTGCGGCGCGCGTGCGAGCTCAACGACCGCTACCTCGGGGGTCTGGCCGAGCCGGTGTCGGTGAAGTGGGTGGCCAACCAGCGGTCGCGTTGGGGGTCGTGCACGCCGGGGGACCGCACGATCCGGCTCAGCGAGCGGCTGCAGAAGATGCCCGACTGGGTGGTCGACTACGTGCTCGTCCACGAGCTGGCGCACCTGCTCGAGCCGGGTCACAGCGAGGCCTTCTGGGGGTGGGTCGGGCACTACCCGCACACCCAGAAGGCGAAGGGCTACCTGCTCGGCTGGTCGGAGGCCGCGCGGCTCGAGCCGCCTCCGGGAAGCGTGCCGATCTCCGCCGACGCCGACTGAACCACCGACTGGGCGATCCGCACCAGGTCGACCATCCCGGGCTCGAGCTCGGGGAGCGCGTCGACCGGCCACCAGCGCACGTCGAGCGACTCCTCGCTGGTGACCTCGCGCGCGGCCGGCGGAGCGATCGCGACGTAACGGACGTCGAGGTGGCGCACCTCGCCCCGCGGGTCGCAGAACGGGACCGGGTGCACGTCGAGCTGGGCCGGCACCGGCACCAGCCGCAGGTCCGGGATGCCCGACTCCTCGCGGGCCTCGCGACCCGCCACGTCGGCCAGGGTGGCGTCGCCCGGCTCGGCGTGGCCGCCGAACGCGAACCACCGCCGCGCCTTGCGGTGCAGGTTGAGCAGCACCCGGTCGCCGGCGCTGTCGATCACCAGCGCCCCCGCCGTGACGTGGTCGGGGTACGACGAGCGCCACATGCCGTCGCCCACGCCCTCCAGGTGCGCGACGAACCGGGCGCGCAGGGCCTCCTGGGCGGCGTCGGGCGCGCTCCAGCCGCGCAGCGTCGCCAGCGCGTCGTCTCGTAGGGCTTGTCCTGAGGAGCCCGCGAGGGACGAGCGGGCGTCTCGAAGGGTCACTCGCCCTCGGGGGAGTCGGGGGAGTCGGGGGTCTCGCCCTCGAGCAGCTTGCGCAGCTCCTCGTCGAAGGCGTCCTCGCTGAGGTCCTCGGGCTGGGTGGCCTCGGCGCGGAAGCTCAGCGGGTCGTCGAGGTCGGCCGCCGTCGGCAGCAGGTCGGGGTGCATCCACACGCCGTCGCGGGCCTCGGCCCCGGACCGGGCCCGCAGCCCGCCCCACAGGGTGGAGGCGTCCCGCAGCCGGCGTGGCCGCAGCTCCAGGCCCACGAGCGCGGCGAAGGTCTGCTCCGCCGGGCCCCCGGCCGCGCGCCGCCGGCGTACGGCCTCGCGCAGCTTGGCGGCAGCGGGCATCCGCTCGGCGGTCGCCTGGCCGACGACCTCGTCGACCCAGCCCTCGACCAGCGCCAGCGCGATCTCGAGCCGGGACAGCGCGGACTCCTGCTGCGGCGAGACCGGGGGCTCGAACATGCCGCCCTCGAGCAGCCCCTGCATCGAGGCGGGGTCCATCGGGTTGATGCTGCCCATCTGCTCCTGGATGCGCTCCTGCATCTGCTGCACGTTGAGCTCGAGCCCCTGGGCGTAGTCGGTGACCGCCCCCACGAGGTGCTCGCGCAGCCACGGCACGTGCGCGAACAGACGCTGGTGGGCGGCCTCGCGCAGCGCGAGGTAGAGAAGCACGTCGTCCTCGGAGACGTCGAGTCCCTCGGCGAACTCCCGGACGTTGCTCATCACCAGCGCGGCCTTGCCGGGCGCGCCGAGGGGGACGCCGATGTCGGAGGCGGTCAGCACCTCGCCGGCGAGCCCGCCCAGGCCCTGGCCGATCTGGGAGGCGAGCATGCCGCCCACCGCCTGTCCGATGATCCCGATCAGCGGGCCGGCCGTCGCCTGCATCTCCTGCGGCAACGCGTTGCCGATGCCGCTGACGGACTTGGCGGCGACCGGCTCGATGAGCACCTTCCACACGGGTCGGGTCTCGGCGACCCAGTCGGACCGGCTCCAGGCCGCGGTCGAGGTGACACCCGAGGGGAACTCGGTCGCCACGTCGAGCCAGTGGTCGGCCAGCTGCACCGAGTCGGCGACCCGGTCGTGGTCGCGCTGCGCGGGGGTCGGATCGGGCTGCTGGGCGACCGAGGACCGCGCGAGGTCGTCGACGACCTTCCAGTTCAGCGGTCCCTCGTGGGGCTCCATCATCGACTTCAGCTGGCTGAGGATGTCGTTGAAGTTCATCCCGCCCAGGCCGGCGCCCGGACCGCCCGGGCCACCCATCCCGCTGAGCGGGCCGCCTGCGGCGAAGAACTGCTCGAACGGCGTGCCCTTGAAGGGATTGGGCTCCTCGGGACCGCCGCTGCCGGGATCGCCCGGATCATTCGTCATGGCTCAAAACTACGCCCGTCGGCCAACCCCCGCGGGCCGAGGTGACCCCTACGCTTGAGCCATGAGCAACCCCGCCGTGCGCCTGGTCGGCATCCAGGACACCCCGCTGTCGGTCGACGACGTGCTCAAGAGCCTCGACGACGACTCGGCCGGCGGGCTGGTCGTGTTCGTCGGCCGGGTCCGCGACCACGACCACGGCAAGGGCGTGACCGGGCTGTCCTACTCCGCGCACCCGACCGCGCTCGACCGGTTGACCGACGTGTGCGCCCGCATCGCCGAGGAGTACGACGTCGCCGGTGTCGCCGCCGTGCACCGGGTCGGGGACCTGGCGATCGGGGACCTCGCCGTCGTCGTCGCCACCACCGCGGGTCACCGCGGCAGCTCGTTCGAGGCGAGTCGGGCGCTGATCGACACGCTCAAGGCCGAGGTGCCGATCTGGAAGCACCAGCTCTTCGCCGACGGGACCGAGGAGTGGGTCGGCGCGCCGTAGGAGGCGACGCGGCGCGCCGTGATCGGCCGGCCGGCGCGCCGACGTACTCTCGGCTGGTGGAGATCCTCTTCTGGCTGGTGCCTGCGGGCGTCGTCACTCTGGTGACGATGCTGTGGGTCGGTTGGTGGGGTCGTGAGGGCCGCGGCGAGGTCGACCGAGAGACCGCCGCGCGGCGGCTCGGCGAGGCGCTGAGCCGGGAGCGCAAGCGGCGCCCCGGGTACGCCGTGCCTCGTCGTACTCCTGACCGGAGCACGGGCGTCGCGCTGCGTCCGTCGCGGCTCCGCCCGACCGTGCTGCCCACCGTGCTGCCCACCGTGCTGCCCGCCGCGGCGCCGACCGGGACCGAGCCGCCGCAGCCGCCCGCGGCCCCGGCTGCCGACGAGCGTCCGACCGGCGACCGTCGCGCCTCCTGAGCCAGCTCCGGGCGGATCGAGGTTCGACCTTGAGACTCGGTTCCGTGGGCCTTGGGCGCGGGTGAGAAGGTAACGCCATGACGCAGCGGTGGTTGGCCTTCGCCCTCGCGGCGCCGCTGACGGTTCTCCTGCTCCTGCTGGCGGCCCTCGTGCCGCTGCCCTATGCCGTCTACAGTCCCGGCCCCACCTTCGACGTGCTGGCCAAGGACTCCAACGAGGCCGAGATCATCCAGGTCGATGGCCACGAGACCTACCGCGACGACGGTCAGATCCGGTTCACGACGGTCCAGAGCTCGGCGCGCGGCAACAAGGCGTCCCTGCTCGAGGCGCTGGGCGCGTGGATCAACGGCGAGGAGGCGGTGGTCCCCTACGACATCGCGCACCCGCCCGACCAGACCGCCGAGGACGAGGAGGTCCGCGGGGCGGTGTCGATGGTGACCTCGCAGGACACCGCGATCGCCGTCGCCATGCGCGAGCTCGGCTTCGAGGTCCCGTCGGCCATCCAGGTCGCGCACGTCGACGAGGATGGTGCGGCGTTCGGGGAGCTCCGGGTGCGCGACAAGTTCGTCGAGGTCGACGGCGAGCCGGTCACCGACGACCAGCAGATCGTCGACGCGATCCAGAGCCACGGCCCGGGTGACCCGGTGGAGCTGGTGATGAAGCGCGGCGACCGCGAGCTCACCGTCGAGATCGAGCCGAGGAAGATCGAGGGTGCCCAGCGGATCGGCGTCAGCCTCGGCATCGGCTACGACTTCCCGTTCGACGTGTCGATCCAGGTGGACCCCGCGATCGGCGGACCGAGCGCCGGCCTGATGTTCTCGCTCGCCGTCTACGACACCCTGACCCCGGGCTCGCTCACCGACGGCGAGATCGTCGCCGGCACCGGTGAGCTGGTGGACGACGGCACGGTTGGCCCGATCGGCGGCATCGAGCAGAAGATCGCCGGCGCCCAGGAAGCCGGAGCCGAGCTCTTCTTCGTGCCCGAGGCCAACTGCCCCGACGTGGACGGGCTCGACCCCGACCTCAGGCTGGTGAAGGCGACCACGATGCACGAGTCGCTCGAGGCGCTCGAGGACTGGGCAGCCGACCGCGACGCCGAGCTGCCGAGCTGCTGAGCGGGGAGCGCTGATGGACTTCGAGCTCGAGATCGACCCCGCGCTGGCGACCGCCGTGCTGGAGATCGAGAAGCACCAGTCAGGGGCGGGCTGGGACCAGCCGGCGCGGCTCTACGCGCTGGTCGACACGGCCGAGCTGGTCACCCACGAGCCGGCGCTCGCCTCGATGCTCGGGCTCGACGAGTCCCGCGAGCGCGGCTCGCTGACGCCGATCGAGCAGGAGGAGCTGGCCGCGGACCAGGAGCTGGAGCAGCTGCTCCCCACGATCACCTGGCCGGCCGCGGTCGTCGGGTGCGCGGCCGTCGTGGAGCGGCTGGTGCTGCCCCCGGCTGCCGACGGGCAGATCCCGGACGACCCCGCGCAGGCGGTGGAGTTCGCGCGCGAGCACCCGGACAAGCAGGAGGTGCGCATCGTCGCGGGCGTGACCCGCCACGGCGCGTCGTACTGTGCCGTGCGGCTGCGCGCGCACGACGAGGACACCTCGGTGATGGGCGGCCCGGACCTGGTGCCGAGCCTGCTCACACTGCTGCGCGCAACACTGGAGGACGAGACCGATGATCCAGGGGAGACACCGTGAGTGATCTGTTCGATGACGAGCCCGGCGACGTCGAGACCAGGCGGCCCGGTGGCCGCGCTCGCGCGCTGGTCATCACCGGCGTCGTCCTGGTCGTCGGGTTCTTCCTGCTGACGACGTTCGCGTCGATCTACACCGACCGCCTCTGGTACCAGGAGGTCGGCTACGGCCAGGTGTTCAGCACCATGCTGTGGACCCGGATCGGCCTGTTCCTCGTGTTCGGCGTGTTCATGGGCGCGATGGTCGCGGTCAACATGTACCTCGCCTACCGCTTCCGGCCGCTGTTCCGGATCCCCGGCGGCGACGGCAGCGTCGACCGCTACCGCGACGCGGTCACCCCGATCCGCACCTGGCTGCTCATCGGAGTGGCCGGCGTGGTCGGTGTCTTCGCCGGCACGTCCGCGCTCGGCCACTGGCGCAGCTACCTGCTGTGGCGCCACGCCCAGCCGTTCGGCGAGGAGGACGCCTACTTCAACAAGGACATCGGCTTCTACGTCTTCAGCCTGCCGTGGTGGCACTACGTCACCGACTTCGTGATGGCTGCCGCGATCGTCGCGGTGATCGCCACCGCGGTGGTGCACTACCTGTACGGCGGTATCCGGCTGCAGGTGCCGCACGACCGGCTGTCCGGTGCGGCGCAGGTCCAGTTCTCGGTGCTGCTCGGCATCTTCGTGCTCGCCAAGGGCGTCGACTACTACCTCGACCGCTTCGACCTGGTGACCGACGACAACAGCCTGTTCACCGGGATGAACTACACCGGCGAGAACGCGCTGCTCCCCGCGCGCAACATCCTGATGGGCGTCGCGCTGATCTGCGCGGTGCTCTTCTTCCTCAACGTCTGGCGCCGCACCTGGCAGCTGCCGTCGGTGGGTCTGGCCCTGCTCGTGCTCTCCGCGATCCTGCTCGGCATGATCTGGCCCGCGATCGTCCAGAACTTCCAGGTGAAGCCGACCGAGGCCGACAAGGAGGAGTCGTACATCCAGGTCAACATCGACGCCACCCGCGATGCCTACGACATCGCCGACGTCGTACCGACGAACACGTCGGGGATCCCGGAGGGCGAGGCCGATGCCGACGGGCTGGCCCAGCAGCTGAGCTCGGTGCCGGTCGTCGACCCGAAGCAGGTCTTCGAGACGTTCGAGCAGCGCCAGCAGCCGCGGCTCTACTACTCGGTGTCGTCCGTGCTCGACGTCGACCGCTACATGATCGACGGCGTCGAGACGCCGCTGGTGCTCGGCGTCCGCGAGCTCGACCAGAGCGGCATCAACGACTCCGACCAGAACTGGTCGAACCTGCACACGGTCTACACCCACGGTGAGGGCGTGATCGCCGCCTACGCCAACGAGGTCTCGAGCAACGAGGCCAACGGCCGGATGGTGTGGGCCGAGGGCATCCAGGACGCCGACAACGTGCTGTCGGAGACCGAGTTCGAGGACCGGATCTACTTCGGCGAGCAGAGCCCCGACTACTCCGTGGTCGGCAAGGCGTCCGAGGACTCCGAGGACGTCGAGCTCGGCCTCGGCGAGGCCACCGACGACACGGAGACCGGCGGCGACGCGGAGGCCGACGGGGACGTCGTCGCGCCTGAGGTCGACGACACGGCGACGACGTACGACGGTGAGGGCGGTGTCGAGATCGGCAGCACCTTCCGCCAGCTGATGTATGCCGTGCGGTTCGGCGAGCCGAACTTCCTGCTGTCCGGCCGGGTCAACGGCAACTCCAGCGTCCTCTACAACCGGGACCCGGTGACCCGGGTCGAGATGGTCGCGCCGTGGTTGACGCTCGACTCCGACCCCTACCCGGCCATCGTCGACGGCCGGATCCAGTGGATCCTCGACGGCTACACGACCACCGACCGCTACCCGAACGCGCAGCGTGAGTCGTTCGAGTCGATGATCGACGACTCGCTGCAGGAGACGACCGGCCTGCAGACGATCCCGACCGACGAGATCAACTACATGCGGTCGGCGGTCAAGGCCACGGTCGACGCCTACGACGGCACGGTGAACCTGTACGAGTGGGACGAGGAGGACCCGATCCTCCAGACCTGGATGAGCGCCTTCCCCGACACGGTGCAGCCCAAGTCCGAGATCCCCGAGAAGCTGATGGAGCACCTGCGCTACCCCGAGGACATCTTCAAGGTGCAGCGCTACCAGCTCGCCCGCTACCACGTGACCGATGCCGGGGACTTCTACCAGGGCAACGACCGGTGGGAGGTCCCGACCGACCCGCAGGCGAGCAACAGCCAGCAGCCGCCGTACCGGCTGTTCGCCCGGACCACCGACGGCAGCAGCGACTGGTCGCTGACCTCGGTCTTCGTGCCGCGCGGCCGCGGCAACCTGGCGTCGTTCATCTCGGTGAACTCCGATGCGACGTCCGACAAGTTCGGCCAGGTCGAGCTGCTCGAGATGACCGACGAAGGCGCGCCCGGGCCGGGTATCGCGGCCAACGAGATGCAGCAGGACGAGGGCGTGCGCGACGCGCTGCGCGACTACGTCGTCGCCAACACGCCGCCGGTCTTCGGCAACCTGCTGACGGTGCCGGTCGACGACGGCCTGATCTACGTCCAGCCCGTCTACGCCGTCCGCTCCAACGCGGACTCGAGCTTCCCGATCCTGCAGTTCGTGATCGTCCGCTACGGCTCCGACGTCGGCATCGCCCGCGACATCCCCGGCGCTCTCGCCGTCGCGCTCGGCGTCGACATCAGCGACCCGGACCCCGACGGGAACGGGAACGGGAACGGCGAGGGCAACGGGAACAACGACGGCAACGGCGAGGGCAACGGTGACAAGAACCTCACCTTCGACGAGCGCATCGAGAACGCCCTGCGCGCAGCCGACAGCGCCTTCGACCGCGCCGACGCCGCACTGAGCGACGGCGACCCGGAGGAGTGGGCACGCCTCGTCAAGGAGGCGCAGGAGCACCTCGCCCGAGCCGTGCGTCTCGCCGACGAACGCGACGCCGCAGCCGAGGGGGAGCCGACCGACGAGGCCACCGACGAAGGCACGGACGAGCCGTCCGAGGAGGCGACCACCGAGGAGTGATCCGGATCGCGCGCTATCGATTTGGAACGGTTTCGCCTGATGCTCTAACGTTGGGTTCACCGACGCGGGGTGGAGCAGCTCGGTAGCTCGCTGGGCTCATAACCCAGAGGTCGCAGGTTCAAATCCTGCCCCCGCTACGAAAAAGTGGCCCCTGACCTGCGGAAACGCAGATCAGGGGCCACTTGGCTTCTTGAGCCACATAGCCTTATGCCGCGTTTATGTCCCAGAAACCCTCGCGGTGGCGACCCACTTCGGAGTCGGGGGCCGGGGCGTGGGGGCCAAGCAGATGCAGGGCTGCGCTCGAAGCGCCGCGACGACGTCAGTCGTCCGACGCGATCGTCGTGGCCTTGGCTGCGAAGGACTGAAGGATGTGCGTCACGTCAGGTGTGGTCCTGTCCTTCTCGATGTAGAACTCTTTGGTGATCGCGTCTGAGGAGTGGCCGAGAATGCGGGCTGCGGTGTCCGAGTCGACCAGGCGGTCGATCAAGGTCGCGACGGTCTTGCGGAAGGTGTGTGGGGTCACCCAGTCGAAGCCTGTGTCTGCTCGGATCGTGCGCCACCGCCGCTCGATGTTGCCGACCTGGTGCCAGGTGCCGTTACGGGTGGCGAAGACCGCGTTGTAGTGATTTGGCCGCTGCTCGATACGCCGCCTCATCAGAACATCGACAGCAAACGGCGGCAGCGCGATGGTGCGTTTGGAAGCGTCCGACTTCGGCTTGGGCTTCCGGTAGGTGCCCTTTCCCGTCTCCGTCTTGATCGTCCCGCTGATTGACACCGTCGGGGGGACACCACTCAAGTCGATGTCTGTCCACCGGATCGCGAGCACTTCTCCGATCCGGCAGCCGGTAGCGAGAAGCAGGTCCACGATGTCGGGCATGTCCTGGTTCGGCTTTGGACCGGGTCGCTTCTTGGTCATCCAGGCGTCTACAGCAGAGCGGACGGCATTGAGATCCTCCACCGAGAGCGCTTGGACGTCCTTCTTCTGGCCTCGAAGCCGCGATGTGGAGGAGACCGGGTTGGCTGGGACCGCGTCGTCGATAACCGCGGCGTCGAACATCATCTTGAGGACCGTCTTCGTCTTCTTCCGGCGGCTGTGCGAGTCCTGCGACCTGATTAGCCGCTCCAGGCGCCCAGCAGTTGCCTCGCGCAGGCGAATGTTGCCGATGGCTGGATTGATGACGTTCTCGATGATGCGTTGGTACTCGTTCGCGGTAGTTGCTTCCGAGCGCTGTTCAGCGCGATACAGCGAGAGCCAGATGTCGGCCACCTGGCTGATTCGCATGTCGGAGTCGATGAGGTCGCCCGATGGGGCGCTTCGGTCGGCGATCTTGGCTTTGAGTTCTCGCACTGCGGCGGCGGCGCTTCGACCGGTCCCCTTGATTTCGCGCGTGACGCCGTCGAAGTCTCGGAAGCGCGTTCGCGCGCGGTACACGCCGGGACGCACCTCCTTAGTCGTGATGCTCCCGAATGTCCCGATGGGGAGTGGAGGGCGAGCCATGGGCGTTCCTTCTTGACGTCTGAGCGCTAGCGATGCCGTGGACGGGACCGTCGTGACATGGAACCTAGCGTGCCGGAAGTTGATGACTGGTCGCCCCTCGAGCCCCGAGCGTCGTCGTCGATGTTCAGTTCCGCTTCGAGATCCACTGCCTCGGCGTGGGCCTCGATCCATGCATCAAGATCCGAACGGCGGTACCGCAGCGCGCCGCCCGCCTTCACTGCGCGCGGACCGAATCCCGGGCGTCGCGTGCGCCAGGTATAGAGCGTCGACTTCGCGATCCCGAGGTAGGCAGCCGCTTGGGCAATGTTCATTGTGGCTGGGATAAGTGCGAGCCGGCCGCGTTCTGCCGGGCGTGGCTCGACGGAAGGTGCCGTGGCGTGTTCCCTGATGTCTGTGACTGCATCCTCAGGGATGCGTTCGCGTTCCTGGGCAGCCAGCGTTCGGTAACCGCCGACGTTGAGGATCTCCCTCGCCTGTTCCATCTCGCGTCTCCTCCGACCGGGCTGTGGTGGATCTCGGTGGTCGCAGCCCACCTAGTGTCTGATGGTCACCTAAGTGGCCCGACAGGTGCTGAGCGATCAATGCCGGCCGCGGACTTTCTGCATGGCATGCCGTGGTCCGGCGAAGATGCTGGGGTGAAGTGGTCGCCAGGTTGCGCGTTGTCCGCTGCCGAGAGCCAAACGGGGCGATGGCTACCGCCGTTTGAGTGCGCGAGCATCGCAGAGGCTGCCGCGGCGGATGCCGCGGACGCGGTTGCCGTACTCGCCGAACTCAAGGCTTCCCGTACGGGCCGCGGCACCGTGACAGCGCGTCGGGCGAGGATGTCGGCGGGGGAGACCCATACGACATCGCCCTCGGTCGGCGGGGTGGCCAGGCCGGCCTCGACGTCGTTGTGCGCTCGGCGAGACATGGCTCGGGCTGGGCCGGTGAGGTTGGGGGTGTCGACCTTCTCGGCGACGACGTGCGCGAGCTCGGAGCCGGCCTCGATCGCACGCAGTGTCGCCAAGGTGGCCTGAGCGAGTCCTGGCCGGGTGGCGATGACCTCCGGTGTCGCGAGGGTGGTGGTGTCGTGGGTGATCTGACGGTAGGCGGCGCGGACTTCCGCCGCCGCGCGCGCCAAGGGCTCCTCGAGGCGAGCGCCCGGGGGAGCGAGGTCGCCCCAGCGGCTGGCCAGGTTGCTCCAGGAGCGGCCTGCTTCGGCGATCGCGGGGACTAGGCGGTCCGAGGGCTCGAGGATGCCGGAGGTGGCGGCCGCGTCGACGAGCACCATACTGGCGCCGGCGATGAGTCCCTGGGTGCGGGTGATGAGCAGGATGTTGGACGGGTCGAGGTCGCGGGCCAGTGCGCGGTGGGATTGGATGTCCCAGTTGGCTAGGGCCTGCGCTAGGCGACCGGGGTCGTCGACGGGCCCGATCGCCTCGCCGGCGAGGGCTTGGGCGAACCGGTCGGCCAGGTAGCTGCGTGCGATGTTCTCGCACGCCGACATCCGATCGACCCAGACCCCGGTGGGTGCGATCGCGTAGGGGGAGTGGTGCTGGGCCAGCTGGACCAGGCGGCCCTGGCCGCGGGCGTCGTTGACGCGGTCGCGTCCTTTGTCGTGCAGGGCGACGTTGACGGCGTGGGCGGTCAGGTAGAGACCGTGCATGAGTCTGGTCCGGGCTGCCTCGAGGTCGCGGTGGGCGTCGGGCTGCTCGTGCGGGATCTCGGCGCCGTAGCGGCGCACCAGAGCCGCGGCGGTGAGGAGGGTCTGGGTCATCTGGTCGACGCGGGGGTTGGTCGGGCCCTGACCTGGCCAGGCCTTCCGGCCGGACAGGCTGGCCGCGATGGTCGCGGCTTGCGCCGACAGGCGGGTGATGGGCCGATCGCGCTCGAAGATGCCAGGCCGGCGACCCGGTAGCGAGGCCCACAGGTCCTCCGCGGCCGCGACCATCGTCGGCCAGCTCCGCAGGAGCGTGCCGGCATCATCGCCGCCGACGTCCATGAGCAGCTGGCGGGCCAGGTAGTCGACGTCGAAGAGCATTTCGCCGACGCTGCGTACGTCGCGCGAGGTCACCGGGATCTGATCGACGTCGAAGAGCTCCTCGTCGATGTCGGCGTACGCCAGGCGCAGGTCAGTAGCCAAGGCCGCGGGCTTCCCGGATGAGGTCGCACAGGTCGACGACCAGCTGCGAGCCGTGGACCAGGTCCGGCTGATGCAGCGGTAGCGGGCGGGTCAGCTCCTCGGCCTCGGTGAGCAGCTGCAGGGGCGTGCGCTCCTCAAGGTCAGGGAGCGGGTCGACGTCGGGCAGCTCGTAGTCGTCGGGCAGCAGGGCGCTGGCGTGGGAGTGCGCGAGATAGACACCCAGCCCGAGGTCGTGGAGCGGGGAGTCGGGGGCGGCCTCGTCGGCGTCGCTCCACACCTGGGCAGCGGCCTGGTGCAGCAACTGGGCGATCGAGCCGAGGCGGTCCCAGGTGGCATCAGCGTTGAGGGTGTCCACGGGTGTTCCTTTCAGTCGGAGGTCGGTCTGGCCCATGAATCCACGTCCCGGCCGCTGCCCGCTGCGCCGAGCGGCGGGCTGTGGATAACTCGGGGTGCTGTCGGCACCTGGGCACAAACTGGTCTCGTTCGCCTATGTCGCTCGGCGGTTGCCGGACGATCACCGCGAGCAAAGTCAAGAGATCCGCACTAGTGCTGCAAGATGGAGGAGGGTCGAGATGAGGTTCCCGATGACCGTGCTGAGAGCCGTGACGCTGGCGCCGGCTCTGCTGGTGAGCTTCGTCCTCACCGTGGTGGTGTGCGCCCTGCTCCCGCCGGCGCTGGGCCTGGTGGCGTTCATGGCTGCGGGCGGCGTGCTGGTCGCGCTGGCGCTGGGACAGCTGCAGGAGCCTGCAATCGCGGCGTTGACCAGGTCGCGGCCGGCGACGGAGGCCGAGTTGCGGGTGATGGCGCCGGTGCTGGCCGAGCTGTGCGGCCGCGGCGTCGACATCGGCGCGCTGTTCGTGCGCCGGATCCAGCGACCGAGCACCCCGGTGGCGGTGGCGATCGGCCGGCGCACCGTGGTGGTCAGCCCTGGGCTGGTCGAGGCGACGTACCGCGGCGCTGTGAGCGGCGCGGAGGCGGCCGCCGCGCTGGCTCACGCGGTCGGCCG
>NZ_JACEHF010000010.1 GCF_014180685.1 Nocardioides pelophilus | reverse complement strand
GGCTCGAGGTCGACGACGTCTCGCCGTCGGTCTGGCTGGTCGTCGCCGACGGGCCCGTCGCGCGGGAGCGGATCGACCCGCTGGTCCGGGCGGTGGCACCCCACCTGGTCGTCAGCGGCGGGGCTGCGGGCCGCCGGATCGGGCCGTTCGTGGAGCCGGGACGCACCGCCTGCCTGCGTTGCGTCGACGCCCACGAGGCCGAGACCGATCCTCGCCGGCCGTTCCTGGTGGAGCAGGCGGCGCTGGAGGCGATGGCGGACAGGCTCTCCGAGCCGGTCGACCCGGTGCTCGACCGGCTCGCGCTGGCATGGGCGGTGCGCGACGTGTGCCGCTACGTCGAGGGCGACGAGCCGAGCACGTGGTCGGCCACCGTCGACCTCGGGCCCACCGACCCGCCGCACCTGGTGCGGTGGCTGCGCCACCCGCACTGCGGCTGCGCGTGGGACCTGCTGTTCGACCTGCCGTGACCGTGGCTACCACCACTCGCTGTCGAGCTTGCCCTCCATCGCGCGGAGGTGCTCACGGGAGCAGGAGTCGCAGTAGCGCTTCGTGCGGCCGCGTGGTTCCGGAGGAACGCCCGAGGGACGAGGGCGCTTCTCGAAGGGCTCGACCGCCATGGTCCAGGTCAGCGGCGGGTCGTCACTCGGCGCGACGTTGCCGCAGAAGTCGCAGGTCACGGCCACGCGACCAACGCTAGCCCAGGAAATGGCGAAGGGGCCGGAGACGACGGGTTGCGTCGTACTCCGGCCCCTTCTTCTTTCAACACCCGCGATCAGGTGCTCGGAGGAGGCCCTCCGAGGTCTGCCTCTCCGATCAGAGAGCGCGAGCAAGGGCGAGGCGAGCCTGCTGCGCTGCGCGCTCAGCCTTGCGGCTGACGCGACGGGCGCGGGCCAACTTGGCCTCGCGCAGCTGCTGCGCCTCTCCCAGGCGCGCGTCCATATGCGCGCGTGCCAGGTCTTCGTGCATGAGGTTCATTTCATTGCTCCAGTTCAAGGTTTGGGTCATTGCGTTGGTTGGATTTCCGGTTCGGAGGTCGGGCGTCACGCTGCGGTGGCGTCCTTGCGGGGCCGGCCGCGGGGCCGCTTGCGGGGGATCACCGCTCCCTGCAGGAAGAGCTCACCGCCCCAGACACCCCAGGGCTCACGCCGCTCGAGTGCACCGACGAGGCACATCTGCTGGACCGGGCAGTCCTGGCACAGGGCCTTGGCGAACTCCACGTCGCTGGGGGTCTCGGCGAACCACAGCTCCGGGTCGTTGACCCGGCACGGCAGCCGGTCGGCCTCCAGGTCGGCGACGAGCTCTGCCTCGTCGTGCAGCTTGCTCAGCGTCGGCTCGAGAACACTGGTCGTCATCTTTCACCTCCTCGTTTCTGACCTGATCGCGTTGGTCGTTTCATCGGGATCGGGGTCTGCGGCTTCGTGGCCCAGAAGTCTTCTGAGAAACACGAAGGCCGCGGATCCCGGTTTCGGGTTCCGCGGCCTGGAGGCTGCCGAGCTGAGTCTGGTGAGATCAGATCGGTGGGCTCCAGGTCCTAGAACCCGGGACGTAGGCGGCTGCAAAGCCGACGTGTCCCATGCCGGTGGTCGTCGCGGTCACGCGGACGCGCTTCGCCCAGATGCTCTGGACGGCGGCGCCCTGCGCGGTGCCGAAACGCACGTCGCTCCGGACGTCGGACGTCCGGAGATCGGTGGCCGGGGTGGCGCACGTGAGCGCGAGCGCGAGCTGCGCAGAAATCGGCATGTGCGGCGCTGCGGCGATTCGCATCGTGATGTTCTCCATCGTGGCCACCTCCTCAGGTGCGTTGGGCGCGGGCTTTGTCAGGGCCCCTGTGCGCAGGTCGGTCAGTACGTGGGAGACACGCTAGCCGGAGCTCGATGTAAGGAGCAAACCATTTTATGACTATTTCTGGATTTTCTTCGAGAGCGGCTGGAAATCGTCGCTGGGCGGCCGGATCTCGCCGGTGGAGAGGGCTCGTCAGGGGCTGGCGATGAGCGCCAGCACCTCGTCGGCGTAGCGCTCGATCTTGCTCGGACCCACGCCGTTGATCGCCCGCAGCGCGCCCTCGTCGCCCGGCTTGTGCTCGGCGATCAGCTCGAGCGTCGCGTCGGTGAAGATGACGTACGCCGGCACCTCGTCGTCGCGGGCGCGCTCGAGGCGCCACGCCTTCAGCCGGTCGAAGAGGCCCTCGTCGTAGTGCACCGGGTGGTCGGCGCACCTCCCCCGCTTCTTCTCCGCCGCCGTGCCGAGCGGCTGGCTGCACTCCCGGCAGCGGGCGACCTTGCTGCGGGCCCGACCGCCCTGCTTCGGCTGCGAGCCCTCGGGCAGCAGCGGCGTCAGGAACCGTGACGGCTGCCGGCGTGCGGCCTGGCCCGGGTTGCGCGCGGCCGCCCAGGTCACGGTGAGGTCGTGGCGGGCGCGGGTCATGCCGACGTAGAGCAGCCGCCGCTCCTCCTCGACCGTCTCGGCGCTGTCGGCGTAGGTGATCGGCATCGTGCCGTCCTGGACCCCGGCGCAGAACACGGCGTCCCACTCAAGGCCCTTCGCGGCGTGGAAGGTGGCGAGGGTGACCCCGTCTGCGGCCGGCGCGTGCTGCTCGGCGGCGCGACGGTCGAGGTCGGCGACGAACTCCGACAGGTCGGCGGTGGGGCGCTCGGCCTGGAACTCCTCGGCCTGGGTCACCAGCGCCTGCCACGACTCCCACCGGTCGCGCACCTGGCCGCGACCGGTGGGCGGCTCGGCGGTCCAGCCCATCCCGCCGAGCACGCCGCGCACGGCTTCGAGCCACGGCAGCTCGTCGGTCTCGCCCGAGCGGGCCGCCCCCCGCAGCCGGACGACGGCCTCGCGCACCTCGGCCCGCTCGAAGAAGCGGGCAGCGCCGCGCACGACGTAGGGAATGCCCCGGTCGCTCAGGGCGTCCTCGAAGTGCTCGGACTGGGCGTTGATCCGGAACAGCACGGCGATCTGCCCGGGCGTCGTGCCGCGGCGTAGCAGCGCGGCGATCTGGTCGGCCACGAACGCCGCCTCGGCGACCTCGTCGGGGTGGCCGACGAACCGCACCGCCGACCCGGCCTTCTGCTGCGAGCGCAGCTCGACCCCGGCGCCGCCGCTGCCGGTCGAGCCCGCGAGCAGGGTGTTGGCCGCGGCCACGACCTGCGGGGTCGACCGGTAGTTGCGGACCAGCTCGACCGAGGTCGTGCCGGGGTAGCGCTTCGGGAAGTCCAGGAGGTACGACGCGTCCGCGCCCGCGAAGGAGTAGATCGTCTGTGCGGGGTCGCCGACCACGCACAGCTCGTTGCGGCCGCCGAGCCACAGGTCGAGCAGCGCCGACTGGAGCGGCGAGACGTCCTGGAACTCGTCGACGACGAACCACTTGTACTGCCGCCGCACCTGCGCGGCGACCCGCTCGTCGGACGCGAGGACGCCCGCGGCGAACAGCAGCACGTCCTCCATGTCCATCCGGCCCTGCTCACGCTTGACGTCCTCGTAGGAGGCGAAGACCTTGCCCACGGTCTCGGGGGGCTGGTCGGAGACCGTGCGGGCGCGCTGCTGGGCGATGCGGGCGTAGTCGTCGAAGTGGACGTTGCTGACCTTGGCCCACTCGATCTCCGAGGCCAGGTCGCGCATCAGCGCCTTGTCGGCCCGCAGCCCGAGCCGGCGGGTCGCGACGGTCAGCATCCCGAGCTTCGACTCGGTGAGCGTCGGCAGCTCGGTGCCGTGGACGTGGGGCCAGAAGTAGCGCAGCTGTCGGAGCGCCGCGCTGTGGAAGGTGCGCGCCTGGACCCCCGGCGCGCCGAGCTGGCGGAGCCGCTGCCGCAGCTCACCCGCCGCTCGCGTGGTGAACGTGACCGCCAGCACCTCGCTCGGCGCGTAGACCCCGGTGTGCACGCCGTGGGCGATCCGGTGGGTGATCGCCCGGGTCTTGCCCGTGCCGGCACCGGCGAGCACCCGCACCGGTCCCCGCAGGGCCTCGGCCACCTGTCGCTGCTCGGGATCGAGCGCGTCCAGCAGTGCCTCGGCGTGTGACCCGTGGCTCGTCACGATCGGGAACAACTCCTTTCGACAGCGGTGTTGATGCGGGTCGAGAGCAGAACGTCTGGAAAGGTTCTTGACGTTCGAAGACCTTAGACCGCGGAGGCGACACTTCCCGATGACCTCGTTCACGATGTACACGACCCCCTGGTGCGGCTACTGCCGACGCCTCAAGGGCCAGCTCGACCGTGAGGGCATCGCCTACGAGGTCGTCGACATCGAGCAGCGGCCGGAGGCGGCCGCGATCGTCGAGTCCGCCAACAACGGCAACCAGACCGTGCCGACCCTGGTCTTCACCGACGGTACGGCGATCACCAACCCCTCGGTCGCCCAGGTCAAGGAGAAGCTGGCCAGCCTGGCCGCCTGACGCTCCTCACCACGAGCCGGGCAGCGGCCCGCCGTACCAGTGCTCGATGAGGGACCGGCTGATCGAGACCCCGCCGGGCAGCACGAGGGTGCCGGCCTCGGCCTCCTCGCGCATCTGGGCGCGGGTGAACCAGCGCGCCTCGTCGACGTCGTCGTCGTCGAGCCGGATCTCCTCGGTGACCGCACGGCCGAAGAACCCCAGCATCAGGCTGCTGGGCAGCGGCCACGGCTGGTTGCCGAAGTAGGTCACCTCCCCCACCACGACCCCGGTCTCCTCGGCGACCTCGCGCCGGACGGCGTCCTCGAGGGTCTCGCCCGGCTCGCAGAAGCCGGCCAGCGTCGAGAACCTGCCCTCCGGCCACTGCGACCCGCGCCCGAGCAGGCAGCGCTCGTCGTCGCTCCCCGGCTCCCCCGCCGCGATCAGCATGATCACGGCCGGGTCGGTGCGAGGGAACTGCGGCTTCCCGCACTGCTCGCAGACCAGCTCGTGGCCGGCCGCGCGCGGCATCAGGTGGCCACCGCACCGCGGGCAGTGGCGAGTGGCCCAGTGCCACTCCGCCAGGCCCAGCGCGTGGAAGACCAGCGGCGCCTTGTCGGCCTGGTCGCCGCTCAGGAACGGGAGCAGCCCGCGCAGCGGGAACCACGCCTCCGGCTCCTCCTTGGCGAGCGCGCCGTCGACGATGACCGCCCACCAGGTGGCGTCGCCGCGGTCGCCGAGCAGCACGCGTACGCCGTCCGGCGCCTCCGCCGTGGGCAGCCACTCGAGCGCGCCGTCGCGCGGGCGGACCCGGGTCCCGGAGACCACCAGCACCCGACTCCCGGGATCGGCCCACCGGCCGTCGATCCAGGCCTCGTCGGTGCGGTGCAGCCCGAGCCGGTCGTGCGGGTCGCGGGCGAGGGCGAGGTGCGCGAAGTCCACAGGCCGAGCCTAGGACGTGGCCGCCCGCGTCGGTCCGGGGCTCACCATCGCCTCGAGCTCGGCGCGGTCGGCCAGCCCCGCAGGCTCGACCAGGTCTCCCGACCGGACGTAGTAGAACGCGGCGCGCACCTGCTCGACCGGCACGCCGCGCAGCTCGGCCCAGGCGAGGCGGTAGAGCGCGAGCTGGAGCGGGTCGGCGGTCTGGCGGGCGTTGGTCTTCCAGTCGACGACGAGGTAGTGGTCGGGGCCGGCGTCGGTGTCGTCGTAGATCGCGTCGATCCGGCCGCGGACCACCTGGCCGGCGAGGACCAGCGCGAAGGGCGCCTCGACCTGGTGGGGCGGTCGCGTGGCGAACGGGCCCGCCTCGAAGGCCGCGATGACCTGCTTGAGGTCGTCGTCGTCCTCGATGCCGGCGTCGCCCCGGCCCGGCAGTTCGTCGGGGTCGAACAGCTCCTGCTGACCGAACCGAAGCTCGACCCACGCGTGGAACCGGGTGCCGAACCGGGCGGCCGCCGACGGCTGGCGCGGCATCGGCCGGGCGCGGTCGGCGGCGAATCCTTCCGGGTCGTCGCGCAGCCGCGCCAGCGCGGTGGCGGAGATGCTGGCCGGCATCGGGACCTGGGTCTCGGGAGAGCGGTCGCGCGCGGCCTCCTCGAGCAACCGGGCGATCTCCTCGTCCCACTGCTGGACCCGCTCGAACAGCAGCACGTCGTCGAGCATCGGGTCCTCGGCGGTCCGGACCAGCTCGGCAGCGGCCAGCCGGCGGTCGACCTCCGGGGTGTGGTGCGACATCGGCCAGGGCAGGTCGACCGAGCGGTCGGCGTACGGGTTGGGCTCGCCCTTCACGACGACGTCGGCCCACCGCTCGGGCGCCCCGCCCCACATCTCCATCGCGTCGCGGGTGTCGACGACGTACGGCGACGGGCCGAGGCCGTTCTTCAGGTGCGGCGCCCAGCGCCAGCAGGACACCGCGTGCTGGTGGCGGGCGCGGGTCCAGGCGACGTAGGCCAGCCGTAGCTCCTCGACCTGCTCGTGGCGCCTGCGCCGGTCGCGGAGGTCGGTGATCGCGTCGGCGTCGTGGCCCTCGAGCTGGGGCAGGTCACGCGCGTCACCGCGCAGGGCGGCCGGCATCACCTCCGGGCTCTTCAGCCACGACGAGCGGCCGCGGTTGGCGGGGAACTTGTCCTTGACCACGCCGACGAGGAAGACCGCGTCCCACTCCAGGCCCTTGGCGCGGTGCACAGTCAGCAGCTTGACGGAGTCGGCCTCGGACGGCGTCGCGACGTCGAGTCCCTGACCGAACTCGTCCTCGGCGTCGAGCCAGGCGAGCAGCGCCGGCAACGTCACCTGGCCGTCGATCGCCTGGAAGTCGGCGACCGCCTGGACGAACAGGTCGAGGTTCTCGCGTCGCGCGGCGGCGGCCGGCGACACCGACGACGCGAGCTCGATGTCGATGCCGTTGACGTCGATGATCCGGCGGACCAGGTCGAGGATCGGCTCGCCGACCGACCGGCGCAGCAGCCGCAGCTCGTCGGCCAGCAGCGCGAACCGCTCGCGCGCCTCGGGCGAGTAGTCGAGGTCGCCGGGGTCGTCGAGCGCGTCGCACAGCGACGGGATCTCCAGCGGGTCGGCACCCTCGACGGCCGCTGCGAGCTGCGCCTCGACGTCGGCGAAGCTCTGCTGGCCCCGCTGCCCGGCGAGCTCGTCGCTGCGCCGGCCCAGCAGGGCCAGGTCGCGCGGCCCGATCGCCCACCGCGGCCCGGCGAGCAGGGTGAGCAGCGCCGGGTTGGCGGTGACGTCCTGCACCAGCTCGAGGGTCGCCACCACCTCGGCGACCTCCGGCAGCCGGAGCAGGCCCTTGAGACCGACGATCTCGACCGGGATCTCGCGATCGGTCAGGGCGTCGAAGACGAGGGCCGCCGACGCGTTGTCGCGGGTGAGGACACCGATCTCCTTCCACGCCACGCGTTCGTGCGCGGCGATGACCTGGTCGGCGAGCCACGCCAGCTCGTCGTCGGAGGTCTCGTGGACGACGACCCGCACCTCGCCGTCGGCGGCGCCGTCCTCGGGCCGCAGCCGGTCGTGCTCGCGGCCGACGTAGAGGTCGCGGGCCAGGTGGTTGGCAGTCGCGAGGATCCGGGCGTCCGAGCGGCGGTTGACCGTCAGGGAGTACGACGGACGCCGGCCGTCGCCGGTCGGGAAGTCGCGGCCGAACTCGAGGATGTTCGACACCGATGCCCCGCGCCAGCCGTAGATCGCCTGGTTGGGGTCGCCGACCGCGGTGACCGGGTGGCCGCCGCCGAAGATCCGCGACAGCATCGTGGCCTGGGCGACCGAGGTGTCCTGGTACTCGTCGAGCAGCACCACCTTGAACTTGCCGCGCTCGATCTCGCCGACCTCCGGGCACTCCCGCGCCAACCGAGCGGTGAGCGCGATCTGGTCGGAGAAGTCCATCAGTCCGAGCTGGCTCTTGAGCCTGCGGTAGTCCTCGACCAGGCCGAGCAGCTCGACCCGCTTGTCGATCGCCGCGATCGCGTCGCCGACCAGGTCGGCCCTGCCCTTGACCCGCTTCCCCTCGGCGAGCTGGTCGAGCAGCGCCTGGTGCTCGACCACGAAGCGGGGTCGCTCGGCGGCGTCGTAGGCCCGGACCTGGTCGGGGGTCACGAGGTGCTCGGCCATCTCGGCGTCGAGCGCGAGGAGGTAGCGCACCGCGTGGGCGGGGCTGTCGGTCAGCAGGCTGACCGGCCCGCGGTGCCGCTGGATCGCGCGCGCCGCCAGCTGGTAGCGCGACGCGTCGGCGATCAGCCGGGTGTCGGGCTCGTGGCCGATCCGCAGGCCGTGCTCGGAGAGGAGGGCCGCGGCGTAGGCGTGGTAGGTCGCCACGGTCGGCTCCTCGACGTCGTCGTCGGCGTCGGGGTCGTCGGGGTCGATCCGCCGCGGGCCGCGCTCGGGGAGCAGCCCGGCGTGGAGGAGGCTGGCGCGGATCCGCGTCTGCAGCTCGGCCGTGGCCTTGGTGGTGAAGGTGAGGCCGAGCACCTCGCCCGGCGCGACCTGGCCGGTCGCGACCAGCCAGACCACCCGCGCCGCCATCACCGCGGTCTTGCCCGAGCCCGCGCCGGCGACCACGACGGCAGGCTCGAGGTCGGCGGTGATCGCCGCGAACTGCTCGTCGCTGTAGAGCCAGGCGTGGCCCATCAGCGCCGCGAGCTGCTGGGGGGTGTCGACGATCACGAGAGCACCGACCCGGACGCGCGGGTGGGACAGATCGGGTGGAACGTGCAGCGGTCGCAGTGGCCGCCCGGCCGCGCGACGAACGCCTCGTCGCGGACGGCCGCGACGGCTGCCTGCAGCTGTGCCTCGATCTGCGGCGGGGAGGGTGGCTGCTGCTGCACCTTCGGCAGCGAGTCGCCGTGGCGCAGCTGGACCAGCTCGGCGCCGCCCGCCGTGACCGGTCGGCCGACCAGCTCGTCGGCAGCGCCGTGGTCGACGGCGAGCTGGTAGAGCCCGAGCTGGGCGTTCTCCGGGAGCGACTTGTCGGAGGGCGGGTACTTGCCGGTCTTGAGGTCCACCACGACGACCTGCCCGTTCTCGTCGAGCTCGAGCCGGTCGGCGAAGCCGTGCAGCGCGACGGTCTGACCGTCGGGCAACGTGACCTCGGCGCGCAGCCGGGGCTCGAGCGCGACGACGGCGCGGGCGCCGGGTCGCTGGTGCCACGCGAGGAACCGCGCCAGGACGTCGCGGACCGCCTCCCGCTCACGGTCGCGCGACCAGGGGGTGCGGAACTCCATCCGCTCCCACACCTCGTCGACGTAGGGCATCAGGTCGTCGACCGTGGTGGCCGCGATCTCCTCCTTGGCGACCCGCTCGGCGAGGGCGTGGACGACCTTGCCGAATCCCTGGCTGGCGGTGGAGACGACACCGCCGCCGGCCTCCCGGGTCAGGAACCACTGCGCCGGACAGGTGAGCAGCCCCTCGAGGGCGCTCGCCGACAGGGTCACCGGGCGGTCGTCGGGGCGCACCGACCGCAGCGATCGCGACGGGCTGCGGAGACCCCACCAGGTCGCCGGATCGGCGTACGGCGCGAACGGGCGGCCGTGCACCTCGGTGGTCGCCAGCAGCCGGAGCCGGGCGGCGGCCGCCTCGCGGAGCGGCAGCGGCTGCGCCGGATCGGCGGTGGTACGGCGGAGCTCGGCCACCAGCCCCTGCACCGACAGCGGCCGCGGGGGCCGCCCGACGCGGTGCACCACCTCGTGACCGAGCTCGGTGAGGAACCGGGAGGGCTGCTCGCCGTCGTCGTCGGGCGAGCGCACGGCTGTCACGACCAGCCGCTGGCGGGGCCGGGTCACCGCGACGTAGAACAGCCGCCGCTCCTCGGCGAGCATCGCGGCCCGGGTCAGCGGCGGGAGCAGGCCGCCCTGCCCGGCCGGTCCGATCCGGTCGGCGCCGAGCAGCGAGTCACGGCGGCGCAGGTCGGGCCAGCTGCCCTCCTGGACGTGCGCCACCACCACCAGCCGCCACTCCAGTCCCTTGGCCCGGTGAGCCGTCAGCAGCCGCACGGCCTCGCCGCGGACGCCGCGCTCGGCGAGCGTGTCGGCGGGGATCTCCTGCGCGGACAGGGTCGCGAGGAACGTCGCCACGCTGGTGTGGTCGCGCTGCTCCTCCGACCGGGCCGCGGTCTCGAACAACGCGCACAGCGCGTCGAGGTCGCGGTGGGCCAGCCGGGCCGCCTGGCCGCCGCCCAGGCTGGCGGCGCGCAGCCGGTCGCCCCAGGACGTGCCGCTCCAGAGGGTCCAGAGCACCTGCTCGGCCGACGCGCCCTCGGCGAGGTCGGTGCGCGCCCGGTCGAGCAGCCGCGCCAGGGCGCGCGCGCGAGCGGCAGGCTGACCGTCGACGCCGTCGAGCAGCGTCGGGTCGAGCACCGCGCGGCGGACCAGCTCGCGGGGGCCGACCTCGGGGTGGACCGCGCGAAGCGCCCGCGTCAGCGCCCGCACCTCGGTCGCGTCGAGCCCGCCCAGCGGGGAGATGAGCAGCTCCTCGATCCGGTCGCGCGGCACGTCGTCGGCCACCAGCAGCTCGAGCGCGGACAGCAGCACGGCCACCGCCGGCTCGCGCACCAGCGGAGTCTCGTCGCCGGCCACCTCGACGGGCACGCCGGCGGCGGTCAGCGCCCGACGCAGCCCGGGGATCGACGTCCGCCCCGAGCGCACCAGCACGGCCATCTCGCTCCAGCCGACACCGTCCTCGAGGTGGGCCCGCCGCAACAGGTCGGCGACCCGCTCGACCTCGGCCCGCGCGGTGTCGAACGTGAACACCTCGATCGTGCCGGGGCCCAGCTCGGTGACCGCCGGCTCCGGGTGCCGGAAGGCGTCGAAGGCCGCGGCCGGGATGGCGCCCCGGATCGCGATCCCGGCCGCGATCGACCGCGACGCGCGCAGCAGCCGCGAACCGAACCGCCGGGTGGTGCCGAGCGAGAGGACCGGCGCCTGCTCCCCCGCCGCGGTCGGGAACTGGCGCGGGAACTCGAGGATGCCGCGCACGTCGGCGCCGCGGAAGCCGTAGATCGACTGGTCCGGATCACCTACCGCGACCAGGTCGCGACCGTCGCCGGCCAACGCCCGGAGCAGTGCGACCTGGCTGGGGTCGGTGTCCTGGTACTCGTCGACGAACACGCAGGAGTACGCCGCCCGCAGCTCGGTCTGGTGGACCCGCGCCTCGATCACACCGCGGGTGATGAGGTCGGGGTAGTCGATCGCGGACTGGTCTCCGAGCACGTCGAGGTACTGCTCCAGGAACAGGCCCGCCGCCTCGAACTCCGGCACCCGCTCGCTCCGGCCGAGCTCGACGAGCTGGCCCGGGTCGAGCCCGCGCTCGCGGGCGCGCGCGATGACGGCCTGCACCTCACGGGCGAAGCCGCGGGTGCCGACCGCGGCCCGCAGCGACTCGGGCCACCGGATCGACTCGGGCGCGTTGGTGAGCAGCTCCTGGAGCACGACGTCCTGCTCGGGGGCCGACAGCAGCCGCAGCGGCGCGGCGTACAGCTCGGCGGGCGCGTAGCGCCGGACGAGACCGTAGGCGAAGGAGTGGAAGGTCGAGGACAGGCCGCTCGACAGCGTGCGCCCGAGCCGCGCGGTCACCCGGTCGCGCAGCTGCTCGGCCGCCTTGCGCGAGAAGGTCAGCGCGAGCACCGAGTCGGGGTCGGCGCCGCGCCGCTCGATCCGGTCGACGATCGCCTCCACCATCGTCGTCGTCTTGCCGGTGCCGGGACCGGCGAGCACGAGCAGCGGCCCACCCTCGTGGTCGACGACCCGCCGCTGGTGCTCGTCGAGCTCGGGCGGCGGCGCGGGCGCGCGCCGCGGCGCGAGGCGGTAACGCGCAGTCGAGGGAGCTGTCGAGGGAGCAGGGGTCATGTCACGGCACAGCCAATCATCCCCGCCCGACAGATCGCCGACTCGTCACAAACTCGGGCTCAGGACCCGTCGAGCCGTCGTCAAGTTGGCGACGGCTCGCCGGGTTTGTCGGCGAGCTCGAAGTCGGCGAAGTCGAAGCCGGGCGAGACCAGGCAGCTGACGAGCGCGTCGGCGTCCGTGGGCACGGTCCGTTGCCAGATGCCGGCCGGCACCAGGGCCTGCGGCGTCGTGCTGTCGACCACGATCGTGGTCACGGCGTCGGCGGGCGCGGCCCCCGGGCCGCCGAGCTCGAGCGTGACCGATCCGGTGTGGGCGAGCCAGATCTCGTCCGACGCGACCCGGTGCCACGCCGACGAGTCGCCGGCCGGCAGCAGGAAGTAGATCAGCGTCGCGGTCGGGCGCACCCTCCCGTCGGGCAGCGTGACCGTCTCGGGCGAGACCCAGGTCTGGCGGTACCACCCGCCTTCGGGGTGCGGTGCGAGGTCGAGGGCGTCGGCGAGCGGCGGGCGCATGCGCCGATCCTGCCGCACCCGCGGTCAGTGGGACTTCTCGTCCGGCGGCTCGTCCGGATCGAACCGGGGGTCGGCCATGAGGTACTGCCCCAACAGCCCCGGGCGCTTCTTCTCCGCCCGGCTCGGCCACGAGAGCGGCCGGCCCTCGGCGTGGTCCCATGCCCGGTCGGTGCGTTTCGCGACCCCCCGCGCGACCGACCCGAGCACGCCGCTGTGCGGCAGGTACGGATGGGGTCGCGACGGCTCCCCCGGCTCGACCCCGTCCAGCCGCTCCGCGAGCGCGTCGATCTCGATGTCGTCGAGCAGGTCGGTGAGCCGCTCGGCGAGCTCCTCCTCACGCGCGCGCAGCACGGTGAGCGCCGTACCGACCTCGGACCACACCGCCGGCCAGGTGATCCGCTTCTCGTAGACCGAGCCGTACTCATGGGCCTTGACGTGGGCGAGCACGACCTCGAGGACCCTCATGGAGTCGTGGTAGTCGTGGGTGACCTGCTTGCCGTCGGGCAGCTCCTTGCGCGCCGGCGGCACCAGCACCTCGTTGACGGCGTGCAGGTGTCGGCTCGCGGTCGTCACGAACTCGTCGATGGGCTGGTAGCCGCGGTGCGGCCCCTCCAGCTCCTCGTGCTCGCCGGGCGGCCCGAACCGCGTGCGCAGCACCTCCAGCTCCTCGGCGAGCGCGTCGTGCGTGCGCTGGACGGACCGGCTCAGGACCTCCGTGCTTCCCATCGACCTCACCTCGCTGGCTCGATGTGCACTGCTCCATCCATCGTGCGCCGCCGCGGGGGCGTTCACAGAGGTGCAGCAGGGGTACGGCGACGGGTCAGTCGTCGAGGACCGGCCGGTCGTTGTAGACCCCGGCCGGGACCTGTCCGGTGAGCGCTCCGATGGCGTCCATGATCCGGTCGGTGAGGTCGCGGCGAGCCCGACCGACCGCGAGTCCGTCGTACTCGTCGGCGACGGTGATGGGCTCCCCGAACGCGACCGTCACCCGCGCCAGCCGGGGCAGTCGCGACCCGATCGGCTGCAGCTGCTCGGTGCCGGTGAGGCCCACCGGGACGACCGGTGCTCCCGAGGTGAGGGCGAGGTGGGCGACGCCGGTGCGGCCGCGGTAGAGCCGGCCGTCCCGCGAGCGGGTGCCCTCGGGATAGATGCCGAACGCCTCCCCCCGACCGAGCACGTCGAGCGCCGTCTGCAGCGAGCTCATCGCCGCCGCCGAGTCCTCCCTGTCGACCGGCAGCATGCCGAGCCCCTCGAACCACGCCTTCGACATCGCACCGCGGATGCCGGAGCCGGTGAAGTAGTCCGACTTCGCGAGGAAGACGACCTTCCGCGGCACCACGATCGGGATCACCATCGAGTCGGCGAAGCTGAGGTGGTTGCTGGCGAGGATCACCGGGCCGGTGGCCGGCACGTGGTGAATGCCGCGCACGACCGGCCGCCACACGGCCTTCGCGGCCGGCGGTACGACGGTGTGGAGCGCCTGGTAGAGCACGGTCAGGACGCTAGGGGTTACCCGCCGGTCCGCCGAATTGAGCGCCCGGAAACCGTCCGAGGCACGAGGACGGTTACCGGCCAGGCGCGAAGGTCGAGTAGCGCCGCGGGTGAGGAACGAACCCGCGACGCGCGTATCGAGACCCGGCGACGTACCCACCCACCGTAGGGACCGTCGACACGCCCTCGCGCCAGAACTCTCGGCCTACTCGACGAGCGAGGACGTCAGTGAGCCGCCGACGGCGCGCAACCCCGGAACTCATCGACTGCGACACGCTCGCGCAATCCAAAAATGGTGAAGAGCCCCTCGTGAGTATGAGTCGCAAGGGGCCCTTCGGGTGATCGGTACTGGTGACGCTCCCGATCGATCCGGCCGATCTGCCAGGTTCCCACGGACCTCGTCACCCGGTCCGTGCGGCGCGCGTTCCCGTGAGGGATCGTCTGCCGTTTGGATCCTCGCCTTCCGGCTGATCCCGCTCTCCCGGGGGAGAACGTGAGTGCAGTTCTATGCCTCGACCACCGCACCGCGCAAGGGGTTCGGGGAAGGAAGTTCGAGCAGTTTCGTGGTTCCGGCGTGTCGTCCACAAGCTCCCCAGCCGTGTCCACAGACGACCGCCACTTCATCCCCAGACTGTGGGTATGCCTGTGGACGACGAGGCGTCGCGCGGTGTCCGGTGAGTACCCGTACTCAGCCAGGTCGAGTAGGGCCGCCCTGCCCGGCTCGGCCAGCCGCTGGGAGATTGATGACATGCGTTACGCCGACCCGGACCTGTGTCCCGACTGCCGCTCCGCGCTGCCGCGAGGAGTGACCTCGTGCCCGACCTGCTCGCTCCCCGTCCGGCACGCCCTCGCGGTCGAGCTGTTCACGACCCTGAAGCGCGCCGACTCGCTGGTGGCGCAGCTGCGCTCGATCGCCGGCGCGACCGCGCCGCAGTACGCCGCGCCGGCGCCGCCCCCACTCCCCGCGCCGACCGCGCCGACCGGGACCCCTGCTCCCCCGACCGCGCCGACCGGGACCCCTGCTCCCCCGCCCCCTCCGACCGCGCCGCCCGCGACCCGCCCCAGCGGCAGCATCGGCACCGCCGCGATCCCGAAGATCCTGCTCGGCCTGGGCGCCCTGTGCCTCCTGGTGGCTGCGATCGTCTTCCTCGCGGTCTCCTGGTCGCTGCTCGGCGTCGGCGGCCGCACGGCAGTGCTGCTCACCCTGACCGCCGCCGCTGCCGGTTCTGCGCTCCTGCTCAACCGGTTCGGGCTGCGGATCGCCGGTGAGTCGATGAGCGTCGTCGCGCTCGGCATCCTCGGGCTCGACGTCCTCGGCGCCAACGCCGCCGGCTGGTTCGGCGACTCCTCCGACGGCTGGGCAGTGGCGGCGACCGGTGCGGCGATGGCGCTCGGCGGCACCGGCATGGCCCTCCCCCGGTTCGGTGACGGACCGCGCCTGGTCGCGCCGCAGGTCTTCGTCGGCGTCGGCTACGTGGTCGGGTGGGCGGGTCTCGCGGCCGCGACCGACCACGAGCTGGTCGTCGGCCACCTGGTGGTCGCGCTCGGCGTCGCCGTCACCTGGCTGTCGCGGCAGGCGCTGCCGGTGCGCGCGTGGAGCGTCGGGATCGGCACCGGCCTGGTCTGGGCGATCACGACCCTGCTCGGCCTGGGGGACGCCTTCGAGAACCCGACCCTGACGGCACTGTGGGCCCACGGCGCCGGCTGGTCCCTGCTCGCCTCGGCCGCGACGGCGCTGGCGCCCGGCCTCGTGCTCAAGAGGCGCGACCTCACCGTGGGCGGCGCCTCGGTCGGCGCGCTGCTGGTCACCATCGCGCTCGTCACCCCGGCCGTCGACGAGTCGGCGCGGATCGCCGGCCTGGTCACGCTCGTCGTCACCGCCGCCTGGGTCGCCGGCTACCGCCTCCTCCCGCGGTCCCTGCGCACGGTCGCCCTCGCTCCGTCGGCGATCGGCTCGCTGGCCCTCCTCGGCTTCGACGCGGTCGCGGGCATCACCGCGCTGGTGCGGATCGCCGACCTCGGCTCGGACCGGGCGTTCGCAGCGGTCCTCCAGCAGCCCGACCCGGTCACCGAGCCGCTGCTCACCGTCCCCTCGGTCCTGGTGCCGCTCGCCCTCCTCGCCTTCCTCCTGCAGGCGCCGGACAGCCGGCTGCGCACCGCGTGGTGGCACACCGGCGCCGTGGTCGCAGGCGTCGCGGCCGTGGTGACGTTGGCGTCGTACGACGTCGCGCTCGCCGCCGTGGTCGGGGCGCTCGGCCTGGTCGCGACCGGCAGCCTGGTGCTCGGACTGGCCGCGAACGGCGTACGGCAGACCACCTTCGGCGTGGTCGCGCTCGGGATCGGCGGCTTCGGGGTGGTGCTCGCCCTGCCGAGCACGCCGGTCGTCGCGACCGCCTCCGGCATCCTGCTGGGGATCGCGTTGATCGCCCACTTCCTCGGCGGCACCCCAGCGCTGCGCGGCGTCGCCGCGGTCACGCTCTCCCCCGCCCTCGCGGTGCTCGTCTGGACCACCGGAACCGCCAACGACGTCGACGCGGCGTGGCTCGGCATGCCGCTCCTCCTCCTGCTCGGAGTGCTCGCCATCGCCCGGCCGAGGCCCGAGGTCGAGGTCCCGGCGCTCACGGTCGCGCTGCTCGCCGTACCGCCGGCGATCGTCGCCGCCACCGACGCGGGCGGCTCGCTCGCCCTGCACCTGGCCGTCCTCGGCGCCCTGCTCTCCGCCTCGGCGCTGATCCGCGAGTCCCGGCGCGACCTGGTCTGGGCGGCGATCCCGGTCTTCACGATGGCGTCGTGGGTCTGGCTCGTCGACCGGGGCGTCTCCTCCCCGGAGCCCTACACGCTGCCCATCGCAGCCGCCCTGACCTTCCTCGGCCTGGTGCACCTGCGTCGCCACCCGGACGCCGGCACCGAGTTCGCGCTGCTTCCCGGGCTGCTGCTGGCGACCGTCCCGTCGCTGTTGTGGGTGCTCGGCGACCCGCTGTCGATCCGCGCCCTGCTCCTCGGCGCTGCCTGCCTGGTGCTGACGATCGCCGGCGCGGCGCTGCGGTGGAGTGCACCGCTGATGGTCGGCGGGGTCGTCGGGGCGATCGTGGTGGTGCGCGAGATCGGCCCGTACGCCGGCGACATCCCGCAGTGGGTGTGGATCGGCCTGGCCGGTGCGCTGCTGACCACGGTCGGCATCACCTGGGAGCGTCGGCTGCTCGAGATCCGGCAGGCGGTCGGCATGCTCGGCCGCCTGCGGTGAGCGTGGAGCGACCTGCTAGAAACGACGCATGGCTACCACCTCACTCGGCGGCACCCCCGTCTCCACCGTCGGCGAACTCCCCGCACCGGGCGACAAGGCTCCCGCCTTCGAGCTGGTCGGCAACGACTTCTCGCCGGTCACCCTCCCGGCGGGCACCCGCACCGTCCTCAACATCTTCCCGAGCATCGCGACCGGGGTCTGCTCGGGCAGCGTCCGGAAGTTCAACGAGCTCGCCAGCGGCCTCGACAACACCACTGTCATCTGCGTGTCCAACGACCTGCCGTTCGCGCTCGACGCGTTCTGCGGCGCCGAGGGCATCGACAAGGTCGTCACCGCGTCCGCCTTCCGCGCCCCGTTCGGTGACGACTACGGCGTCCGCATGACCGACGGCAAGTGGGCCGGGCTGCTGGCTCGCTCGATCGTGGTCGTCGACACCGACGGCACCGTGATCTACAACCAGCTGGTCGACGCGATCGGCAGCGAGCCCGACTACGACGCCGCCGTCGCCGCCCTCGGCTGACGCGCCGGAGACGCGCTCGGTCAATCGGGCACAGCCGGGTCCCAGAAGGCATCACGCATCTGGACCCGGCCCGTGCCGCTGGTCGGCGTGCCTTCCTCCAGGTAGCGCGCCCGCGCCTCCCCGTCGTGGCTCGGCGGCAGCGAGCCGTCGGCACGCACCACCCGCCACCACGGCACGGGCCCTCCGTGCCGCGACATCACCGCACCGACCTGGCGCGGGCCGCCGCCCACGACGGCCGCGATCGCGCCGTACGTCGTGACCCGGCCGGGTGGGACCTGCTCGACCCACGACAGCACCTGCTCGACGTACTCCTCCTTGGCCGGGTCCACCGGTCCATCCTGCCGTGCCCCGTCCGATCGACCAGGCGCAGAAACGCCGAGGGCCCCGTCGCGTGGCGACGGGACCCTCAGGTGCTCCCTCGGTGCGGAAAACGCTCCAAAGAACCAGGTGGCGGGTTCCCGGGGCTCGGGTTCCCACTACTACTTCGGTCAACGAGGACCGGCGGCGACGGTTACGCCGGCCCGATCAGTACGCCGGCTGGCTCGGGTCGATCTGGTTGACCCAGGCCACGACCCCGCCGCCCACGTGGACCGCGTCGCCGTAGCCAGCGCCCTTGACGATCGCCAGTGTCTCGGCCGACCGCACGCCGGTCTTGCAGTACATGACGACCTGCTTGTCAGCGGGCAGCTTCTCGAGGGCGGACCCGTTGAGGAAGTCGCCCTTCGGGATGAGGACCGAGCCCGGGACCTGGTTGATCTCGTACTCGACGGGCTCGCGGACGTCGACGAGGACGAAGTCGCGGCTGCCCTCCTCGCGCTCCTTGAGCATGTGCTCGAGCTGGACGACGGAGATGGTCGAGCCCGCGGCGGCGTCGGCCGCCTCGTCGGAGATCGCACCGCAGAAGACGTCGTAGTCGATGAGCTCGGTGACCGTGGCGTTCTCGCCGCAGAGGGCGCAGTTGGGGTCCTTGCGGACCTTCAGCTTGCGGTACTCCATCTCCAGGGCGTCGTAGATCATCAGCTTGCCGACCAGCGGCTCGCCGATGCCGGCCAGCAGCTTGATCGCCTCGTTGACCTGGATCGACCCGATCGACGCGCAGAGCACGCCGAGCACGCCGCCCTCGGCGCAGCTGGGGACCATGCCGGGCGGCGGGGGCTCGGGGTAGAGGCAGCGGTAGCAGGGAGCGTCGTCGGCCAGCGTCGGCGCGAAGACGGACGCCTGACCGTCGAAGCGGTAGATCGAGCCCCAGACGTAGGGGATCCCGAGGAAGTACGCCGCGTCGTTGACCATGTAGCGCGTGGCGAAGTTGTCGGTGCCGTCGACGATCAGGTCGTAGCCGCGGAAGACCTCGAAGACGTTGTCGTTGTCGAGGCGCTCCTCGTGGAGGACCACGTTGACGTAGGGGTTGATCTCGGCGATCGACTCCTTGGCCGAGAGACCCTTCGGCTTGTCGATGTCGCTGACGCCGTGGATGACCTGGCGCTGCAGGTTCGACTCGTCGACGGTGTCGAACTCCGCGATGCCGAGGGTGCCCACGCCCGCCGCGGCCAGGTAGAGCAGCGCCGGGCTGCCGAGTCCGCCGGCGCCGATGACCAGCACCTTGGCGTTCTTGAGCCGCTTCTGCCCGGCCATGCCCACGTCGGGGATGATCAGGTGGCGGCTGTAGCGACGGACCTCGTCGATGGTCAGCTCGGCGGCCGGCTCGACCAGCGGCGGAAAGCTCACGGTGGTGCTCCTCGTCAGGGGATGGTCTGGAGGTAACAGCGACCTGTTGGTTGGTGTTCCCAGGTCCGTCCATGGTCCCCGGCACGCCGGCGCCCGCTCGACACGTCCCGTCATCCGGACCCCGCCCCGCACCTGCGGCGGCGTACCCGGGAGTAGGCTCACGGCGTGGTCAGCAGGTCGTACGACGTCGAGGACCCGCGCCGTCCGCGCGGGATCAGGTTGCCGCGCCGTGAGCGCCGTGCCCAGCTACTCGCGTCCGCCCTCGAGGTCTTCGTCGCGCAGGGCTACCACGCTGCCGCGATGGACGACATCGCCGAGCGGGCCGGCGTCTCGAAGCCGGTGCTCTACCAGCACTTCCCCGGCAAGCTCGAGCTCTACCTCGCCCTCCTCGACGAGGCGTGCGACACGATCATCGCCAACTGCCGCGCCGCACTGGAGTCGACCACCGACAACAAGCAGCGCGTGGCGGCGACCATGGATGCCTTCTTCGGCTACGTCGCCCACGACGCCGGCGCGTTCCGGCTGGTCTTCGAGTCCGACTTCACCAGCGAGCCGGCCGTCCGCGACCACGTCGACCGGGTGACGACCGAGTGCGCCGACCTGATCACCGAGGTGATCAAGGAGGACACCGGTCTCCCGGCCGCTGCGTCCAAGCTGCTCGCGGTCTCCCTGGTCGGCATCGGCCAGGTGAGCGCCCGGTTCTGGCTCACCGACCCCGGCGGGCTCGACCGGGAGCAGGCGGTCGCCCTGGTGTCGGGTCTCGCCTGGCGCGGCATCCGGGGCTATCCCCTCACCGACTAGGCTCGACGAGAACCCACCGCACGAACATCGAAGGAGCCTCAGTGGAGGTCAAGATCGGCGTGCAGAACGCCGCCCGCGAGCTGACCCTGGAGACCGACGAGAGCTCCGACGCGATCGAGAAGCTCGTCACCGAGGCGATCGCCTCCGGTGGCGTCCTGATCCTCGCCGACTCCAAGGGCCAGCGCACCGTCGTCCCGGCCGACAAGCTCGCCTACGTCCACATCGGCCGCAGCGTCGTCGGTCAGGTCGGCTTTCGCTCGTAGCCCGCGAGCTTGCTCGCGCGCTACGAGCGAAAGAAGTCGGTGGTTGAGGTGCCGACACCGCGCGCCAGCGCGGGGTCGCCTCGAAACCCCTCGGGAACTCACGACCTCCTCCCAGGCGTTCCTCAGACAGCGCGGGCACCGTCGCCCGTGAAGGGGTGAGGGTCATGCTGCAGTTCCGCTTCGCCGCCGAGAGCGACACCGGTCGGTTTCGGGAGAACAACGAGGACGCCGGGTTCGCCGGCCCCTACCTGCTGTGCGTCGCCGACGGGGCGGGCGGCGCCGCCGCCGGCGAGGTGGCCTCGGCCACGACGTCGTACGTCGTCAGCGCGCGCGCCCTCGCCGCCCCCGGTCACGATCCCCTCCGCCTCCTGGCTGCCGCGACCGGGGAGGCGCACGACCAGCTCGTCCGCGGCGTCGACGCCGACCCGCGGCGGCTCGGGATGGCGACCACGCTCACGGCGGTCCTGACCAACGGCGTCCAGACCGCGCTCGCCCACGTCGGCGACTCGCGCGCCTACCTGCTGCGCGACGGCGGGTTCACCCAGCTCAGCCACGACCACACGATGGTGCAGGCGATGGTCGACGCCGGTCGGATCACGCCCGAGGAGGCGGCCGCATCGCCGCTGCGCAACGTGGTGCTGCATGCGGTCGACGCGCTCAGCTCGCCGACCCCCGACCTGATCTGGCTCGACCTGCGCCCCGGCGACCGGCTGCTGCTGTGCAGCGACGGGCTGAGCGACGTGGTCCACGAGGCAGCCCTCGCGATGATCCTCACCGTGCCCTCGCTGCGGCTGGCCGCGACCCACCTGGTGCAGGCAGCCCTCGACGCCGGCAGCCGCGACAACGTGACCGTGATCGTCGCCGACGTGGTCGACGCGCCGGCCATCGCGGGCAACGGCCTCGTGCTCGGCGCCGCGCTCGAACCCGCCCACCTGGTCGATCCGGGTGCGGTGCGGCCGCTGCGCTCCGCCTGACCCGTTCGGGTGGGTCGTCCCGACATTTCGGGTCGACCGCGAAGAAACGCTGGCGCTCCTGTCCACGGCCGGTCCTAGACTGGGGGCATGAGCACACCGTCGTACGAATACGCGCGCCTCTGGTTGCCGCTGTACGACGCCAACACGCTCTCGGTCGCCCGGCCGGTCTACCTCATCGAGGCCGCCGACGGGTTCGAGGGCATCGTCGCCGAGAAGAACACCACGCTCATCGGCGTGCTCAACGACTTCGGCCGCGAAGGCTGGCGCATCGACACCACGCCGATCCGGGTCGCCGCGCCATCGCCGGAGTTCCAGCTGCTCATCGACGCGACCTTCGACGAGGTCGACGGCGGGTTCCTGAGCGAGGCCGACTCCGGCGCGGTCAACGAGTTCGACGTCTACGGGATGCGCCGCCGGCTGCGCTGAGCCCCGTTGGTCGCAGATGCGTCCCGCTCGGCACGCCGCAGGCGTATTCGCATCCATCCACAGGGGGCCGTCGACCCGGTTTCGAGCGACCTCGTCGTCGGGCACACCTCTGCGCATGCCCGATCGATGGAGGCCGCGCTGTCCACCCGCGCGGGGCCTGGTGGTCCCGGTGCGAATCGACCCCGCAGGCCTCCGGGGACCGACCCGCCACCAAGCGCGGCGCGGACTCTGGCGGCAAACGACCCACGGCTACCACGTCCCGTCCTCGACCGACAGCTCCGTCGTCGAGCACGGATCCTCGAACAGTCCGTGCGTTGCGGGGACGACGGCGCCGTCACCGGCTGGGCCGCCTTGCGCCTCTATCGCGCAGGGTTCTTCGACGGTCTCGCGAACGACGGCCGCACCCGCCTGCCGGTGCCCTTGGTGACGCCCCGCAAGCTCAGCGACACCGCTGAGAGCATCACCTCACGAGTCAGCCTGGAGGGACACCGGATCTGGCTCGTGCAGGGGATTCGCTGCGTCGGAGTCGAACGCGCGGTCGTCGACGAGATCTGGCCGGAGACCGGTGTGGCAGGCGAGTACGACGGCGCGCTCCACCGTGACCGGTCCCGCCACCGCACCGACGTCGCGCGTTCGGAACTGATGCGTGGTCATGGCGTCGAGCCCTTCGTCATCGTTGCCGGAGACGGGCCGGAGGTGCAGATCGCGCGGATGGTCGCGGCTCGCGAACGCGCTGCTGCACGCAGCGTCCCTCGGTCGTGGACGCTCGAGCCGCCAGCGTGGGCACCGGAACCACCCGCGCTCTCCCTCGACGACGAGCTCGAGATCCGGCGGTGGGTGCCGGACTAGCTCGCCCGGGCGCGGTCAGTCAGGTTCGACAGCAGCGAAGAGGTCGCCGTACTCCTCGACGCGCCGGAGCACCTCGGCCATCCCGAACTGGTCGAGCGCCAGCTCGTCCTCGGCGCCGGCCTCGACCTCGTCCCACGTCACCGGGGTGGCGACGGTGGGGCGGTCCCGCCCGCGCAGGGAGTACGGCGCGATCGTGGTCTTCGAGCCGGCGTTCTGCGACCAGTCGATGAAGACCTTGCCGCGGCGCCGCGCCTTCGTCATGGTCGCGGTGATCGAGGAGGGGTGGGCGGTGGCGAGCTCCTCGGCGACCTCCTTGGCCACGCCGGTCACCTCCTCCGACGGCAGGTACGACGACAGGTCGGCGTAGAGGTGGAGGCCCTTGCTGCCGCTGGTCACCGGCCGCGCGTCCAGGCCGCGCGCGGCGAGCGCCTTCCGGGCGAGGAGCGCCACCTGGCAGCACTCGTGGAGCCCGGCCGGCTCGCCGGGATCGAGGTCGACCACCAGCCGGTCGGCACCCCGGGGCTCGCCCGACTCGTCGACCGTCCACTGGTGCACGTGCAGCTCGAGAGCCGCGAGGTTGACCATCCACATCAAGGTGGCGAGGTCCTCGACGATCGGGAACACCAGGGTGTCGCCGTTGCGGCTGGTGCCGCGCGACCCGGTCGTCGGGACCTCAGCGGTGCGCACCCACGACGGGGTGCCGGGGGGCACGTTCTTCTCGAAGAAGCTCATCGTCTGCACACCGTGCGGCCACCGGATCCTGGTGACCGGCCGACCGGCGAGGTGCGGGAGCAGCACCGGGGCGATCTTGGCGTAGTAGTCGAGCACCTCCCCCTTGGTGGTGCCGGTCGCGGGATAGAGCACCTTCTCCAGGTTGCTCAGCTTGAGGGTGCGCCCCTCGACGTCGACGTGGACCTCGCTCATCGGCCGCCTCCGAGATCGTCGGGTGTCAGGTCGCCCCGCAGGCCTTGGAACGACGGCTGCCGCAGCCGCTCGTAGCCGGCACCGTGGGTGTCGATGTCCACGACCAGGACCGGCTCCAGCCAGACCGTGCCCTGGGCGTCGACCCGGGGCACCTCGTCGGCGAACGGGCTCGTGCCCCGTCCGAGAGGCGCCACCACCTCGGTCAGCAGCTTCGACTGCTTCGGCCCGATCCCGCTGCCGACCCGGCCGCGGTAGAGCAGGCCGTCGGCGGTCGGCTCGCCGACGAGGAGCGCGGCGAGGTGGGTGCCCCCGACCTGCGGGCGCCAGCCGCCCACGACGTACGACGCCCGGTGCCGGTGCGCGAACTTCAGCCAGTGGGGCGTGCGCTCGCCCGGCCGGTAGCGCGAGTCGAGCCGCTTGCTGACGATGCCCTCGAGCCCCTGCGCGCGGGTCGCGTCGAAGAGCATGGCGCCGTCGTCGTACGTGGTCGGCACCTGCCAGCCGGAGTCGCCGAGGTCGAGAGCCTCGAGCCGGGCACGCCGCTCGGTGAGCGGCAACGGGGTGAGGTCGACGCCGTCGTGGCGGAGCAGGTCGAAGACCATGTACGTCGCGGGGACCCGCTCGGCGAGCCGCGCCACCGTCGCCGCCTTGCGCACGTGGATCCGCTCCGCGAGCACCCGGAAGTCCGGCAGGCCGCGCTCGTTCAGCGCGATGATCTCGCCGTCCACCACGACGTCGCGGGCGGCTGGAGGCGAGGCCAGCTCCGGCCACGCGCCGGTGATGTCGTTGCCGTTGCGGCTGGTGAGCCGCACGCCGGACCCCGTCGCGGGGTCGACGTGCGCGAGCGCCCGGACGCCGTCCCACTTCACCTCGTGCCGCCAGTCGTCGCCGACAGGCACGTGGGTGCCCGCGGTCGCGAGCATCGGCAGCAGCGCAGGCACGGACCCCATCATGCCGCTCAGCCGCCTTGGATCAGGTCCACGACGTGCTCGGCGATCGCGAGGCTGGACGTCGCCGCCGGCGAAGGGGCGTTGCGCACGCTCGTGACCCCGTTGCTGCTGACGATCGCGAAGTCGTCGAGCAGCGAGCCGTCGCGTGCGACCGCCTGGGCCCGGACGCCCGCGCCGGCCCGCACCACGTCAGCGGGACCGATGTCCGGCACGTAGCGCCGGGCAGCGCTCAGGTAGGCCCGCTTCGACAGCGACCCGCGCACCTCCCGGACACCGGTACGCCAGTGGGTGCGGGCCATCCGCCAGAAGCCGGGATGGGCGAGGGTTCCGGCTGCGTCCGCGAGACGGAGGCCGGGGCGTACGCCGTACCCCTCGCGATCGAGCGCCAGCACCGCGTTCGGGCCGATCTCCAGACTGCCGTCGACGCGTCGGGTGAAGTGGACGCCGAGGAACGGGTAGCGCGGGTCGGGGACCGGATAGACCATGCCGCGCACCAGGTCGCGCTTCGGGCCGGTCACGGCGAGGTACTCGCCGCGGAACGGCACGATCCGCGGTTCCCGCTGCCCGTCGATGCGACGGCCGAGCCGGCCGGCGTCGAGACCGGCGCACAGCACCAGGTGGTCGACGTGGTGCACCGCCCCGGCCGCGACGACCTGCAGCCGGCTGCCCCGTCCGGCGCGGAAGACGTCGGTGACCGCCGTGGACAGGAGTACGACGCCGCCGGCCGCCTCGACGTCCCCCGCCAACTGCCGCGCGACCGCCACGTAGTCGGTGATCGCCGTGCGGGGCGAGTGGAGCGCGGCCAGCCCGGTCGCGTGCGGCTCGATCTCGGTGATCTCGCCTGCTCCGATGCGGCGCAGGCCGGGAACGCCGTTCTCCGTTGCCGTGCGCTCGAGCGCGTCGAGCCGGCTCATCTCGGCAGGGTCGACGGCGACGACGAGCTTGCCGCACTCGACGTACGGCAGGTCGTGCTCGAGGCAGTAGTCGCGGAGCAGGCCGCGACCGCGCGCGCACAGCTCGGCCTTGAGGCTGCCGGGGCGGTAGTAGATCCCGGCGTGCACCACGCCCGAGTTGTGGCCCGTCTGGTGGGCGGCGAGCCGGTCCTCCTTCTCGAAGACGACCACCTGGGTGCCCGGACGGCGGCGGGTGAGCTCGCGCGCGACGGCCAGTCCGAGGATTCCTCCCCCTACGACGGCCACGGTATGTCCGTGCATGGTCGTACCCTGTCATCATGCGTGCGATCTGGAAGGGTGCCGTCTCGTTCGGCCTCGTGAGCGTGCCGGTGAAGCTCTACTCCGCGACCGAGAGCCACGACGTGTCGTTCCGTCAGGTGCACGCCAAGGACGGCGGCCGGATCAAGTACCAACGGATCTGCTCGATCGACGGCGAGGAGGTCCCCTACGCCGACATCGCCAAGGGCTACGAGACCGAGGACGGCGAGATGGTCATCCTCACCGACGACGACCTGGCCGAGCTGCCCTCCACGTCGTCGCGTGAGATCGCGGTCGAGAAGTTCGTCCCCACCGACCAAATCGACCCGATGCTCTTCGAGAAGTCCTACTACCTCGAGCCGGAGTCGACCGGCGCCAAGCCCTACGCCCTGCTGCGGCAGGCGCTGCTCGAGGCCGACCGGATGGCCGTCGTGACGGTCGCCCTGCGGCAGCGGACCACTACCGCGGTGCTGCGCGTGCGCGGCGACGTGATCGTCATGCAGACGATGATGTGGCCCGACGAGATCCGCACGCCCGACTTCAACGTCGAGACCGGCGAGGTCAAGGACGCCGAGGTCAAGATGGCGCGGATGCTGGTCGAGACCCTTGCCGGCGACTTCGAGCCCGAGGAGTTCGAGGACGACTACGCAGCGGCCGTCGAGGCTGTCGTCAAGGCGAAGGTCGAGGGGGGCGAGGTCCGCCGTACCCCCACGTCGACGAAGACCGGCGGCGAGGTCGTCGACCTCCTCGCCGCCCTGCAGCGCTCCGTCGAGGCCGCCAAGACCGCCCGGGGCGAGGAGCCGGCCGAGGAGAAGAAGCCGGCCGCCAAGAAGCCCGCGAAGAAGGCTGCGAAGAAGGCACCTGCGAAGAAGACCGCCGCGAAGAAGAAGGCTGCTGCCAAGAAGGCCAGCTGACCCGCCGGTCGATGAGTCGCCGCCCGTCGGTGGTCGAGGAGGTCGCGGCTACGTTGGTCGAGGAGGTCGCGCAGCGACCGCCACGAGACCCCTGCGGGCGGGAGGTCGAGGAGGGCGCGACTCCGGTGGTCGAGGAGGTCGCGCAGCGACCGTCACGAGACCCCTCGCCTCGGTGGTCGAGGAGGTCGTGCAGCGACCGTCACGAGACCCCTCACGCCGCTGGTCGAGGAGGCCGCCGCCACGCCGGTGGTCGAGGAGGTCGCGCAGCGACCGTCACGAGACCCGAGGCGGTTCTCCACAGCCAGGCTCCCGACGTGCGGGTTGTGTCGGTGCCCTCGTGTTGAATGTTCTTTATGAAACAGACGCGGAGTGGTTGGGCGACCGGATCGGATGGCCGGTCCACCGCTGAGCTGCTGCGCGACCTCGCCGACGGCGTCCAGGCCCGGCAGCGGGTCGAGGTCGAGGAGTTCCGCAACGTGATCGCGTGGGCTGATGCGAACGTGGTCGAGGACCTCGAGGGCGCCGCGACGATCCGCGATTCGTATGTCGATACGGGGATCCCGATCGCGGGCCCCGGCGCACCCCTGGTCTCGGAGTTCGGGTTGAGCGAGCTGGTCGCGACCCTGGGCCGGTCCCTCGACGGTGGCCGGGACCATGTCGGGAAGGTCATCGAGTGCGGCTGGCGGCTCCCGCGGGTCCGCGACGCCGTGTACGCCGGGAAGGTCCCGGTGTGGAAAGCACTGCGGGTCGCCGACCTCACCCGCACCCTGACGGCGGAGGCAGCGGCGTTCGTGGACCGCAACCTGGCCTTCGCGCTCCCGACCTGCACCTGGGTCCAGGTCGAACGCCTCGTGGCTGAGGCGATCGCCAGGTTCGACCCCCAGGCCGCGGAGGAACGACGCAAGGAGAGCGCCGACCACCGGCACTTCACCATCCACCCCACCGAGACCGGCAAGGGGGTCACCCACATCTCCGGGGTGCTGGATGCCGCCGACGCGATGGACCTCGACCAGGCCCTCTCGCGCCGCGCCACCGTCTTGGGCCAGCTGGGCTGCGAGGAGTCCCTCGACGTACGCCGCTCGATCGCCGCCGGCGAGCTGGCGCGACACGACCTGTCACTGGACCTGCCCCTCGCCGACCCCGACACCGGCGAGCTCAGCCGCACCGTGCCCGGTCGGAAGGTCGAGCTGTTCGTCCACCTCACCGACACCGCCCTCACCGGGATCAGCACTGGTGTCAGGACAGGCTGCAGCACTGTGGGTCGGTGGGGGAACACCCAGACCCCGGTGAGCGTGGAGCAGATCCGTCGGTGGTGCGCACAACCCGGCACCAGCGTGATCGTCCGGCCGGTGGTCGACCTGGCCGAGCACGTCCCGGTGGACTCCTACGAGATCCCCGACCGGCTCCGGCGCCGCGTCGAGCTGCGCGACCACACCTGTCGTGCCCCGCACTGCAACCGTCGTGCCGAACGTTGCGACCTCGACCACGCCCACCCGCACGCCGCCGGCGGCTCTACCTGCCCCTGCAACCTCGTGCCCCTGTGTCGGCGACATCATCGGGCCAAGACCTTCGGCTACTGGCGCTACGTCATCGTCCAGCCCGGGACCTATCTGTGGTCCTCACCGCACGGGCAGCATTGGCTGGTCGACCACACCGGCACCCGAGTGCTCGACCCACCCCGACCAGTCGACCCCGAACCCGACCCTGATCCTCCCGACTGGGCCGACCCCGACTGGACCGAACCCGCTCCCTGACCACCACACCCCCCTGGACCCCGCCCCGGCGGGGCCACAGGCATGCCCGGGGTCTCGTGACGGTCGCTGCGCGACCTCCTCGACCACCAGCCAGCGCGCGCGCCCGCCGCTGGTTGAGGTGCGAGCGCAGCGAGCCTCGAAACCAAGGCACCCGCACGCCCCTCAGCCCCCGGACCTCGCCACCGGCGGGGCCACAGGCACGTCCGGGGGGTCTCGTGACGGTCGCTGCGCGACCTCCTCGACCACCGAAGGTGACGAGCTACGCGACGTCCTCGACCACCGGGCCCGGGGTCTCGTGACGGTCGCTGCGCGACCTCCTCGACCACCGGACGCCGCTGGTTGAGGTGCGAGCGCAGCGAGCCTCGAAACCAAGGCACCCGCACGTCCCCTGGAACCTGCCCCCGGCGGGCCATAGGCATGCCCGGGGGTCTCGTGACGGTCGCTGCGCGACCTCCTCGACCACCGACGCGGTCGCCGCAGCGGCGTCGATCGGCGTGCGGAGATGGGTTCCGGACTAGCATCGGGCGCTCGGGGCCTGACCACTCCGCTGGCGTCTACCCACGGAACGAAGGGTGCTCACGATGACCACACCGACGGCGATCGAGGCGCCGAACCCGTTGGCGCCGGGTGCCTGGTCGGCAGGGGCACGACGGTTCGGGTGGGCGCTGTTCGCGGGCTGGATCGTCCTGCTCGGGGCCGTGGTGTTCGTCGGTGAGCGCTCCTCGTCGCTGGCCGACCTCGAGGACGCAGTCGCCTCGGGCGAGGTGACGTCCGTCGAGGTCTACGGCGGGATGCCCGAAGGAGCGCGGGGATATGCGCGGGTGGATCTGCACTGGCGCGATGGCCCGTTCGCCTACTACGTGGAGCTCGGAGAGGCCAAGCCGCGCCGGAGCGGGCCACGGGGCGACGAGAGGCTCCCGCTCGTCAGACCAGGGGTTGTCGACCGACTGGTGGCGTCCAACGAGGACCTGGACGTCGAGCGCAGGTCCGACCCCGGTCCGCCCTTCAGCGCCAGCTTCCTCGCCTGGCAGCTGCCGTGGCCGCTGGCGCTGGGCGGCCCGCTGTTGGTGCTGGCGACCCTCGGGCTGCTGATCGTGGGCCCGCAGCCCTGGCGCGCGACCCGCTGGGCGTGGTTCTGGATCCAGGGCATCGCCGCCCCGCTCGGAATGCTCGCCTACCTTGTGCTGGGCGGGCCGACCGGGCTGTCGCGGCCACCACAGCCCGGGACACGTCGGCTGACCGGCGGTTGGGCCTTCCTGCTGACGTTCGTCGTCTCGAGCGCCCTGGCTTCGATCGCCGTGGGCTGGTAGCTAGGAATAGCGGTGGCTCTTGGCCGCGTGCCCCTGCTCGCGGGTGCAGGTGCGCCCGTTCATCGAACGGTGCCCACACAGCGCGTCGGATGCTGAGGCCGGGGCAGCCGCGGTCGCCGGAGCAGGGGCCGGCGCGTCGGGCTTGGCCGGTCGAGCGACCGGCGTCGCCGGCTTCGCGGGAGTCGGCGTACGCGCCGACCGTGCGTTGAACCGCGCCTCGCGCATCGCCCGCAGGGCCGCTTCCTTGCTCATCGTGTCTTCACCTGACGAACCCTAGGCCCGCGCGCCGACAGTCTCAGCCAGGCGCGTCGCCGGCACCGGCAGCGTTCAGCCCCTCACCAGCACCCGTTTCGCCGGCTGCATCCGGGAGGCGGGAGCGGTGAGGGTGCGCAGGTGGATGTTCTGGAGCAGCCCGATGGCGAGCATGCCGGCGAACATCGAGGAGCCGCCGTACGACACGAACGGGAGCGGTACGCCGGTGACCGGCATGATCCCGACGCACATCCCGATGTTCTGGAACGCCTGGAAGCCGAACCAGCAGGCGATCCCGGCGGCTGCGATCCGGCCGAAGACGTCGTCGGTGCGGGCGGCGATCAGGAGCGCACGCCACAGCACGACACCCAGCAGCAGGATCAGGAAGCCGGCGCCGACCAGCCCCAGCTCCTCGCCGGCGACGGTGAAGACGAAGTCGGTGTGCTGCTCGGGGACGAACCCGGACCCGGTCTGGGAGCCGTCGAAGAGGCCCTGGCCGAACAGGCCGCCGTTGCCGACCGCGATCCGCGCCTGCTCGACGTTGTAGCCCGCCCCACGGGGATCGCGGCCCGGGTCGGTGAAGGCGAGGAACCGATCGACCTGGTACTGCTCGAGGAAGCCGCTGGACACCGCGAGGACGGCGACGAGGACCCCGGACCCGGCGAGGACGACGAGCCAGCGCCGGTGCGCCCCGGACGCGGCGATCACGCCGAAGATGGTCGCGCTCAGCACCAGCATGGTGCCGAGGTCGGGTTGGGCCAGGATCAGTGCGGCCGGCAGCGCGGCGACCGCCAGCATGAGAAGTACGTCGACCGTGCCGACCCGGTCGCGCCACCGACCCTCGCTCCGCTCGGCCACGACCAGCGCCATCCCCACGACCACGGCCAGCTTGGCCAGCTCCGAGGGCTGCAGCGAGAGCCCGCCGAGCATCAGCCAGGACCGCGAGCCGTTGATCGTGGTGCCCATGACGAGCACCAGCACCAGTCCGACCACGGCCAGGCCGTAGCCGACGGGCGCGAGGATCCGGACCCACCGGTGGTCGGTGGCGGCCACGACGACCATCAGGCCGACGCCGATGCCGAGGTTGACGATCTGCTTGGCGAGGAACGCCTTCGGGTCGCCACCGGTCAGGTCGTCGCGGTGCACGGTCGCGGACCAGACGAGCAGGCAGCCGAGCACGCCCAGCAGCACGACCGCGGCGAGGAGCAGCAGGTCGAGGTCACGCCACCGCAGCCAGCCGGTGCCGGTCGTCGAGGCGACCCGGCGTGACCGCGCGGAGGTCCGGCTTCCGACCGCACCAGTCATCTCAGTCCTCCTCACGAGCGGGCTCACGAGCGGGCGGCAGGATCGAGCCGTCACGGCTGAAGACCGGCAGCTCCTCGGGAGGCACGGTGCCGGGGATCGCGGCCTTCGCGGGAACGACGGACTCGCCGTCCACGCCGTACAGCGCCTCCCAGATCTTGCGCACGCCGTCGCCGGTCGAGCCGGAGCCGGTGCCGCCCTGGCTGATCATCATCACCACGACGTAGTCGTCGGTGTACGACGCCACCCAGCCCGTCGACTGCTTGCCGTAGACCTCGGCGGAGCCGGTCTTCGCCCGGATCTGCACGTCGTCTAGCGGGAAGCCGCCCAGCTTCCACGCCATGGTGCCGGTCCGGGAGACCTCCTTGAGCGCCTCGTCGATGTAGCTCAGGACGGAGGCGGGCACGTCGACCTGGCCGCCCTTCTCGGGTGCGATCCGGCGGACCACCTCGCCGTCCGGGGAGACGATCGCCTTCCCGACCCGCGGCTCCCAGAGCGTCCCGCCGTTCGCGATGGCGGCGTACGCGCGGGCGAGCTGGAGCGGGGTGACGATGGTGTCGCCCTGACCGATCGCGAAGTTCACCGCGTCCCCGGCCCGGTAGGCGTAGCCCTCCACGCAGAACTCGTAGGCGAACTTGTAGACGAAGTCGCTGGTCCCCTCGTTGTCCGGGTGGTCTTGCGGCTTGTCGGCGATGCCGCAGTAGTAGTCCTTCATCGAGCGGTAGTAGTCCCGCTTCCACTTGCGGTCGGCGATCCGGCCGGACGCCTCGCCGGGGATGTCGATCCCGGTCGCGCCGCCGAAGCCGAAGTCCAGGGCCTGCTCGACCAGCGGGTCCTTGGCGTCGACGTCGGCGACGTCGGAGCCGAACCGCTGCCAGTAGTCGTAGCCGATCCGGTAGAAGAAGGTGTTGCACGAGACTCGCAGCGCGTCGGCGAAGGAGATGTAGCCGTAGGCACCGGACTCGTAGTTCTTGAAGTCCCGGTTGCCGACCCGGAAGGCCGAGGAGCAGTTGAGCCGGGTGTCGGCGCTGTAGCCGTGGGTGAGGGCGGCAGCGGTCATGAACGGCTTCCACGTCGAGCCCGGCGCGAACTGGCCCTGCATCGCGCGCCCGAGCAGCGGAGTGCCGGCCGCCTCGGAGTACAGGTGCTTGAGCTGCTTCTGGGTGATCCCGTCGGCCCAGACCTCCGGGTCGTACGTCGGCTGGCTGGCCATCGCGACGATCCGGCCGGTGTCCACCTCCATCACCACGGCGGCGCCCGAGTCGGCCTCGAAGCGGCGCCCGGTGACCGGGTCTACGGTGGCGCGGGCGATCGTGATCATCTCGTGGAGCTGCCGCTCCACGATGCCCTGGACCTTCGCGTCGATGGAGGTCACCAGGGTGTCGCCCGGCTGCGCCTGGATGTCGCTGTCCTCGCCGATCACCTCACCGTTGGCGTTGACCTTCACCCGCTGGTAGCCGGGCTGCCCGCGCAACCAGGCGTCGTACTCCTTCTCGACGCCGGCGCGCCCCACCACCGAGGCTCCGTTGACGGAGGTGTCGCCGGCCAGCTCGGCGGCCTCGAACTCCTCCTTGGTGATCGGGCTGAGGTAGCCCAGCAGGTGGGCGGCGTTGATCCCGAACGGCTCCGGGTAGTCGCGCACGCTCTGCTGCACGACCACGACCCCGGGGAAGTCCTCCGGCTGCTCGTTGATCCGCAACGCGGTGGCGTCCTCGAGGTCCTGGGCCACGGGGACCGGCTGGTACGGCGAGCCGTTCCAGCACACGCCCTCCTTGGCACCCTCGGTGCCGCAGAGCACGAGCTTGCGGGCGATCTGGCGCGGCTCCATGCCGATGACCCGGCCGACCCGGTGCAGCAGCGCGCGGCGCAGCCGCGGCTCCATCCGGCCCACCAGCGTGCGGTCGATCGACGCCACCCAGGTCAGCCTGTTGGTGACCAGCGGCCGTCCCATCGCATCGACGATCAGCCCCCGCTCCGGCTGCACGACGATGTCCCGCACGGACTGGGAGGCGGCCTTGCCCTGGTACTCCTCCCCCGTCACCACCTGCAGGTAGTACAGGCGTCCGGCGAGGGTCGCGAGCAGCGAGAACGCGAGGGCCTGGATCACGATCAGCCGCAGTCGGCTGCGGTGCGAGGAGCTGCTGGTCGACGCGGGCATCAGACAGGCGTCCGCCGTGGGGTGCGGGGGGTGACCTGCGCCGGGCGGGCGCCCGGTTCACGCGTGAAGACCCACACGGCCGCGGGCAGCACGACCAGCGCCGCCAGCACGTCGTACGCAACCGCGGCGAGCACCACCTCGAGCAGCTCGCCCACGTCGACGGCCGGGTCGCGCAGCAACAAGCCGGACAGGGCGAAGACCGAGGTGCCGACGAAGGCGCCTCCCGCGCCGGCGGCCAGCATGAGCGGGTACGCCGGGCGCGCGCTGCCGGCCTGTGCGGACGAGTGGTCGTGGGCGAGGCGGCCCACGACGTACCCGACGACCATCAGGGCCAGGGCCCAGCGACCGGCGGTGTGGTCGGCCGGCGGCGCCAGGTCGAGCAGCAGGCCGGCGCCGAAGCCGAGCAGGGTGGCGAAGCGGGGGTCGGTGACCAGCGCGGCGCCGACGACGGCGAGCAGGACCAGGTCGGGCACGACCCCGTTCCAGGCGAGGTGCGGGAAGACGGTGACCTGCAGCAGCAGGGCCGCGACCACGGTGACCAGGGCGGCGACCAGCCGCTGCGTCCCGCTCACTGGAAGGCTCCCGGCTCGATCACGCCGTCGCCACCGGACGGCACGACGACGCCGACCAGGTCGAGGCTGGTGAAGTCGACGAACGGCTCGAGGACCGCGCGGTAGGTGCCGAGCCGGAGGTCCTCGAAGACCTTGTCGACCTCGCCGATCGGCACGCCGGAGACGTACGGCGCACCGCCCTCGCTGCCCCAGGTCACGACCGTCTGTCCCTTCTCGGGCAGGACGGTGTCGTCGAGAAGCCGCAGCTCCAGCGGCTCGTCGGCGGCGAACCCGCCCTGGCCCTCCACCATGCCGTTCTCCATGTTGTCGCCAACCCGGCCGCCCACGGTGGAGCTGGCGTCGACGACGAGCAGGACGGTGGCGGTGTGGCTGGTGACCTCGAGGATCCGGCCGACCAGGCCGTCGCCGTTGAGGACGGTCATGTCGGGGCGCAGGCCGGAGTCGGAGCCGGCGTCGATGGTGACGGTGTTGGAGAAGGACTGGGCGGCGCCGTACGAGATCACCCGCGCCGGGGCCAGCGCGTAGCCCGTCCCGGTGGACATCTGCCCGAGGCCGGCCCACTCCTGCATCCGGTTGTCGTCGTAGCCCGCCTTGCGCGCCTCCTGCTCGAGGGCGTCGACCCGTGCCTGGAGGTCGGCGTTCTCCTCGCGGAGGGCGTCGTTGGTGCGCAGGTTGCCCGGGAGCGCGACCACCGGTCCGAGGACCGCGCTCACGCCGGCCTGCGCCGGCCCGAGCACCTCGCCCACCACCCGGCGCACCGGCGCGACCGGCGACTCGTCGCCGCTGGTGCGGTCGACGACCATCAGCGCGATGCACGCCAGGACCAGCGCGAGCAGCAGCGAGCGGGACGGCATGCCGCGCTCCGCCTGGCGCTCGCGGGGGGTCGCGACCTGGCGCACCGGGTGCTGGCGCGGGGGCCGGGTGTCGAGACTCATCAGAAGCGCCTCGGGTTGGTGATCAGCACCTGCTGGAGCGCCTCGAACTCCTCGACGCAGCGACCGGCCCCGAGCGCGACCGACACCAAGGGGTTGTCGGCGACGTGAACGGGCATGCCGGTCTCGTGGCGGATCCGCTCGTCGAGGCCGTGCAGCAGGGCACCGCCCCCGGTCAGCACGATGCCGCGATCCATGATGTCGCCGGCGAGCTCGGGCGGCGTCTGGTCGAGGGTGACCCGTACGGCGTCGACGATCTGGTGCAGCGGCTCCTCGAGCGCCTTGCGGATGTCGGCCGTGGTCACGATGACGGTGCGGGGCAGGCCGGTGACCAGGTCGCGGCCGCGGACCTCGCCCTCGGGCTCGCCGGGCGAGGGGAACGCCGAGCCCAGGGTGATCTTGACCTCCTCGGCGGTGCGCTCGCCGAGCATGAGGCCGTGCTCCTTCTTCATCCACGCCACGATCGCCGCGTCGAGCTGGTCGCCGGCGGTGCGGATGCTCAGGCTGGTGACGATGCCGCCGAGCGAGATCACGGCGACCTCGGTGGTGCCGCCGCCGACGTCGACCACCATGTTGCCGGTCGGCTCGTGGACGGGGAGCCCGGCGCCGATCGCGGCGGCCATGGGCTCCTCGACGACGTACACCCGGCGGGCGCCGGCCTGGTAGCCGGCCTCCTTGACCGCGCGCTGCTCGACCGGGGTGATCGCGCTCGGCACGCAGATCACCATCCGCGGCTTCGCGAAGTAGCGGCGCTTGTGCACCCGAGCGATGAAGTGGCGCAGCATCTGCTCGGTCGCCTCGAAGTCGGCGATGACGCCGTCGCGCAGCGGTCGCAGCGCGGTGATGTTGTCGGGCGTGCGGCCCATCATCGCCTTGGCCTCGTGGCCGACCGCGATCACGTCGCCCGTCGAGTCGTTGAGCGCGACCACGCTGGGCTCGTCGAGCAGCACCCCGCGGCGCCGGACGTAGACGAGCGTGTTGGCAGTACCGAGGTCGACGGCCAGATCGCGACCGATGATGCTGTTCGCCCTCAACGCGTGCCCTCGCAGACGTCCCTCGGGACCGACCGTCGACCGACCGGGCCCAGCCGTGCGCGACCGGGGAAGCCGGAGACCCTCGGGGAGGCTCTCCGGGGCGGGTCCCGAGCGCACGATCCGGGATCCCCCGCTTGTGAGGGTAGGTAAGGGTCAGCCCGTCACCACGGAGGCACGCCGAGGCGCGTGGTGCAGATGTGACTCGTGAGATCTACAGGGCGGGGAACCAGAGGGCGATCTCGCGGGCGGCCGACTCGGGCGAGTCCGACCCGTGCACGAGGTTCTCGCGGTTGGACAGCGAGAGGTCGCCCCGGATCGTGCCCGGGGCAGCCTTGCGCCCGTCGGTCGCCCCGTTGATCGCGCGCACCACCTCGATCGCCTCGTCGCCCTCGAGCACGAGCGCGACCAGCGGACCGCTCGTGACGAAGTCGCGCAGCGGCGGGTAGAAGTCCTTCTCGACGTGCTCGTGGTAGTGCGCGTCGGCCTGGGATGCATCGATCAGGCGCTGCTCCAGCGCCACGACGGTGAGTCCCTTGGCCTCGAACCGCGAGAGCACCTCACCCACGAGGCCGCGGCGGACCGCGTCAGGCTTGATCAGGACGAGAGTGCGTTGAGTCACGCGGCGACCCTACCCAACTGCTCCGGCGAGCTCGGCGGCGAGATCACCTCGCGGCGCGACCACCACGTCGTCCAGCCCGAGCCAGTCCGCGAGCTGCCGCAGCTCGGCGGCCAGCGCCGCGGCGGTCGCCGGCGGCGCACCCGCCTCGGCGTACGTCCCCTGCACCAGCAGCAACCGCGCCGCCCGGTCGGCCTTCAGGTCGACCCGCGCGACGATCCGGTCACCGAGGAGGAACGGCAGCACGTAGTAGCCGTGCACCCGCTTCTCGGGGGGCGTGTAGATCTCGATGCGGTAGTAGAAGTCGAAGAGCGCGTGGCTGCGGTCGCGCTCCCAGACCACCGGGTCGAACGGGCTCAGCAACGCCCGGGCGTCGATCCGGCGCGGCAACCGCGCGTCGCGGTGGAGGTACGCCGGGCGCCGCCACCCCTCGACGCTCACCCGCTCCAGCTCGCCGGCGGCCACCAGCTCCTCGGCCGCGGCGCGGGCTTCGGCGACCTTGATCCGGTAGTAGTCGGCCAGGCAGTTGGCGCTGGCGACGCCGTGGGACCGCGCGGCCCGGCGTACCAGCTCGAGCACCGCGTCGGCCTCGCTCAGCGGAGGGGTCGCGACGACCTCGGGCGGGAGCACCCGCTCGGGAAGGTCGTAGCGCACCTCGAACTGGCTGGTGCGGCCGGCGATCGCCACCTCGCCGGTCATGTAGAGGATGTCGAGCGCCTTGCGCGCCTCCGACCAGTTCCACCCCCAGTGCGTCTTCTCCCGCGGGGCGCCGTCGACGCCCTCGAGCTCCCGGGCCGTCACCGGGCCCCGCGCCGCCACTTCCTTGAGCACCCGCTCCTTGAGCGTCGCGTCGATGCCCTGCCACCACTTGAACTCGCGCGCGGCGTAGTGGTCCATCCGGAACCGCATCACCGGCCAGAGGTCGACGGGCATGAACGCCTGCACGTGGGCCCAGTACTCCACCACCCGCCGCGGCCTGCTCTCAGCAGCACGCCGCAGCAGGTCGACGTCGTAGGGACCCATCCGGGAGTAGAGCGGCATGAAGTGTGCCCGCTGCAGCACGTTGACCGAGTCGACCTGCAGCACCCCCGTGCGCGCGAGGGTGCGCTGGAAGGTGCGCATCGTCGGCGTCTCGTGCCGCTTGTCGGCGAACCCCTGCGCGGCGAGCGCGATCCGGCGGGCCTGCGCGAGGGAGAGCGTCTGCACGACGGTCACCCTAGGAGCCGGCGCCGACAGCCGGTCTCATTCCAGCTCGACGAGCTTCTCGCGGACGGCGTACATGACGGCCTCCATCCGCGAGTGCAGCTGCAGCTTCTCCAGCATGTTGCGCACGTGGTTCTTGACGGTGTTCTCGCTGATGGCGAGCCGGTGGGCGACGTCGCGGTTGCTGAGGCCCTTCGCGACCAGGCGGAGCACGTCGAGCTCGCGCTCGGTGAGCTTGAGCGCCGGGCCGGTGGAGCGGTCGGGCCGCGACATTGTCTTGAACTCGTCGATCAGCTTGGCCGCCATCGACGGGCTGATCAGCGACTGGCCCTCGGCCACGACCCGGATGCCCTGGGCGACCTCCTCGATCGAGGAGTCCTTGAGCAGGTAGCCCGAGGCGCCGTTCTTGACGGCCTCGTAGAGGTCCGCCTCCTCGTCGGAGACCGTCAGCATGACGATCTTCGTCGACGGGGCGGCCGCCTTGATCGCCACACAGGCCTCGATGCCGGACTGCTTCGGCATCCGTACGTCGAGCAGCACCACGTCGGGCGCGGTGGTCAGCGCCAGGTCGGTGCCCTCGGCTCCGTCGCTGGCCTCACCGACGACCTCGATGCCCGGCTCGACGCCGAGCAGCATGGTCAGGCCGCGACGGAACAGCTCATGGTCATCAACTACGAGCACGCGTACGGGCTCGTTCCCAGTCGTCACCACCCGAGCATCATGACATGCGCTCCTGCCGGCAGGCGCGGCCTAGGCGCCCAGGTCGAGCGAGATCACGCCGTAGTCGTACCCCTTGCGGCGGTAGACGACCGCCGGCCGCTCGCTCTCCTTGTCGACGTACAGGTAGAAGTCATGCCCCACCAGCTCCATCTCGTAGAGCGCCTGGTCGAGGGTCATCGGGCTCGCCGGGTGGGTCTTCTCCCGCACCACGAGCGGGCCGTCACCGGTCACCGTGATCGGACCGACCTGCCGCTCCTCGACCGTGTCGATCGACTCGACCGTGCTCTCCGGCGCGCCCACCCCCTCGACCGGGACCCCGGCGAGCGCCTGACCCACCGAGACGGGCGACCTGCGCCCCCGGTGCACCCGACGGCGGTCGGCCGCGCGCCGCATCTGCGCGGCCATCTTGTCGAGGGCGAGGTCGAGCGCCGCCATCTTGTCGTCGGCCGAGGCCTCGGCCCGGATGACCGGCCCCTTGGAGAACGCCGTGAGCTCGACGTGGACGGCTTGGTCGTGCTGACGCGGATTGGGTTCGCAGTCGACCTCGACGTGTACCCGGATGATCCGATGATCGTGCTTCTCCAGCTTCGTCAGCTTCTCGGCTGCGTGCCCGCGAAAGCGATCCGAGATCTCGCAGTGCCGTCCGGTGACCACGACGTCCATCAGGTACCTCCAATAGTTGGCGATGGGTCTTTGTATTCAGCTGTGCGCGCCTGTCAGGGCACGACGGGGGAAACTAGTGGGGCCGGGGGCCCTGCCGCCTGCGTCTTGGCGCCAGACAACCGCAAGGAGAGCAGACCTCGACTGCGCGCGCGGCAGCGTGTCGCGCAGCGGGCGAAGCCCGCACGGTGCGCAGCCCGCGGGCCGAGCGAAGCGAGCGCCCGTGCGGCGAGCACCGTTCGCGACACGCTCGCGCCATCCAAAGGAGTCCGCCTGGCCGACCTGGTCTTCGTCCCCACACCCGCCTGCTGGGGCTTCGCGGCTTGGTGCCACTGCGGCCCTCTCCCACGGTCGGCCACATCTGGTGGCCGGCGCGGGGCAGGTCTTACGCCTAAGCCGCACCGTGATCGTCGGCGCGAGCGTCGACTTACGTGGGCCGTTTCGCCTGCGACTGGCATCGGCTTGTCGTGGGGCGCCCGGGGTGACCCGCGGCGTCCCGACGACGCAACCACGGACCCAGGCGGACTCCATATAGAGACGTTAGTGCGTCATCCCAAGCCTTGAAAGGGTTAGCCCACTATTCCGGACCTTGGTCCTGCGACGGGCGCCGTCGAACGGTGGCGGCGACCGCGGCGAGGGCGAGCACGGGGATTCCGGAGGCTTCCAGGGCCCGCTGGGCCTCCCGGGCGGTGGCCCCGGTGGTGATCACGTCGTCGCAGACGACGACGTGGGCGCGGCGGCCGGCGTGCCGTCGTACGGCGCGGGCCGGGCAGGCCAGGGAGCCGGCGAGGTTGGCCTGCCGCTGGTCGGCGTCGAGGCCCGCCTGGTCGGCGACGCCCGGGCGGGTGCGGAGCAGCCGGGCGACCGTGACCGACCGGCCGGGGGTCCGCAGCACGGCGGCGGCCCGGCGGGTCATGGCGAGGGTCGGGTCGTGCCCGCGGGCGCGGACGGCGGCGGGTCGGGACGGCACGGGGACGAGGAGGAGCGGTCCGGCCGGCTCGACATCTGCGGCCAGGCCGGCCGCGCGAACGGAGGCTGCGAGCAGGTCGCCGAGCGGGCGGGTCAGCCCGAGCAGCCGGCGCTCCTTGTGTCCGAGGACCATCGCGCGCAGGGTCGCGTCGTACGCACCGGTGACGTACGGCGGCGCAAGGCCGGCTGGGGTCGGGGTCGGCCACGCGACCGTCGCGGTCGGGGGGAGGTCGCGCCGGCACGTCGGACAGAGCACCCGGCCGGGCTCGGCGCAGCCGACGCAGGCCGCGCCGAGCAGCAGGTCGGCGCCGGCGTCGAGCAGCGCGGTCAGGAGCGGCATCCGCCGATGCGACCACGGCACCGGCCCGGCGACAAGGCCGGCGGCGCGGCCTGTGGAGGGGCTCAGCCGGCGTAGTCGAGGTCGCGCACGCGGACGGCGGCCAGCCGCTCGCCCGTGCGGATGTCGACCAGCGAGTCGCGGGCGACGGCGTAGATCGGCGTCTGGGCGTAGGGCTCGCCGGCCAGCCCCAGGATCCGGCCGGACACCATCGTCGACAGGGTGTCGACGCCGACGGTGGCGCCGTCGGCCGCGACCGTCTCGACCTCGAACAGCTCGCCCGGCCGGGCAGGCGTGAGGACCGCGATCTCGGCTGCGCCGGTCCAGGCGATGTCGATCGCGGCCGCGCCGGTCACCGACCAGATGACCGTCGCCCCGATGACCCGGTCGACCCGGCCGAGGCCGTCGATCACGATCCGGGCGGCGACCAGCTGGTCGCCCTTCGGCCCGGAGACCAGCGCGACCAGTCGGGTCCCGTCGCGAGACACCAGGATCCGACGGGCCTCGGTGCCGGAGATCCCCGGGACGTCGACCTCACGCACCCGCTCGTCGCCGTCGGACACGAGCAGCCGTGCGCCCTGGCTGGTGCGGTCCAGGAGCCACAGCCGGCCCGAGGCGTCCCAGGACGGCCGGCTGAGGTCGGTGCCGTCCGGGACCAGCACGGCGATGCCGGAGCCGTCCTCGGGCGCCCGCAGGGCACCGACCAGCACCTGGCGACGGTCCAGGGTGACCGCGGCGACCCGGTTGCCCCCCGGAGCCACGGCCACCGAGGCAAGCTGGTTGGGATCGCGGCCGAACGGACCGCCGACGGACTGGAGCTCGCCGAAGCCGCCGACGACCAGCCGGCCGCGGCGCAGGCCGTAGAGGACACCGGCCGACCCGGTGTCGGCCGGGTCGAACGCGTCGGCCGAGCGCACGTCGTACAGCGTCGCGGCGCCGGGCAGGTCGACCTCCTCGCCGCCGATCGTCACCCGGAGCGCGGTGATGGACGGCTCCTGTCGGAGCGTCGCCGCGAGCTGCGCCAGCATCAGACCGGACTGGGCGGCCGAGGTCCTCGGCGCGTCACCGTGCAGGTCGAGCGTGGCGACGCCGTCGACGACCGGCACCCCGAGGACGACGCTGAGCCGTTCGGGCACGAAGGTCCGGACGACCTCGCGCAGCCGGTCGGGCGGGCCGGTGAGCAGCGCCGTGACCAGGTCGGTCGCGAACGTCTCGCCGACGGGCACGAAGACCGGCTCGGGCACCAGCACCTGCGCCGTGGGGTCGAAGTAGTAGAGGGACGCCTGGCGGTAGCGCTGCTGGAACCACGACGACCGCACGACGAGCGCGTCGATCGGGTCGAGGATCCGGAACTCGCCGTCCTCGACGGTCAGCCGGAACTCGAGCACGCTCTGCTCCGGGGGGAGCGTGTCGCGCCACCCGCCCGACTCGTCGAGGGCGGCGGCGTCGCGCATCCGGAAGCTGACCGTGCTGCCGTCCTCGCGGGGCGTCCCGAGGTCGGTGTAGATCACCGTGCTGTCGGGGTCCCACTCCTCGGCCGCGTCGTCGGTGAGGAACTGCTTGGCGACGCTGGTCGAGATCGGCCAGGCCATCATCGCCTCGAGGAAGCCGTTGACCACCTCCAGCCGGGAGTCGCCGGGCTGCGGTGGGCGCGCGTCGATCGACGACGCCTGCTCGGAGTCGTGCTCGCCGGTGACGTTCGCGTCGACCACCGGGCCCTCGTCCGGGAGGTCGATGCAACCGCTGAGCACGGTGACGAGCGCGACCGCCAGCACCCCGCGCGCTGTCCGGGTCATGACGACACCCCCCGGCTCGGCTCGCGGCCGGAGTCGGGCAGCGGCGCCTCGTCGTCCGGGACGGTCAGCTCCGGGTCCTCCTCGTCGAGCGGCGCCAGCGGCAGCGGGCTGCGGCGCAGCGGGGTGCCCGCGCGACGGGGCAGGGTGAGCCGGAACTGCGCGCCCTCCCCGGGCCGGCCCCACGCCTGCAGCCAACCGCCGTGCAGGTGGGCGTCCTCGAGCGAGATCGCGAGGCCGAGGCCGGTGCCGCCGCTGCTGCGGGCGCGGGCGGGGTCGGAGCGCCAGAACCGGTTGAAGACCATCGCGGACTCCCCCGGCGCCAGGCCGACGCCGCGGTCGCGGACCGTCACGGCTGCCGCCTGGTCGTCGGCCGCCATCCGGACCACGATCGGCCGGTCCAGGTCGTCGGGGTAGGCGTGGTCGATCGCGTTGGTGACCAGGTTGCGCAGGATCCGCTCGACGCGTCGCGGGTCGACCTGGGCGCGTACGGGCTGGTCCGGCTGCTCGACGACCACCAGCACACCGCGCTGGTCGGCGAGGGGGCGGGCCGCGTCGACGACCCGGTGGGCGACGTCGAGCAGGTTGATGTCCTCGATGTCGAGCGCTGCGGCGCCCGCGTCGAACCGGCTGATCTCGAGCAGGTCGACGAGCAGCGTCTCGAACCGGTCCAGCTCGGCCTGGAGCAGCTCGGCCGCCCGTGCGGTGGCCGGGTCGAAGTCGCGCCGCGCGTCGTGGAGCACGTCGCCGGCCATCCGGACCGTGGTCAGCGGCGTGCGGAGCTCGTGCGACACGTCCGACACGAACCGGCGCTGCACCCAGCTCAGCTCCTCGAGCTGACGGATCTGCCGCTGCAGGTTCGACGCCATCTGGTTGAACGACGTCGCGAGCCGAGCCAGGTCGTCCTCCCCCGTGACCCGCAGCCGCTCCTGGAGGTGCCCGGAGGCGAGCCGCTCGGCGACCCGGCGCGCCATCCGCACCGGGGTGACGACCTGCCGGGTGACCAGCCAGGTGATCCCGGCGACCAGCACGAGCAGGAGGCCGGCGGCGGTGAGCAGCGCCCGGGTGACCAGGCTGAGGGTCTCCTCCTCCTCGGTGAGGGGGAAGAGGAAGTAGATCGTGTAGTGCTGGCCGTCGGCGGGGAGCTGGACCTGCGAGCCGACGACGATCCCCGGCTTCGTCTCGGTCGTCCCGTCCGGGAGGGTGCGCACGATCTCGGTGTAGGTCCACGCCGTGGAGCGGTTGACGCCGTCGAAGTGGCGCTCGAGGCGTGCCGGCACGCTCGAGAGCTCCAGGCCGCTGGTCCGGTGGGCGCCGCCGTCGGCCAGCCCGGTGTCGTTGCCCTCGGGTCCGCCGAGGACGACGCCGTAGCCGCGGCTGTCGCCGGCCTCGATGATCGGGTCGATCAGGTCGGCGCGCTGCTGGCTGGCGTTGACCTCGGTGCCCGAGGCTGTCGAGAGCCGGTCGCGGGTGGCAGCCACCTCGGCCTCGACCTCCCCGACGACCACGTCGACCCGGTGCCGGAGCAGACCGTCGCGGGTCTGCTGGAGCAGGAACCAGCCGACGGCGCTGATGACGATCGCCGAGAGCAGCAGGGTGCTCACGACCACCCGTGCCTGGATCGACCGGCGCCAGAAGGTGAGGGCCCGCCGGAGGCCGGTGGGCAGTGCGATCCGACCGACCCGGATGACCACCTAGACCACTAGCTTCCGGCCTTGTAGCCCACGCCGCGGACGGTCAGGACGATCTCGGGGTGCTCCGGGTCGTGCTCGACCTTGGACCGCAGTCGCTGCACGTGCACGTTGACCAGCCGGGTGTCGGCGGCGTGGTGGTAGCCCCACACCTCCTCGAGCAGGACCTGACGGGTGAAGACCTGCCAGGGCCGGCGGGCCAGGCACAGCAGCAGGTCGAACTCGAGCGGCGTCAGCGAGATCTCGGTGCCGTCGCGGGTGACGCTGTGCCCGGCGACGTCGATGGTGAGGTCCTTGAGCGTGAGCGTCTCGGACGCCACCGAGTCGGTACGGCGTACCCGCGCCCGGATCCGCGCGATCAGCTCCTTGGGCTTGAACGGCTTCACGACGTAGTCGTCGGCACCCGACTCGAGGCCGACCACGACGTCGACCGTGTCTCCGCGGGCCGTCAGCATCACGATGGGTACGCCGGACTCGGCCCGGATCTGGCGGCAGACGTCGATGCCGTCGCGGCCGGGCAGCATCACGTCGAGCAGCACCACGTCGGGGCGGTAGTCGCGGAACGCGCTCAGCGCCGCGTCTCCCCGCCCGCAGACCTGGCTGTCGAAACCCTCCTGCCGGAGCACGATGCCGAGCATCTCGGCGAGCGGCGCATCGTCGTCGACGACGAGCACGCGCCCCTTCGTCGCGTACGACGACGCACCGGCAACTGTATTCACAACAGCAATGGTAGGCGTGACCAACCACGAAGCCCCGCACCCGGGGAAGGGTGCGGGGCTGCACGACCACTCGCAAGCCGCCAAGCAGCCTTGAGTGGCACCTACGTCAACTGCGTGCGCGGCAGCGCAGTTCAGCTCAGTAGCGGTAGTGCTCGGCCTTGTAGGGGCCCTCCACGGGCACGCCGAGGTAGTCGGCCTGCTCCTGGGTGAGCTCGGTGAGCTCGACGCCGAGGGCGTCGAGGTGGAGGCGCGCCACCTCCTCGTCGAGGTGCTTCGGCAGGATGTGGACGCCCACCTCGTAGTCGTTCGCCTTCGAGTAGAGCTCGATCTGGGCGAGGACCTGGTTGGTGAAGGAGTTCGACATCACGAACGACGGGTGGCCGGTCGCGTTGCCGAGGTTCAGCAGGCGGCCCTCGGAGAGCACGATGATCTTCTTGCCCTGCCCACCATCCGGCGCGGGGAAGATCCACTGGTGGACCTGTGGCTTGATCTCGTCCTTGACGATGCCCGGGATCTTCGCCAGGCCGGCCATGTCGATCTCGTTGTCGAAGTGACCGATGTTGCCGACGATCGCCTGGTGCTTCATCTTCTCGAAGTGCTCGACCTTGATGATGTCGAAGTTGCCCGTCGTGGTGATGAAGATGTCGGCGTACTCGACGACCGACTCGAGGCGCTTGACCTCGTAGCCGTCCATCGCCGCCTGCAGCGCGCAGATCGGGTCGATCTCGGTGACGATGACGCGCGCGCCCTGGCCGCGGAGCGACTCCGCCGAGCCCTTGCCCACGTCGCCGTAGCCGCAGACGACCGCGACCTTGCCGCCGATCAGCACGTCGGTGCCGCGGTTGATGCCGTCGATCAGCGAGTGGCGGCAGCCGTACTTGTTGTCGAACTTCGACTTGGTGACCGAGTCGTTGACGTTGATCGCCGGGAAGAGGAGCGAGCCCTCCTTGAAGCGGTCGTAGAGCCGGAGCACGCCGGTGGTGGTCTCCTCGGAGACGCCCTTGATCTCGTTGGCGATGTTGGTCCAGCGCGTCGGGTTGTTCTCGAGCGAGCGGGCCAGGACGCGCAGCACCTCCTTGTACTCCTCGTTGTCGGTGGAGTCCTGACCGGGCACGGCGCCGGCCTTCTCGAACTCGACGCCCTTGTGGACGAGCATCGTGATGTCGCCGCCGTCGTCGAGGAGCATGTTCGGGCCCTGGCCGTCGAAGTCGAAGACCTGCTCGGCGAGGTCCCAGTACTCCGCCAGGGTCTCGCCCTTCCAGGCGAAGACGGGGGTGCCGGACGGGCTGTCGACGGTGCCGTTGGGCCCGACGACGACCGCGGCGGCCGCGTGGTCCTGGGTGGAGAAGATGTTGCAGGAGGCCCAGCGCACCTCGGCGCCGAGCGCGACCAGGGTCTCGATGAGCACACCGGTCTGGATGGTCATGTGCAGGGAGCCCGCGATGCGCGCGCCGGCGAGCGGCTTGGAGTCGCCGTAGCGCTCCCGCATCGCCATCAGGCCGGGCATCTCGTTCTCGGCGAGAGTGAGCTCCTTGCGGCCGTACTCGGCAAGGCTCAGGTCAGCAATCTGGTAGTCCATGAAAGTTCTTCCTCGATGACTTCCGGAGGCTGTCTCTGCGGCGCATCTGCGCTACGTCGGGATCTCCCGCACAGGACTGCGCCCACCTTACAAGCGGGGTGGGACCCCCGAGGAATCCCGGTGGAACTAGTGGCCGGCGCCGCGCCGCGGCAGCAGGTGCATGACCACGACCACCACCGCGCCGACGACCAGACCGATCACGGCCGAGATCGCCGTGTTCGTGGTCCAGGCGAGCGCACTGCCGAGGGCGCCGGTGGCCTCCTCGACCTTGTGCTCGAGGTCGTGGACGAGCTCGTACGGCGCGTCCCACCAGCCGACCTCGTGCACGTTGACCAGCAGGATGTGGCCGCCGACCCAGAGCATGGCGACGGTGCCGACGAGCGAGATCACCGCGAGCAGCCTGGGCATCGCGGAGACCAGCCCGTGACCGAAGCGCTGGGCGAACGACGACTGTCGCTGGGTGAGCAGCAGACCGGCGTCGTCCATCTTCACGATGAGCGCGACCACGCCGTAGACGGCGATCGTGATGACGAACGCCACCACGACGAGGATCGCGAGCCGGGCCCAGAACCCCTCGTCGATCACCTCGTCGAGCGCGATCACCATGATCTCGGCCGACAGGATCAGGTCGGTGCGGACCGCGCCCGCGATCATCTTCTTCTCCGCTTCCGGCCCCACCTCGACGCTGGGCGACGGGAGGTCGCCGACGTGGTCGTCGTGGTGCGAGAACCGCTCCCACACCTTCTCGGCTCCCTCGAACGCGAGGTAGGTGCCACCGATCATCAGGATGATCGGGAGGGCGTCGGGGAGGAACTGGCTGAGCAGCAGTGCGACCGGGATGATGAAGACCAGCTTGTTGCGGATCGAGCCGAACGCGATCCGCTTGACGATCGGCAGCTCGCGGTCGGCGGCGAGACCGTGGACGTACTGGGGTGTCACCGCCGTGTCGTCGACGACGACCCCTGCTGCCTTCGTGGTCGCCCGCCCGGCCGCCGCGCCGACGTCGTCGACGGAGGCCGCAGCCAGCTTCGCGATCGCTGCAACGTCGTCGAGAAGCCCGAAGAGACCCGCGCTCACCGCACGACCATCTGTGTCCGCATGGGCGGAAGGTTACCGGGGTCTTGCGCCACCGCGTTCAGCTCCACCGCCTGCTTCACCTCCTGCTCGGCGTGGCCGAGCGGGTCGACCAGCGGGGCGAGCCGGCGGGAGATCGGCGGGGCGGCCAGGGCGAGGGCGAGGAGCGCGGCCCCGATCAGCGTGACCGGCGGGGCGAGGACGGGGTGGGCGACCGCCCAGTCGGTGTAGCCGGCGTACTCCATGCCGCGGACGACGAAGCCGTGGAACAGGTAGACGATCAGGGTGGCCGCGCCCATCCGGGCGAACCAACCGCCCACCCGCGGGACCAGGGCGAGGAAGGCGAAGGTGCCGGCGACGCCGACCACGAGCAGGGCGAGGCGGGTGACGGCACCCCGGACGTCCGAGGCACCGAGGTCGGCGTACGGCGTCGCGTAGTAGAGCCAGTGGGTGCCGGCCAGCTCGTCGGTGCGCGCGGCGAGGAACCAGATCCCGACGAGGGTGCCGGCCGCCGCCCAGCGGGCACCGGGCCGGCGCAGCAGCTCCAGCCGGTCAGGGGTGGTGTGCACGCCGAGCACGAAGAAGGGGATCAGGCCGAGCATCCGGGTCAGGTCGAGGATGTCGGCCGTGTCGCCGTCGACCATGCCCGAGGCCACGCAGAGCAGGACCGCGGCCACCGCCGCGACACCGACCGGCAGCGCGCGGAAGAGCGGGGTCGACAGCCGCCAGCAGATGAGGGCGGTCAGGAACCACAGCGGCCAGTGCGGGTCGGTGAACAGGTCCTGGAGCCGCTCGCCGCCGAAGTGGAGGCGGAAGAAGGCCATCAGGCACTCGAAGATGACGTAGGGGACCGCAACCGTGCGCAGCAGGTTCCACAGCCGCTCCCGCGTGTACTCGAAGGTGCGGGACAGGTAGCCGGTCACGAACACGAAGGCCGGCATGTGCCACGCGTACAGGAAGTCGTAGACGTGGCCGACCAGCCCGTCAGCCGGCAGCAGCGCCCAGGCGTGGCCGATGACGACCAGCGTCACGAGCGCCATCTTGGCGTTGTCGAGCCACGGGTCCCGAGCGATCCGTTGTGAGGACATCGCCTCCTTGGTACCCGTTCCGCGCAGACCCAGCCAATTTGTCTGTCAATCCTCGACGAGGCCGAGGCGGAGGTACTCCGCCGTGTAGGTCCCGTTGAGCAGCAGCGAGGCGTACCTCGCCACCTCGCCGTCGGCCTCGGTCGTCACCGTCTCGACCCGCACCCCGCGGGCGTCGGCTGCATCTTCGAGGCGACCACGCTGCTCGCGGATCGCGGGGTCCTCGGCACCGTCATCCAGCACGATCAGCACCGGGCGGCGCTGGCCGCTGTCCTCGGCGTACGGGTCGGCGAAGACGTTGCGCGGCCGGGCGGCCTCGATCACGGGCAGCAGGTGCTCCGCGTCACCGGCGACCGCGGTCCGCCCCGAGGTACGCCGGATCGACTCGGCCACCCGACGAGCGGCCCGCGCCGCGAGCACCGATCCGCCCCACACCACGGGTGAGGCGTCCGCGAGCGCGATCGCCAGCATCTTGGCGGGGTTGATCGAGATGTCGCGCTGCGGCGAGCAGGCGATGGCCACGTCGTCGAGCGCCTCGGCGACGGCGTCCGGGTCGGACGGCGGGCCGACGTCGACCTGGTGCAGGAACGACAGCATCACGACCGCGGTCGCGAGCTGGTCACCTGTGCTGGTCGGCAGGATCGTGGTCCACCGGCCGGCGGCGTGCTGGGCGACGCTCGACTCCTCGGGGCACGCCACCACCACCTGGCAGCCGCGGCGAGCGGCCTCGGCGACGGCGGACGCGGTGCCGGAGTCGGAGCCGTCGGGGGCGAGCACCACCACCAGGTCGAGACTCCCGGTCCAGCCGGGGAGACCTGCCGACGGCCAGGCCACGAACGGCACCGGGCACCACGGCTCGAGCACCGCCCGGAGCAGCCGCGAGTCGGGGCCGGCGGCGATGACCGCCCGAGGCCGGGCGTCCGACGCCCGGGCCACGGCCTCCGCGATCGCGGCCGACGCAGCCCCCGCCTCGCGGCGCACCCGCGCACCCGACTCGGCGAGCGTCCGCAGCCGCAGGTCGGCGCTGCCGAGCGCGATCTCGTCGTCGAGGCGGGACTCGTCGAACCAGGTCATCGGAAACGCCCTCTTGTCAGCTCGGTCTGGCTCGTCGTCAGCGGGTGGAGCGGGCCTCGTCCACGAGGAGCACCGGGATGCCGTCGCGCACGGGGTAGGCGAGGCCGCACCCCTGGCACACCAGCTCGGGCTGCGCTGCGGACTCTCCGGCCTCGACGAACGCGAGCTCGCCGTGGCAGGCCGGGCAGACGATGATCGCGAGCAGCTCGGGCGCCAGTCCGGCGCTGCCGTCGCCGGCGGTCATCGCCCGCTCCTGATGATCGAGAGCACCTCGTCGCGGATCCCAGCCATGGTCGTGGAGTCCTTCCCTTCGGCATTGAGCCTGAGCAGCGGCTCGGTGTTGGAGGCGCGCACGTTGAACGCCCAGTCATCGGCGGTCACGCTGAGACCGTCGAGGTGGTCGACCTCGACGTCGTCGCGCCCGGCGTACGTCGCCTCCAGCTCGGCGAGCACGGCCTGCTGGTCGGCGACCTCGGAGTTGATCTCGCCGCTCATCGGGTAGCGCTCGTACTCCTCGAGCAGCACCGACAGCGGCTTGTCGGTCTCGGCCAGCGACGCCAGTGTGTGCAGCGCGGCCAGCATCCCGGAGTCGGCGCGCCAGAAGTCGCGGAAGTAGAAGTGGCCGCTGTGCTCGCCGCCGAAGATCGCGTCGGTCTCGGCCATGGTCGCCTTGATGAACGAGTGGCCGACCCGGGTGCGGATCGGCTTGCCGCCGAGCTCGGCGACGATCTCGGGGACGGCGCGGCTGGTGATCAGGTTGTAGATGATGGTCGCGCCCGGCTCCTTGGCCAGCTCGCGCGCCGCGATCAGCGCGGTCAGCGTGGACGGCGGCACGGCCCGGCCGCGCTCGTCGACCAGGAAGCACCGGTCGGCGTCACCGTCGAAGGCCAGGCCGATGTCGGCCCGCTCGGCCAGCACCCGCTGCTGCAGGTCGACCAGGTTGGCCTCGTCGATCGGGTTCGCCTCGTGGTTGGGGAAGGTGCCGTCGAGCTCGAAGTACATCGGGACCAGCTCGACCTGCTCGGCCAGCCGGTCGAAGACCGCCGGTGCGGTGTGACCGGCCATGCCGTTGCCCGCGTCGACGACGACCTTCAGCTTGCGGCCGGCGACCGGCGCCAGGGAGAGGAGGTGCGCGGCGTACGCGTGGAGCACGTCGTGGCTGGAGATCGAGCCGGTGCGCGCCGTCGCCGGCGGCGAGCCCTTCGCGACCAGGTCGCGGATGTCGGCGAGGCCGGTGTCGAGCCCGACCGGCTGCGCGTGGGCGCGGCACATCTTGATCCCGTTGTACTGCGCCGGGTTGTGGCTCGCCGTGAACATCGCGCCCGGAAGGCCGAGGTGCCCCGAGGCGAAGTAGAGCTGGTCGGTGGATGCGAGACCGATCATCGTGACGTCGGCGCCGGCGCTGGTGGCGCCGTCGGCGAACGCGCCGGCGAGGCCGGGCGAGCTGGGGCGCATGTCGTAGCCGATCACCATCGACGTCACGCCGAGCACCTCGACGTACGCCTGTCCGGTCGCCCGGGCGAAGTCCTCGTCGAGCTGGTCGGGGACGGTCCCGCGGACGTCGTAGGCCTTGAAGACCGCGTTGACGTTGTCGGGCGAGGTCGTCGACATAAGCGCGACCCTAGTGCACGCCTCCCGGCGCGACGGGGGTCGCCCTCAATCGTTGGTGAGCATCCGCAGGTGGCCGCGGCGCGCCACCTCGCGACCGGTCTCGCGGGCCGGGCTCTGGGCGGGGTTCTGGGCCGGCGAGACCGGACGCCCGGCCTCGCGAACCGCGTCGGCCAGCGCGAGCAGGTCGTCCTCGGTCGGGCCCGGGAGGGTCTGGTCGAGGGCGAGCCGCAGCACCTCCCACCCGCGGGGCGCCGAGAGCCGTTCGCTGTGGAAGGAGCAGAGGTCGTAGGCGTGCGGCTCGGCGAAGGTGGCCAGCGGTCCGAGCACCGCGGTCTTGTCCGCGTAGACATAGGTGAGCGTTGCGACCGCCGGGCGGGCGCAGGCGGTGCGCGAACAGCGCCGGGCGAGACTCACGCGGCAGACGGTACCCCCTGCGAGGCGGCACGCCGGATAGGCTCGCGGCTCGTGGAGGACACCGGACCGGTACGACGCTCGGGGCGCGACCGCCGCGGTCGCGGCCTCCGCGGCCCCGCCGCCCTGGGCCACGTCTCGGCAGGGCGGCCGCCCCGGCCCTGGACCCGGCGCGAGGCGTTCGACCGGCTGGTGCTCGACATCGTGACCGCCGTCGACGAACGGTGGTCGGACCGGCTCGGCCTGGTCGAGTACGCCGTCGAGGACACCCCTCAGCTGCCCGACGACTGGGAGTCGGGGACGGTGCCGCTCTCCTCCCTGGTGCGCGGATCCGGCGCCACGCCCACCCGGCTGGTCCTCTTCCGCCGACCCCTCGAGCACCGGGCCACGGATCGCGCCGACCTCGAGGCGATCGTCCTCACCGTCGTCGTCGAGCAGGTCGCCGAGCTGCTGGGCCTCTCCCCCTCCGAGGTCGACCCCCGCTACCCGGAGGACTGACCAACCCGTCGAGCCGTCCGCGAACTCAGTCCCCCAACCCGCCGAGCCGTCGCGAACTTGGAGCCGGGTCGGCACGATTGCGGGCGGAGTTCGAGCCGGGTCGGCTAGTAGGGCCGGACGACGGGGACCTCGGCGTCGACCTCGGCGGCGCGCAGCCGCAGCACGCCGATCCGGTCGCCGGTGAGCATCACCGTGCCGGCGATCGGCGTGTTGGTCGCCTCGACCGTCACCAGCACCGCCGCGTCGGGCAGCGGGACGCGGTGGCCGCGATCGGCCCCGACCTCGACCCGCTTCTCGTCGAGCAGCACCCGGCCGCGGGCGTCGATCGCGGTCACCCGCACCACGCCCGCGCCGTCCGCACCGGCCAGCACCAGCGCCTTCGGACCCGCCGGCACGACCGAGGTGGTCGGACGGTCCTGGTCGATCGCCGTCGCGGGGGCGACCAGGCCGAGGTCGTCGCCGAGCAGGCGCACCGAGGCGACCAGCGGCTCGGCCGACACCACCTGGAGCCCGAGGGCGCCGTCGCCGGCCGCCCTGGTCAGCACGTCGCTCAGCGGCACCTGGCGCACGGTGCCGCCGGGGACCACCACGTCGTCGAGGCCGGCGGGGGTGAAGGTCGCCTTGTCGGAGACCACCCGCACGGTCGCCCGGACCTCGTCCTCACCCGGGTTGAACAGGTGCACCGTCCCGTCGCCGTCCTCGGGCACCCCGAGCAGGAGGTTCTCGGCGGCCGGCTCGGCCTGGGCCGGCAGGAAGTCGATCCGCGGGGTGCCCCGGCCGAGCGGGTCGTAGGTGTGCCGCACGGTCGTGATCACGCGACCGCGCACCACGCTCACGTGGGCGGCGAGGGTGCCCCGCCGCGGGGTGACCTGCGACAGGTCGAGCCGCATCACCTGGCGACCGGGGACCCGGATGCCGTGCAGCTCCTTCTCCTCGATCAGGCCGGGGTGGCCGTAGAGGGCGATCTCGACGATCGCCGGGCCCGCGTCGGGGTTGACCAGCTCGATCGTCGACGACTGCCTCGCCGCCGCGCCGATCCCGACGTACCACTCGTCGAAGGCCGGCGAACGACACTCGGCCGCCGCGCGCGCCTCACCCGTCCGACCGGCCACCAGGCCGGGCGCGGCGGTGTCCTCGCCGGTGACGACGACGTCGCCCTCGGTGCGGACCGACGCGAGCTCACCCGACCGGACGTCGACCTGGTCCGGGTCGCCGAGCCGCACGGCGCTGCCGTCGGCGATCCGTACGTCGACCGGCCCGCCCTTCATGCCCGGGACCCGCGAGACCACCACGTCGCCCGCCGTACTGCTGGCCGCCGCGGCGCACGCCACGGAGGCGTCGGTGAGCCGTGCGGCCGACGGCGGCGCGTCGGCCCAGGGCTGCGCGTCGTCGCCGTCGGTCAACGCGAGCGCGGTGACGACCACGGTCGGCAGCACCATCCCGAGCACGACGAGGACGTCGACCTTGCGGCGCCGCACGATCCCGCGCCGGCCGGGCGCGGTCGCCCCGGCCCGGTCGGCCCGTCGGCCGGTGGCTTGCTGGTCGCTCATTCCTCGCTCCTCGCCCTGCGCAACGTCGGGAGTGCGAGCACGGCCACCACGGGGATCGCGATCGCCTGGACCGCCAGGAGCACGACCCGCAGCCACGACCGCGGTCCCTCGACCGCGTCGGCTCCCGGCTCGCGGATCACCAGCCAGGCGCGGGTCGCGCGGTCCTCGGCACTCGCGCGCACCAGGCCGGCGGTCGCGTCGAGGCGGGTCGCGACCGCACCGTCGGACGGCGCGGGCTGCACGACGTAACGGATCCCCCGCTCGGTGAGGGCGTCGACGGCCTCCGGCGACGGCGCCGTGGTCAGGTCCTCGACCAGCGCGGTCGCGGCGGGGTCCTCGGCGGTGAGGGCCGCGATCTCGTCCTCGCCGAGGGTCAGTCCCTCGCCCCGCTCCACCTCGTAGGTCAGGCCGCGCGCGACGGTGCCGCGGATGACGAGAATGCCGTGCTCCGGCGCCTGCTGCGCCTCCTGCGACATGTAGACCGGAATCCCGCTGGCCGGCTCGGACCGGAGCTCGTCGCCACCCCACACCGCGAACCACACCAGCCCGGCGACCGGCACCACAGCCGCCGCCAGCGCGAGTCCGGCGGCGCCCCCTTGGGCGACCCGCTGGAGCCTGCGCGGGGAGCCCGAGCGCTCCATGATCGCCAGGCCGCCGAGCACGGCAGCGGTCACCCAGGCGCCGTGGAGGACGAGCAGGACCGGGCCGAGACCGGCCTGCTGGGTCGCGGCGCCCGCGAGGTCGATCGTGGTCAGGCCGAGCGGCACCGCGACGACGGCGGCCACCGCGGCCACGATCCAGCACAGCACCACGCCGATCCGGGTGGACCGCGGGATGAGCGCGGCCACGGCGAGCACGGGCAGCGCGAGGCCGAGCCACCAAGGCGCGCCGAGGTCCCCGAACCGGCCGACCAGGACGTCGAGGCCGTCGGTGGCCGGGGTCGGCCAGCGGCCGACGTCGAGGAACAGGGCGCCGCCGGCGCCCTCGGTCACGGCGGGCAGCCACCAGGGAGCGAGCAGC
>NZ_JACEHF010000001.1 GCF_014180685.1 Nocardioides pelophilus | reverse complement strand
GTTCAACGCTGCGGCCGATGTCGAGGCCTACCGCCGGCTCGCCGCGGCGGTGGGCGAGTGGAATGCCTACAGCGCCCCGCAGCTGGAGGCCGCCGACGTCGACGAGCTTCTCGATGACCTTGCCGACGTCGCGCCTCCGACCCCGCTCGGCGTGGGTGTGGCCGAGCTCGAGGCGGTCCTGCGTCGTCAGGCTCGTCGCCAGCTGGGACCGTAGGCCTGGCTGGTAAGGGCGTTCAGTGACTACCGGGGCAAGCCGCGGCCGCCGGTGTTGTCGGGCGGCCCTGGGAGTTGCCTCCTCTCCTGGTCGGTGCCGGGGAGTGTCGACCGATCCGCCGGCGGGAGCGCGATTTCAGGACCCCAGTGGCTGCTTGCGGCGTGCTCTCGCAGATAGTCCCGCAGGCCCGGGAGGGTGAAGTCGACCAGCCCGTGGCCCCGGGGCTCGATCACCTCCGCGGCGATCAGTCGCAGCCGGTACTGGCCGGCGTAGGTGGCGTCGACGCCGAGGCGGTCGGCGATGTCGGCCATGCGGCTCGGGCCGTCGTCGTGGGCCATGGCGGCCAGGAAGGAGCGGTCCACGTCGGAGAGGTCGGCCAGAGCGCTGGCGTGGACGAGCTGCCCGACCTTGCGGCGCGCCTGGTCGACGCCGCGACGAGCTTGGTCGACGTCGATGGTCGCGGCGGTGCTGTCGGCCCGCCAGGCGTGCAGTCCGACGAGCTGGATCATGAACGGGTATCCGCCGGTGCCGGCCACGGCGACCTGCAGGGCGTCAGGAGTGATGTCTCGGCCGGCCTCACGGACGGGCACGGCAATCGCCGCGGCGACCTCCTCGGGCCGGACCGTGCGGAGATGGCGCCGGTCGGCGCGGCGCAGGAACGTCGAAACCTCATCGGAGAGCAGGCCGTCGACAGCGGAGGGCAGGCCGGCGCCGACGAAGGCGACGTTGCGGCGCTCGCGGAAGGCATGCTGGATCGTGGTTCCGAGCTCGCGGAGATCCTTCAGGCCCTTGCGGTGGACCTCGTCGACGGTGATGAGGACACCGCCGCCGCCTCGCTCGGCCAGGAGGTCGGTCAGCAAGTTCAGCTGGGACCGCAGGCCTGGGCGGGGAGTGTGGCGCTCGGAGACCTCGCGGTCGGCGCCGAATCCGCCCGGGAGCGAGACGCCGGTCAGGCGCGACTCGGTCTGGCGGGGATCGACTTCACTCAGCAGGCGCGGCAGGTGCTCATGGGTGATCCGGTCGATGAGGTTGGGCGTCGCGGTCTCGGAGATCACCAGCCAGCCTTCCGCGCCGGCGACGTCCTCGTAGGCATTAAGCATGACCGTCTTGCCTGTACCGCGCAGCCCGGTGACCAACGTGGCGCGCTCAGGCGATCCGGGGCCTCCTCGAAGCCCCTCGCGGAAGTCGTCCAGGTCGGTATCGCGGCCGACCAGCAGCGGGGGACTGGTCCCGAAGGTGGGGGTGAAGGGATTCACGTCAGACACCTATCAACCTCTTTAAATCCTTTAAATATCGCCGCGAGCTTTAGCGGTCTTTAAATCCTTTAAATCTCGGTGTCAGAGCGGGATGCCCGTGCCGGGTGCACCAGAATTTCCGCCGGCGAACGGCGACCTGGTCGAGAGCCGGCGACGCGCAGCGTCGTCGGGACTCTCGGCCGGCGGCCCGAGTTCATCGACGTCGAGGCTCGCGGGCGGCGTCGGCTGGGCGGTCTGGCTGAGGGATTCGGCCAGGTCCTCGATGTCGGCTTCCAGGACTTGTTCGAGGAGGTCGGCGATGCTCGTGGGGGAGCCGTCGCACTCGGCCACCAGTGCGTCGGCCAGCTGATCGAGGGCCGCGTTGCCGCGGGCGGTGAAGGTGACGACTCCGGGGACCGGGTTCTCCGCTGGGGAATTGCTCATGGGTCCACCTCGCTTTCTGGTCACCTAGGTGCGAAGGAGGTTGGTAAGCGATCAGCCCGATACGCGCTACGGGGGGAATCCGGCGGCTATCAGTGGGGGAAACTTACTGCCGGGGTGGGACTCGCAGCGGGTGGCCAGCGGGGTAGGCCGCCGGAGGTGATACCGAGGCTGGGCGCGATCTCGCGCCCTGGGTCATTCGCCGTGCGGCGATGAGTGTCCGCGGCGCTAGGTGTGTCCTCACTGGGAGAGGCGGACGGGCTCCGCGGTCCCAGGTCGTCGGTCCGGGGCGGCCCAGACTGACCGATCCCGCAGACGATCGATACCGCTAGTGTTCGACGGCGATGGCCTCCGGAATCGACCCCAACGCGTTGAGGGCTGCTCGCGAAGAAGCGGGGTTGACTCAGCATGAGTTGGCGCGCCTGGTGGGGGCGGCTGGGGGTGAGCGCATCTCTCGCTGGGAGTTGGGCACGTCAACTCCGCGCCCCGACTTCCTGGTCAGACTCGCCAAAGCCCTCGACATCCCGACGCTGCGGCTGATTCACCTCGACGGTGATGTTCCCGATCTTCGAGCGCTCCGCCTGCAGGCAGGGCTCACCGCTCCCGAACTCGCCACGTCGGTGAACGTGGCTGTGCCGACCTATTACGCCTGGGAGCAAGGGCGCTGGACCCGACTCCCTGCACCACAGTCGCTCGAAGCGCTCGCCTGCGCACTCGGGGAGTCCGTCGAAGTGGTTGTCGCAGCATTCCATGAGGCGCAACGGCAACGCCGGCGCAGCGGGACTGCCTCGGCCTGAACGAGTTCGTAGGTGCAGGCGGGTTTGACCGTTATCCACAGGTGAGAAATTCGTTCCGGGAGCTCCGGACGAATTTGTGGTCCCATGGACTCCGGATCGTTCGGAGGCGTTGATGCTCGGTCCCACGGGGGGATTGAGCGCGCGACCCTCCGGTCAGGACTGGGCGATGGCATCTCGGAAGCGGTCACCTGTGGACAACGAGACGATCGATAGAAATGCACTAGTGTGGGACTATCGAGTTGGGCTCGCGCTGATCGCTCCGGGCCCGTCTTGACACGTAGGTGATCGAGACACGAGAGGACTCGGGATCCATGTCGCAGAACACCGCTCACGGCCTGTCAGGCGAGGCGCCCCCCACCAGCCGAACCATGCCCGATCTCAACAACAGTCCGCGAACACGACCCAAGCGGCGCCGCAGCCCATGGGTGTTCGCACTCTGTGCGGCCCTCGTCGCCGCAGGAGCGCTGGGTACCGCCTTCGCGTTCACATCGGTCAACGACACCCAAGAGGTCCTCGTCGTCAGCCAGGACATCAAGCGCGGCGAGACCATCGAGGCCGGTGACCTCTCGGTTGTGCGGGTGAGCGTCGACCCGGCGCTGACCCCGGTCGCCGGTAGCCAGAAGGCCGACCTCGAGGGCAGCCGCGCCGCCGTCGACCTGTGGGCCGGCACCCTGCTCACCGAGGAGGCCGTCACCGACAGCCTGGTGCCGGGGGAGGGGGAGTCCCTGGTGGGCATCAGCCTCACTCCCGCGCAGATGCCGTCCGAGCCGCTCTACTCCGGTGACTCCGTCCGGATCGTCACCACGCCCGGCGACCAGGGCGAGGTCACCAGCGAGGACCCGGTCACGGTCGAGGCAGTCGTCGTTGGTGTTAGCCGCGTGCAGGAGACCGGCGAGACCGTTGTCGACGTCTCTGTCCCCGAGGGCGACGCCGCTGACCTGGCAGCCCGCGCCGCGACCGGGCGGGTCGCACTGGTCCTGGACACGCGGGAGCGCTGAGCGATGGCGCTGATCGTCCTCGCGTCCGCCAGCGGTTCGCCCGGCGTCTCCACCACGGCGCTGGGACTCACCCTCAACTGGCACCGTCCCGTGCTCCTGGTCGACGCCGACCCGACCGGTTCCTCCGCGGTCTTCGCCGGCTACTTCCACGGAACCCAGGAACCCACCGGCGGGCTGATCAACCTCGCCCTCGCGCTGCGCGAGGGGACACTGGCCGCCGCCCTTCCTCGCGAGACGCTGTTGCTGGACCCCGAGCACCCGGCCGAGCGGGCGCCCTGGTTCTTGCCTGGCATCCGGGCACACGAGCAGGCCCCGAGCCTGCTGCCGCTGTGGGAGCCGCTCGCCGAGCAGCTGCGCGCGCTGGACCGCAACGGGCAGGACGTCATCGTCGACGCCGGCCGGCTCGGTCTCGCGGGCTGGCCGCAGCCGCTCATCGCTGCCTCCGACCTGACCCTGTTGATCACCCGCAGCTCACTGCCCGCGCTGGCCGGTGCACGCTCGTGGGCCAAGATGCTGCGCGACCAGTTCGCCGCCGTCGGCGGCCTCTCGCGACTCGGCCTTCTCCTCGTCGACGAGGACCGCCGCTGGCCGGCGATGCCGACGGGCGTCCCGCGGGTGCGTCCCTACACGCCGCGACACATCGCCAAGGCGCTCCAGATCTCCGTCGCAGCATCGGTGGGCTGGGATCCCGAGGCCGCCGAGGTCTACTCCCACGGCGCCCGCAAGCCGCGCAAGTTCGAGTCCTCCACCCTGGTGCGCAGCTACCGCACCGGAGCCTCCTTGATCCACTCCGTCCTCACCTCCAACCAGGCCGCCCTCGCCCACCCGATCGGAGGCCGCGCATGACCACCAACGGACACCAGCCCGGAGCCCAGGACCGCGAGCCGCTCCGCGCCGACGAATGGCTCGCGGCGCGGCACGCAGACCGCAGCCCGCGCTCCCCGTTCGCCCGCGGCCGCGGCACCAACGGCAACCCCCCGGCCACGCAGCCACCCCCGCCGGCGCCGACCAGCGAGGACCACGACCCGACGTCGCTGCCGATCTTCGCCGGCGCCTGGACCAGCGAGGAACAGCTGCCGGGCCGCAACCGCTCGGACTTCACGCTCCGCCCGCTGGTCGCCAACCCCGACGACCAGCCATACGCGATCGCCGCCACCGACTACTACGCCGCCGACATGGGGGAGGTCGAGCTGGACTGGGAGCTCATCGCCCAGTACCGGGCCGAAATCTCCTCCCGGCTGACCGCCCGGCTGGACAAGGAAGGCGGCCGTGTCACCGACGAGGACCGCGAACAGATGGGCCTCGACGTCATCGAGGAGTTCATCAAGTCCGAAGCCGAGACCCTCGTCTCGACCGGCCGTCCGCCGTGGAGCCGCCAGCAGGAGAACGCCCTCAAGGCCGCGCTCAAGGCCGCACTGTTCGGTCTCGGCCGGCTGCAGCCGCTGGTCGAGCGCGAGGACGTGGAGAACATCATCGTCATCGCCCGCGGCCCCGAATGCGCCGCGTGGCTGGAGCTCATCGACGGCACCCTGGTCGAGGCCGCCCCGATCGCCGACTCCGAGGACGAACTGCGCGAGTTCCTCGCCGACCTCGGCTCCCGGCAGAACCGGCCCTTCACCGAAGCGCGTCCGCACCTGGACCTGCGCCTGCCCGGCGGCGCCCGACTCGCGGCCGGCTCCTGGGTGATGGCCCACACCTCGGTGGTAATCCGCCGGCACGGGATGCGCGAGGTGTCGATGGACGAAATGGTCTACGACCGCAAGGCGTGCGGCGCGGTCCTGGCCGACTTCCTCGCCGCCTGCGTCCGCGCCGGCAAGAGCATCGTCGTCTCCGGCGTCCAGGGCTCGGGCAAGACCACCTGGGTCCGCGCCCTGTGCTCGTGCATCCCGCCCTGGGAGATGATCGGCACCTTCGAGACCGAGTTCGAGCTGCACCTGCACGAGCTGGTCGACCGGCACAAGATCGTCCACGCCTGGGAGCACCGGCCCGGATCCGGCGAGGTCGGCATCGACGGCCGCCAGGCCGGTGAGTTCAGCCTCGAGGAGGCCATCCACCACTCCTTCCGGTTCAACCTCGCCCGCCAGATCGTCGGCGAGGTCCGCGGCCCGGAGGTCTGGAACATGCTCAAGGCCATGGAGTCCGGCCCGGGCTCGATCAGCACCACCCACGCCCGCAGCGCCGAGCACACCATCGAGAAGCTCGTCTCCTGCGCCATGGAGAAGGGCCCGCAGGTCACCCGCGAACTCGCGATCAGCAAGCTCGCCGCCGCCATCGACATCGTGATGTACCTGCGCTCCGAGGTCGTCCCCAACGGCGACGGCACCTTCCGCAAGCAGCGCTGGGTCGAGGAGGTCCTGGTCGTCCAGCCCAGCATCGACGCAGCCCGCGGGTATGCGACCACCCCGATCTTCGCTCCGAACCAGCTCGGCCAGGCCGTCGCCACCGGGAAGCTCGACAACTTCCTCGCCCAGGAGCTCGCCCGCCACGGGTTCGACCTCGAGGCGTACAAGGCCGAGTCCCAGGCAAACCCGGGGGTGGCGATCTCATGACCGCCTTCCTGCCCGCCGTCTTCGGCGCGCTCATCGTCATCGGCCTGATCGGCATGGTCTACGCGCTGATCCCCGCACCTCCGAAGCCGCCGCGGCCCGCCCGGACCCTCACCCCGCTCGGCCGGGCGGGCGGCTGGTTCACCCGGCTCAACCCGCGCACCCGGATGCTGGTCATCGGCGGCGCTGTCGCCGGCCTCCTGGTCGCGCTGCTGACCGGCTGGGTGATCGCGATCGTGCTCGTCCCGGCCGCGATCGTCGGCATCCCGCTGCTGCCCCCCCCCCCGCGGGCGCCCGCCAGCATTGAGAAGCTCGAGGCGCTCGAGGAGTGGACCCGGTCACTGTCCGGCAAGCTGACGGCCGGCCAGTCGCTGCGCTCGGCTCTCATCAAGTCGCTGCAGTCGGTGCCGGCGCCCATCGAGCGCGAGGTCGGCCTGATGGTCTCCCGGCTCTGGAACAACACCGCCACCACCGAGGACGTGCTGCGCGCCTTCGCCGAGGACCTCAACGACTCCACCGGCGACGTGGTGGCCAGCCAGCTGATCCTCGCCGCCAGCGGGCGCGGGCAGGCCGGCCTGGCCAAGGCGCTGGACGCCCTCGCCGAGACCGTCGCCGCCGACGTGCGCGCCCGCCGCCAGATCGCCGCGGACCAGGCCAAGCCGCGCACCACCGCCCGCACGGTCACCGTGATCACCCTCGGCGTCCTGGGCATGCTCGCCCTCACCGGCGACTACATCGAGCCGTACGGCAGCCCGCTCGGCCAGGTCATCCTCGCCGTCTTGCTGACTGCCTACGTGGCAACGCTGCTGTGGATGCGCCGGATGGCGGTCGCCAAGCCGCTCCCGCGCTTCCTCGACCTCCAGGCCCGCAACGCGCACCGAGCGGCGCACGGGGAGAAGGAAGGAGCACTCCCATGACCGGCCTCCAGCTCGCGCTCGCCAGCGGCACCCTCCTCGGGCTCGCCGTTGCCCTGCTCGTGTGGCGCCTGGCCCCGTCCGACCCCGACCTCGCCGACGCCCTGGACCGGCTCTCGCCCGGCCACGTCGTGCCCCGCCGCAGCGCCGGCCCGCTCGACGTCGAGGAGAGCACCGAATCCCGATCGCTCGTCGACCGGATCGGCGTGTGGGCGATCAAGAACCTGCCCGGGGGAGCGTGGGCACACACGCCCCGCAAGGACCTGGCCATCCTCCAGATCAGCGAGACCAGGTTCTACGGCGACAAGGTCGTTTGGGCGCTGCTCGGCCTGGCCATGCCGCCGCTGTTCGCGGCGTTCTTCGCGCTGATCGGGCTCCCGCTCCCGTTCGTGATCCCCACCTTCGGGTCGCTCGGGCTCGCCGCACTGTTCTGGTTCATGCCCAACTACAACGCCACTGACGACGCCAAGAAGGCCCGCATCGAGTTCAGCCGGGCCCTGGGCGCCTACATCGACATGGTCGCCACCGGAGTCCGCGACGGCTCCAGCGGCCAGCAGGCGCTGCGCTCCGCGGCCGAGGTCGGCGACACCTGGGTGTTCAAGCGAATCGAGAGCGAGCTGCGCCGCGCCCGCTACATGACCCGCGCCCCCTGGGACTCCCTGCACGGGCTTGCCGATGACCTCGGCGTCCCCGAGCTCGACGACCTCGCCGACATCATGCAGCAGTCCGGCCAGGACGGCGCCCAGATCTACAACAACCTCCGCGCCCGCGCCGCCGCCCTTCGCTCGGCGATGCTCAGCGCCGAACTCGGGAAGGCCAACGCCGTCTCCGAGCGCATGTACATCCCCGCCAGTCTGCTCGGCATCGTCTTCATGGCGATCCTCGTCACCCCGTCGATGCTCCGATTCGCGACCTGACACCGACGTCAATCCCGGGACACCCCGAACTCCACACCCAGAAAGGAACAACCCGATGTTGAAGCTCTTCATAACCCTCCAGGTGACGGCCCTCGCCGTGATCGCCAGCATGGAGGACCGCATCGTCAAGCACCGACGCGACGAGCGCGGCTCGGTCACGATCGAGCAGGTCATCTGGGCCGGCGCGGTCATCCTCATCGTCGGCATCGTCGTCGCCGCGATCAGGGCGTTCGTGACCAGCGAGGCCGGAAAGATCAAGTAGGTCCGTCCATGTTCTCCAGCTCTCGCCGCCGACGCCGGGACGAGCGCGGCTCAGTGGCCATCCAGATGGTCTTCCTGATGCCGGCGCTCTTCCTTGTGATGTTCCTCGGTGTCCAGGGCGCGCTGTACTACCACGCCCGCGAAGTAGCGCTCGCGGCCGCGCAGGAGGGCGCACGCGAGGCGGGCAGCGAGAACGGCACCCGTGAGTCCGGAGTGGCGACCGCGAACGGCTTCCTTCAGGACGCCGGCGGATCCGACGTGATGACGTCGACGAGCGTCTCCGGGTCACGGACCACGACAACGGCCACGATCACCGTCACCGGCAAGTCCATGAGCGTGATCCCCGGCTGGCACGTGACCGTCCGCCAGAGCGCCAGCGTCCCGGTCGAGAGGCTCACCGAATGATGGGGCAGAGCATCTGGGCACGCGCCTTCAACCGCAGCCGGGACGAGCGCGGATCGGTGGCCATCGAGGCCGCGATCGGCGTCCCGGCCTTCGGGCTGTTCGTGGCGATGATCATCCTCGGCGGCCGCGTCGAGATCGCCAAGCAGTCCGTGGAAGCAGCCGCCTACGAGGCAGCACGGGCAGCCTCGATCGAGCGAACCCAGAGCGAGGCAATCGTCGCAGGCAGGTCCTCGGCCGCAAGCAGCCTGCACGACCAGGACGTGCACTGCACCAGCACGAACATCACGGTCAACGCTGCGGCGTTCAACGCACCGATCGGGAACACCGCCCAGGTGAACGTCACCGTGACCTGCACGGTCAACCTGTCGGACCTGAGCATCCCCGGCGTACCCGGCACCCGCACGATCACCGCAACCGCGAGCAGCCCCGTCGACGCCTACCGGGAGCGCCGATGAAGAGGCACCCGGTCCGACTACAGCGCGACGAGCGCGGCGCCATCAGCGTCTGGTTCGCCACCGCGTCACTGGTGATGATCATCCTGGTCGGGATGACCGTCGACCTCGGCGGCAAGGTGCACGCCCAGCAGCAGGCCCGCAGTGCCGCGGCCCAGGCAGCCCGCACCGGCGCCCAGGAGGTCCAGGGCTCGACCGCCATCCGGGGCGAGGAGCTCCGCGTCGACATCAACGCCGCCAAGTCCGCCGCGCAGGGCTACCTCAACGCCGCCGGCGTGGAGGGCAGCGTCACCGTCGTCAACGGCGACACCCTGATCGTGCGCACCACCGACACCTACGACAGCAAGTTCCTCGGGATCATCGGGCTGGACTCGATGAGGATCACCGGGGAGGCGTCTGCACGGCTCATCCGCGCCCAAGGAGGCATCGAACGATGACTACGCCCACCCTGCGCCAGCGGCTGACCGGGCTTCTCGCCACGGTCGCCGTCCTCGGCATCATCATCGGCCTGCCGGCCCTCTTCCTCGCGATCGGAGCCAACCCGATCCCCGACCAGGCGCCGAGCTGGGAGAGCGTCAAGGACGCACTCCTCGCACCCGACGACGGCACCCTGATCCTGGGCCTGTTCAAGGTGATCGGCTGGGCCGCGTGGGCCTTCATGACCCTCAGCCTGGTGGTGGAGACCATCGCCCGGCTCCGCAGGGTCGAGGCGCCCAAGTTGCCGGGTCTTGGCCGCCCGCAGTCCGCGGCCCACGGACTGATCGGACTCGCTGCACTGCTGTTCATCGCAGCGCCGATCGCCGCACAGGCCGCCAACGTCGGCCCGGCCGCCGCGTCCGCGCCGGCGGCGGTGGGCCATGTCCAGGCCGGGACCGTCGACCAGACGCCCGCCCAGCCCGGCGTGAAGGTCGAGGCGAAGCAGGAGCGCGCGACGGTCGATCACTCGGTCAAGCCGGGGGAGAGCCTGTGGTCGATCGCTGAGGACCACTTCGGTGACGGCGCGCGCTACAAGGAGATCGCCGAGCTCAACCGCGACCTCCTCGGCTCCCGACCCAGCTTCCTCGAGCCCGGCTGGGTGCTCAAGCTGCCAGCCCCGGACAGCGGAACGCCGGCGCACGCCTACACCGTGCAACCCGACGACACACTCAGCGACATCGCCCACGACGAGCTCGGTGATTCCGACCGGTGGCCGGAGATCTACAAGGCCTCCACCGGGATCACCCAGCCCGGCGGCGCCCACCTCGCTGACCCCGACGTGATCGACGTCGGCTGGAAGCTCAACATCCCCGGCGCCCAGACACCTGCCGGTCACGACGACCGGCAGCACCAGCCGCAGCCTCGCGAGGACAAGCCCGAGATCCCCGCCGAGCCCAAGACCGAGCAGCAGCCGATCGACTCGCCGACCGAGGAGACGCCGCCGGTCCCCGAGACCGAGGCGCCGGAGACTGACGCGCCTGAAGTCCCGCAGGCCGAGGAGCCGACGGCGCCGGCCGCCGACGNGAAGTCCCGCAGGCCGAGGAGCCGACGGCGCCGGCCGCCGACGTCGACCAGGTCGACGACACCGACGACTCGATCCTCGAAGCGCCCTGGGTCCTCGCCGGTCTCACCGGCGGGGGCGTGCTGCTGTCCGGGGCACTGCTGATGGCCCTGCGGTCCCGTCGGCGCTCCGCCTACCGGAACCGGCCGCCCGGTCGAGCGATCGCCGCCCCGCCGCCCGAGCTGGCGCCGGTGGAGATGACGCTGAACGCGACCGGTGCCGCCGCGGCCGCCACCGTGGAGTTCGCCGACGAGGCCCTGCGCCGCCTCGCGGCCGCGGTCGGAGCCCAGGGCACCACGATGCCGCCGCTGGCGGCCGTCGAGCTCGCGAAGGGCAAACTGACGCTGCACCTGAGCGCCCCGGCCGCCGTGCCGGCTCCCTGGGCGGGCAGCCCCGACCAGACCCACTGGCACGTCAGCACGGACACCGCGGTGGAGGACCTCGGCCCCGACACCGGCAAAGTCGAGCCGCCCTACCCGCTGCTGGCCACCATCGGCATGAGCGACACCGGCGAGACCTGGCTGCTGAACTGCGAGGAGCTCTCCACGCTGACCATCAGTGGCGACCCCACCTACGGCCGCGACTTCGCCCGCCACCTCGCTGCTCAGCTGGCCGTGAACCCGTGGTCGCGCCGCGTCCAGGTCGACTGCATCGGCGTGGCCGAGGAGACCGTCGCCATGGACGAGCGGATCACCTACTACCCGACCGGTGCGGCCGGGACGCCCGCGACCGCGGAGATCCTCGCCGCCGCGGTGACCACGGTCGACCGGGCGAAGCGACACGACACCGATGTGTCCACGGCCCGCACTGGCAGCGTCGACGACGACACCTGGCCCGCCAGGATGCTGCTCCTCGATGCCGCAGCCGGAGACCCCGACGACCTCGAGCAGCTGCTGCAGCTGGTCAACGATCACGTCGGACAGTCTGCGACCTCCATCGTCGTTGCCGGCGAACGCCCGAACACCCCCGGTGCGGTGCTGCACATGACCAACACCGGTCGCGTCGTCCTCCAGCACGTCGGCCTCAACCTCATCGCCGTCGGCCTCACCAGCGACGAGGCCCGCGGCTGCGCTCTGGTCTACGCCCAGAGCGAGACCCCGGAGTACGTCGACACGCCCGTGGACGAGACCGCCACCGACGGCTGGGAGGCCTACACCGACTCCTCCGGAGCTCTGCGTCGCGAGTACACCCTGCCCCGCAACACCCCCGAGGGAGCCGTCGACGAGCCCCTGTCCTCCCTGCTCGAGGGCGAGGACGAGGAGTACATCCGCGAGAGCGCGATCGTGCAGGAGGACCTCGAGGCCCTGGCGCCGAAGGTGCCCGCCCACGTCCGCGCCGAGGTCGAGGAGAAGGACCCCACCCTCGACCAGGACATCGCCGACTGGTTCTCGCCCAACTGCGCCCGCCCGCGCCTCACCCTGCTCGGCCCGGTCACCGCACGCACCCGCGGCAAGGCACTCGCCAAGCGCAAGCCCTACTTCACCGAGCTCCTGGCGTTCCTCGCCCTGCACCGCAAGCACGGCGCAACCCGCGAGCAGATCCGCGAGGCCTTCTCCATCTCCGACGGCAAGGTGCGCGACTACACCAACATCGTCCGCGACTGGCTCGGTCCTAACTCCCGCACCGGCGAGGACCACCTGCCCTACGCGGACAAGGCACCGGCCGCCAAACTCACTGGGGTCAACGTCTACCAAGTCGACGACGGCCTGCTCGTCGACCTGGACCTCTTCATCCGTCTCCGCAAGCGCGGGCAGAGTCGAGGCGGCGCCGAGGGTGTCGCCGACCTCTGCACAGCGCTCGAGCTCGTCGGCGAGGCCCAGCCGTTCAGCCAGCTCCGCGAGGAAGGGTGGGCATGGCTCGCGAACGAGCCTGACCGCGTCGACCTCATGGCGGGCGGGTGGATCGCCGACGTCGCCCTCATCGTCGTCACCGAGGCGCTCGCGGCCGGCGACCTGATCAAGGCCCGCTCCGCCGCCTACGTCGCCAACCGCGCAGACCCCGACGGCGAGAGCACCCGACTGTGCCTTGCCCACGTCATGAAGGCCGAGGGCGACCAGCTCGAGGCCGACCGGATCCTGCGCGAAGAGATCTGCAACCGGTCCGACGACGGCGACGCACCCATGGAATTGTCGGAGCGCACGAAGACCATCATCCGTACACACGGCTGGCTCGCGAGCTGACTCGGGAAGGGAGCACCAGCACATGACAACGTTCGACCAGGAACTCACCGGCCGATACGTCGCGGCCGGCGGCGACCGCCCCGACCTCGACGCCCGCCGCGTCGCGCGGGCCGTGTTCGTGCGCGACACCATCCGCACGCTCTACAACGCCGACAAGAAGTTCGGGATCGACCCGCCGACAACGGCTCGCTGGCCGAGCTCGTCGACGCAGCCGAAGAACACCTCGAGCACATCGCCAACGACGTCAGCCAGCGGTCAGTAATGGCGTCGCCCACCACAGGAGGAGACACCCCATGAGGAAGCACCACTCCGCACTCGGGGGAGTGGCCCTCGCCCTCGCCCTGACCCTGACGGGCTGCGGCGGCGACACCGAGCCCACCGTCCAGGAGACCCCGAGCCAGTCACCCTCGCCGACACCCACCAGCACGCCGACTCCGAAGACACCGGAGGAGAAGGCGGCGGCCCAGCTGACGAAGTACCTCGACGTGCGCGACATGGCGTACCGAAAGCGCGACATCAACTTCAAGACCCTCAACCCCGTCGCGACGGGGGACGAGTTCCTGCAGCTGCAGCACGTCGTCGCCAGCATGACTAACGAGAACGTCACGGTCACCGGTCAGTACGGGCACACACTCGCGGAACCACGGAACCGTGGGGCCTCGATCCTGATCATCGATTGCGAGGACCGCTCGAACGTGACATGGAAGAACGACGGGGCTGTCCGTAAGCCAGATTTCACCGACCCCAACGGCGACCCGCTACGGAACCCTGCGCCGGTCGAGTACACCCTGGTCAAGGACAAGGGTGCGTGGAAGGTCTCTGACTCGGACCTCCTGTGGGACGAGCCATGCTGAGGAGACTATTGGCCTTCATCGTGGCCTTGGCGGGGTCGCTCGTAATCGTGATGGTCACCGCCTCAGCAGCGAGCGCCGACTGCGTGGCGGACCCAATTACGGGAGAAGTCCACTGCGAGGACGAGGACGGCGGCAACAACGGTGGCGACGGCGGTGGCGACGGCGGGGGCTCATCGACGTGCTCCTACGGTGGCAACGAGATCCCGTGCACCGGACCCGGTGGATCGGTCTGGAGCAGCGCGCACGGATGCTACGTGGGCGACGTCTGGGATCCAGGCGGGGCAGGCGCTCAGCCGCCGCCCGGGCAGACCAATGAGGATGGCGCCTGGCACATCTGCTACTTCCCGCCACCTGGCTCGTCCTGGGAGCCGATGTGGATCCAGAACGGCACGGTCACGATCGACCCTGTGGTCCTCGCGGAGCGCGCGATCGCCTCGATGGACCTGGATCCCATCCAGATCGGCATCGTCCCCGAATCCGGTCCGAACCGGGTTGGACTCGTCGGGCTGCCGGTGTGGATGTGGGTCGACAGCCCGACGGACGACACGTTCGGCCCGATCACTGCATCGGCCAGCGAGGGGTCGGTGTCGGTCAGTGCCACCGCCAGCGTCTCCAGCATCCTCTGGGACATGGGCGACGGGACCACGGTGACCTGCACAGGCAAGGGCACCCCGTACGCCGATCACTACGGCAAGAAGGATTCGCCGACGTGTGGGCACCGCTACGAGAAGATGTCGACGGACCAGCCCGACGGCGCCTACCAGGTCACCGCCACGAGCCACTGGGTGGTCGAGTGGACCGGCGGCGGGCAGTCCGGAACCATCGAGTTCGACCTGACCACCGACTCGCTGCCGATCCGAATCGGTGAGGCCCAGGTGCTGACCCAGTGAGAAGCATCGGTCCGTAGCCACTCAGCGACCACAGGAGACAGGTCCCCGTCCTCGGAGCAGGACGGGGACCTGGTCTCGTTCTAACGGCCTCGGGTCGAGCCCGGCCGGCGCGAGCATCCGGGCTGCGCGGGCCACCTGTTGCGAAGGGGAAAGCCCCAGGCGTCTCGGGTCACCTGGGGCTTCGGCGCCTAGTAGAGCACGGCCGATCGAGCAGCGCAGGAGAACCAGAAACTCACGGCGGCCGGGGCCGGGGAGGAACTGCGCCGGCGCCGGACCGGCGCCGGGTCGACTGCCGTCCGGGGCCGCGCGACCGCGCATAAGAAGTGTCGAGATACAGCGAAGACTGCGCGACTGTCCACAGTGAGCATTGCGCAGACTCGCCTTCGATCGGGCCAGCGAGCAACGTACCGTCAGCGGCGGGGCTGTATCCGCAACTCCATGCCGGTGTCCCTACCGGCTGGCGTCGCGGGCGTGCCGCCCGACGTCTTGCGCCACAGCCAGGTTGAGACGCCGGGATGCCCGGCATTGAGGAGCGCATCGCGGACCGCGACCTCGGCGATGCGGAGGTCAGCCACTGACGCGAACGGGACGTCGATGCCGCGGGCTACCTTCGTGTTCATCGGAGCGGCTTCGATGGCGGGAGCGATGTGAAGTGCCTGATCGACTGCGGTGGCCACGAAGGCGTCAAGCGGCGCCTCCCGCTCGGCCAGGGCCCGCTCTCCGGCGGATGGTTCCGCAGCGGCGGAAGCACTGGTGGCTGCTGCGGCGCCAGCGAGATTTTCCTCAAGGAAGCCACACAACTTGATCGCGAGGTCGTGGTCAGGCAATTCTGCGCGGAGGATGGCTGCAAGCTGCGTCCAGGTCATTTCGGCATAGCGCTGCCGACGGTCGAGGTTGCGGTTCGCGCGGCGATGCCGTTCCTCGAGAAGCAGCAAGTCGATGTCGGCGTCAGGGTGGAGCCGCCGGGCAAGCCGGAGGAAGTCGGTGATCTGTGCCTTCGTGTAACTGCCCCACTCTGTCTTCAACTCGATGATCAGAATCCGGTTCCCGGTACCGCATGCGAAGTCCGGCGCGCGGTAGGTGAGCCCGATTTCCTCCCGCCACTCCACAGGCACCGGGAGTTCGTATTCGCTGACGAACCAGTCGAGCTGGTTGGGGCCGTCACCAAAGGCCGCATTCCAGATCGCCTTGACGACCGTCTCACCGTCGTCGGTGAGCGGGTACTTCAAGAAGTCAGCAGGCTCGAGCCCTAGGAAGGTCCGCGCCAGTACCTGCTGGACCGACTCTTCTCGGCTGCTTGGCCTGGTCGGCGCGCTGCCCACACGGGCAACCCACGCCTCATGCCACCACAGTGTGGGGGTCATGATCTCGACTCGGCCGTCGTCCTTGCGGGGGCGTAGCGGTCGACGTAGTCGTCGCTCGTCGTCGCGGCCGATTTGAGAAAGACGTCCGGGTTGACGTGCATGAATCGGTCGCGCCGAGCCAGGAGTTGGGCCCACACGTCGTCCACACATTCTCCTATGGCGTTCGTCTCTTCCCGGACGAGAGATCGCTGGAACGCGTGGTTGTCTGGCGAGAGGACGTGAAGCACTCGCACAACCGACGCGCCCTCCGCGCGATCCACTTCGAGGCGGTGGGCCAGGAGCTGTTGCCGGGTTAGTTGGTATAGCGGCTCGTCGAAGAGCAGATCGATGGGAAGTACGTCCGAGCGGATCGGCCCCCGGGTGTCCTCGATGTCGGCTAGGTAGCGGCCGACACGCACCTGGTCCTTCGTGGGGTCGGGGTGCCGTGGTCGCAGATAGCTCTCGGTGTACTTCCATTCGACCAGAGCAAGTTCGATGTCGCCGGACGTCGTTCGGTAGCGGAAGGCAGCGTCAACGCTCGTGCACATCGAGCCGCGGGTTCGTGGTCGCCCCTTACCTTCGCCGAAGTAGTCGGCTGGACCGATGTACTCGAACGTCAGATACCGGTCCGGCTCGATCGGCAACACCTCGGCGAGGTCGAGCAGCGGGCCGAACACCGTCGACAACCGACCGGGGTCGGTGACCATCGGATACAGAGCGTTGACGCATTGGACCTGCGAGGAAAGCAGGTGATTGCCAGGGCCAGTGTCGACCCCGCAGTGCCATGGAATCCTCAGCTCGTCGAAGAGGGCGATCGCCCCGGGACGCACGTTCGGCAGGAGGTTGTGGTTGGCGAAGGCGGTCGGTAGGCAGTAGTCGTACCGACCGCGCGGCTGGCCCTTGTGGTTGATCCACGGCGCAGCCGCCTTGGCCGCGTCGGGGAGGACTGCGGTTCGCTGTTTCCAAGCGGTGGCGAGAGCCTGCTGCTCCGCCGCGAACTCGATCTCTGTCATGTTGTGGATGACGGTAGAGACGACCACCGACACTACTCAGGGATGGCGCTCGTCAAGTCGCCCCGAAAGCGACACCTCAAAGAACTGGATGTCGGGATGGCCCGCTGTTGAGGTCTGGAGTGCCTTGTGCACCTTGAACATCCGGTCGATGTACTCAGCAGAGGCGATCCGCTGGAAGGCCACAGCTGGGACCACGCGCGGCTGAAGCTTCGGCAGCTTGAAACCTTCGGGGACCAGGCCGAGCCGATGCCGCTGCTCGTAGGAGGCCGTGATGATCTCGGCCCAGCCGGGGTCGTTGTCGACCCAGTGCTGCAGCACACGGGCGTACATGGTCGCCTGCGCCGGAACCCAGGCGAGCGATGCGACGCTTCCCGGCTTCACCTCGATCGCGACCAGGCAACCGTCCTTTCGCAGCGCGAGCACGTCGCAGCGTGCACCGAACGGAGTCCGGGGTTTGCCTGGCACAGGATTGCTCGCTTCGATCGCCTCGGCGAGCGGGTTGGAGTAGCTAGTCAGGATCGCGTTCTTCGTGGCCGTGTCGAGGAAGTACGGAGTGACCTCTCGGTCGAGCATCACGCGGGTCGAGTCGCCGATGTACACGGAGACCGCGGCCTGGACCAGGCCTTCGGTCGCAGTCAGCCGGCCGTCGGTCATGACTGCCGGGATGATTCGTTCGAGGTAGTTCTCGACGGCCGGCCATCGGCTGCGCCAGGTTTCGGGACTGTTTGTCTGAGCCCAGTCGTCGGCCCAGTGATAGAGCGAGTTCGCGTATTTTGGGTGAGCCGTCAGTCGAACACCCTTGTCCCGCTTGTCTTCAACGTTCAGGACCGCGGTCATCCCGAGGTAGAGGGTCGCCCACTGCGCGCCCGTCTTGGGGTCTTTCCGGAATTGGAAGTCGATCGGATATCGGGCTCTCGCGTACTGCAGCAGCGAGGACGCGAACCCGTCAGGGAGGAAGTGTCCGAGGAACTCCTCGCTGACGGACCTGTCGTAGCGCAACTGGCCAAACGGCGGCATAGGACACTCCCTCGATTACGGCAGATGTGGACCGGCGGTACGTGCAACCAGGCTCGTGATGCTTTCGCCTGGCCTACGCTCTGCGGGAAGCAGCCAGCGAGCTCCGTTGGCCGTCCAAAGGTCGCCGGCCCATGAAAGCGCAAGGTGTGGGGCGCCGTCATGGGTTCCAAGGAACCAGACACCGTGAACGGCAGCCAGGTCATCGCCCTGCTCCTCTACCCACTGCGCGCGCCCAGGAAGGGCGTCGAAGCTGTAACCGAAGCGGCTTGCCGCCGCGTCGATGACCGTCCAGGCCGTCCACCTCGGTCGGGCTCCGATCTGCGCCGACAAGAACTGGGCGATCCACCGCACGGTCAGCGACGCCGGCGTCGATGGCGGCAACTGCCGGCGACGCGGCTTTGGCAGCCCGACTCGCGCCTCGAGCTCGGCAAGCCAGTCGCGGGGATCCTCCGCATATAGGTAATCAGTCCACCTGATCAGCGACCCCTGAGTAGGGGCAGCCGGCGCCTCACCCGGGCCGAACCAGCCGAAGTCTGCGTGACATCCATGGCGGTTGAATCGGATCGCCGGCCAGTCCAGCGGCCTCGAGCGTCGCACGACCGTCAGGCAGTCGTAGTGACCCTCGAAGGGAAAGGTGCGGAGTACCCACAACTCGTCGGGATGTCTCCGGACCAGTTCCGCAACCATCCGCCACGACGTGGCGTCGGCGATGTGGAAAGGAAGTTCGAGCTCCGGCATGCCGTCGGAACCGCCAAGTGCATCGGTCATCGGATACCCCTGAGCATGAGACGTACGTTACGAGCACCCACCGACTGTGACCGCGAAGCGCGTGCGTCTCACACGCCCAAGGGAACCCGGAACGAACGTGCTGTCCGGTTGAGCGTGACCGAATGAGCCACATGGCACCCGCCACTGAGATGAGCGCCGAGCCCTTGAGGGCTAGGTGCTCCTTAGCCAACGTTCGCGACGGTCAAGGTTGGCTGCATCTCGTGTTGAGATGAAATGCAGATTGCCGAGCTCCCCGCGGGGATCTTGGTAAAGCGGCCACGATTCGCCCAGGCCCGTCAATGTGGTGTCGCGCGATCGGGGCTACGTGCGGGCAGTGTTGCGGCAGCTTGAGCGTCACGTTCGGGGGCTCTGCACCGGGGAGACTTCTCGACGTGAGTGGCTCCGACGAACTGTCGTTCCGCTCGCATAGGCTGTGAACACACGTTCGAGGAGCCGCCCGTGTACACCGTCCGAGAAGTCGCCGATCGCTACGGCGTCACGACGAAGTTCCTAACGCTGGCGTTGGAGAAGATCGGCTACCGGGTGGCCGAGGCCGACCAGCCACTGTCGGCAGCCACGGTTGCCCGCTTCGAGTCAACGTACGGCGACAAGATCCGCGCTGCGCGACCGACTCCTGCGCCTCAGTTCGCGGGCGAGACTGACGCCCAGCCCGCCACGGGCCACGCCCGGCAGCCGACCCCCCACGTCATGCGGGTCGCCCACGCCAAGGTCACCGGCAAGCGCGAGAACGGCTTCGCGGTTAAGGCGCTGCTCGACGATCCCGGGCTGGTCCACGCGATTGACGCGGCGGGGACGCAGGACGGCGACCCGTGGCACGGAGTGGTCGTGCCCGGCGCGGTCCACTTCTACGGTGGTCCCATCGGCAGCGGCCCGCCCGCCGCGTGCGGCAGGAAGGTCCGCGCCGTGCTGGCCGACGAGTTCGTGCCCGAGGCGGAGGCCGTCACGAACGGTCAGTGCTTGACGTGCGCTCAATTGGTCGCTGAGGGCAAGGGCTTCCGCACGCCGCCGGACCCCTACGGCTACCGCTCGTACTTCTGCGAGGCTTACCTGCGGGTGCGGATCGACGGCGCGGTGACGGTCAAGGACTGCTGCTTGCGCGACTATCACGACGGCCCGCACCGTGCTCGCGACGGTGCGGAGTGGGACGTGGGCGTCGACGACTACGTCCCGTCGCCCCATGAGGTCGGCAGCCGCATAACCAAGGCATCCTGAGCGCCTCGCCTCCCCGAGGCCCTGCGACGTCCGCAGGTCACGCGCCGGGGCCGCGGACCTTCGTTGGGTTCCGGACGGTGTCGCGCTGGCTGGCATGTCGGGCGGACGACGCCCGCGGTCGGCGTGATGCCGCCTAGCGGCCACAAGTGTTCGTGATGGAATGCACGGCATGTCAGTGCGACACCTCTACCTTGCTCGACACGCCGAACCGGGCGACGACGGCAGGCTGACCGAGCAGGGCGTCCAGCAGGCCATTCTGCTGGGGCGGCGGCTGTCGAAGGTGCCCTTCGCATCGGTTCATCATGGCCCGCTGCCGAGGGCGACGGAGACCGCACAACTCGTCTCAAAGCAACTCGGCAGCCAGGTGCCGGCTACCAAGCTCGACGCTGCCGGTGACTACGTCCCGCATCGGCCGCCTCCGGACGAGGTCGACCCGGAGTATCGCGCCGGCGTGATGGCGTTCCTGGCCGACGTTTCGGTGGAGGACGCCGCACAGGGAGCGGAGCTCGCGGCGGATGCCATCCGGCTGCTGGCTGGGCCGGAGCAAGGCGAAGACGACACCCACCATCTCGTCGTGACTCACGCCTTCACCGTCGGATGGCTGGTACGCCATGCGTACGCGGCTCCAGCGTGGCGTTGGCTGGGCATCGACAACGGCCACGCCGCTTTGACCGTGATTAGGTACGACACGGACCGGCCACCGACCGTGGTGGTGTTCAACGACATGTCGCACCTGCCCGAAGAACTACGGTGGACGGGCTCTCCGCGCCACACAATGTTGTGACTCGCTGGCCGCCTAGGCGACGGTATGAGGGATCCAGCGGTACCTGCACGATCCACTCAGCCTGGAACTGGGAGCCGGCACCGCGTTAGTCGCTGATCGAATTGATGGTTCGGTTCTTCGGCTCGCGCCAGCCCTCGGGAGCCGGATCGTCAGCGATGCCAGCGTTGGGTGCTGGCAGCTGCTGTTCCTCGATCGTCACCACGTAGCGGTGCCACCCCACTCCGCGCTGGAACCTCGCCAACCAGAGTTCCCATGCGCCGAGCGGCTCGACCGGGTCTCGCCGTGCTCTGCCACGGAACCAGACATCCGTGATGCCGTCGGGCAGAGAGAGCTCATCTACGTGCTCAGCTGTCCCGTCGTCGTACGAATCGGAGAGCCTGTAGAAGTAGTGCTGCACGTCGTGGCCGCGTCCGAGCAGGAACAGGTGCCGCTCGTCCGCCGACTTGGCCAGCAGCTTGTCCAGGTTGGCCTTGGCCCAGTCCTCCGCGAGGATCTCAGTACACACCTCCGCGAGCTCTCCCAAGCGCAGGTCCACCGATCCGGACTCGCTCTGTGCCCGACCCTCCCTCTTCGCGGCCGCCCAACTGGCCAAAAGGCTCGTGGCTGGGGGTGAGGTGATCTCGACGACCGCATGGCGTCGCCCACTGTCGGGATAGACCCAGGCGCCGTCGGGCTGCCTGTCACCGGCCCCCGCATCCGCGAGTTCGATGTCGACCTTGAGCACCTGCTCCATGGCTAGGAACGCGATCTCTTCCTCGCGACTTGTCTGCTTCCCCGACGCGTTACCCACGCCGTGGAGAGTAGCCACCAGCGGGCTTGCGGTCCTCGAAATTCGAACTGCCCCGCCCGGCCGCGGTCATCCCGTTGTACTGCAGCCAAGCGCGTCATCCACGGCGCTCAATGTGTAGTGATCCGGTGTCCGGTGTTGAAAGGAACATCGGCGCCGTTTGGAAAGGTTCGCTGCATCCCGACATCTCGACACCGCGCAAGGGTCGGCCGGGATCTTTTTCATTTGTTATCTCTCGGGACTTCGGTGACAGTTCTGCCTCAGGACATCGGTGACACAACCAGGGGTCTTGGTGGTGACACTTACTTCAGGACCGGCCCGGCTCAGGGGGGTGGTGGGGCGGCGGCTCGACTTCTCCGGTGTCGAAAAATGAGCCTGTAGATGCCCGTGTCCGTCTCGCTATCTCGCTGTGGCCGGCCGATTCGCCGCGTGGGGCGGTGACCAGCTTCTGTCTCGAGCATCAGATCTCCCGCAAGACGTTCTATGCGATCTTGGCCCGCGCCAAGGCCGAGGGTCAGGCCGCGGCGTTGGAGCCTCGCTCACGCCGGCCGCGGACCTCCCCGAACCGGATCACCGAGGAGATCAAGCAGCAAGCGCTCGGGGTGCGCACCGCATTGGAGTCCTCGGGTCTGGACTATGGCCCGATCAGCGTCCACGACAAGATGCTCGCTCTGGGCATGACGCCGGTGCCGTCGGTGGCGACGTTGGCGCGGATCTTCCGGGACAAGGGCGTGGCCCGGCTGGAGCCGAAGAAGAAGCCCCGGTCGGCCTGGCGCAGGTTCGTCTACCCGGCTCCGAACGCGTGCTGGCAACTCGACGCCACCGAGTACGTCCTGGCCGGCGGTCGCAAGTGCGTGATCTTCCAGCTCATCGACGACCACTCCCGGCTCGCGGTCGCCTCCCACGTCGCCTTCGGCGAGACATCTGAAGCAGCCATCGCGGTGGTCAACAAGGGCATCGCCGCCCACGGCGTCCCGCAACGGCTCCTGTCCGACAACGGGAACGCCCTGAACCCCTCAAGGCGCGGCGCCCTGGGTCGTCTGGTGACCCACCTGAAGGCCTTGGGTGTCGATCCGATCACCGGCAAGCCCTACAAGCCCACCACCCAGGGCAAGAACGAGCGCTTCCACCAGACCCTGTTCCGCTGGCTCGACAAGCAGCCGCTGGCCGGCTCGCTTGGCCAGCTGCAGGCGCAGGTCGACCAGTTCGACTACATCTACAACACCCAACGCCCCCACCAGGGCCTGCCCGGACGGATCACTCCGCAAGAGGCATGGGACGCCACCCCGGTCGCCGAACCACCGATCAGCTCCCCAGGTGCCCTGCGCAGCATCGGACCGATGAAGCCGCCGACACTGAAACCCGCGACGCCATCCTCAGCATCGCCCGGCCGACGCCAGCTCCACCGTCAGGTGCCCGTAGCCGAGGGACTCCGCACCACGACCGTGCGCAGCAACGGCACGGTCCGGGCCCGCAGAACCGAGTTCCTCATCGGCCGTCAGTACGCCGGCCAGACCGCCTACGTCCTGTACCACGCCACGACCCTGGAGTTCTTCGACCACCACGGCACCTACATCGCCGAAGCCGACTGGCCCGCCCCTGGCACCAGCTACGTCCGCGCCGAACACCTTCGCCCCAACCCCATCGCCCGCGACGTCCCCGGGGAGGCCCCAACTGTCACCGATGTCCTGAGAGACAGCGCAACCGTCACCGATGTCTTGAGACATGGCCCGATCGTCACCGATGTCCCGACACATCAACCGTCACCAGAGTCCTGAGGCAGAACTGTCACCGATGTCCTGAGACATCACAGGGATCTTTTTCATTTGTCATGTCTCAACACATCGGTGACGAGTCTGTGTCAGGACATCGGTGACAGTTCCGGGGTGCGTGGTGGTGACAGTTCCCCCGCGTGAGTCGGCCGGAGCGGGTCGACTTGGCCGATGTCGAGGAACGAGCCTGTTGATGCCCGGATCCGTCTGGCGATCGCGCGATGGCCTCCGGACGCACCTCGTGGGTCGGTGACCACGTTCTGTGCCGAGCACCAGATCTCGCGGAAGACGTTCTATGTGATCTTGGCTCGCGCCCGCGATGAGGGACAGGCCGCTGCGTTGGAGCCACGGAGTCGCCGCCCCAAGACCAGTCCGACCCGGATCGACTCCACGGTCAAGGAGCAGGCGTTGGGAGTGCGGGCGGCGTTGGAGTCCTCGGGTCTGGATCACGGGCCGATCAGCGTGCACGACAAGATGGTTTCCCTGGGCCTGGACGCACCGTCGGTGGCGTCGTTGGCCAGGATCTTCCGCGAGACAGGAGTGGCCCGGGCCGAGCCGAGAAAGAAGCCGAGGGCGGCGTGGCGCCGCTTCGTCTACCCGGCACCGAACGCGTGCTGGCAACTCGACGCCACCGAGTACGTCCTGACTCATGGCCGCAGCTGCGTGATCTTCCAGTTCATCGACGACCACTCCCGCTACGCCCTGGCTTCACTCGTGGCGCCCGGGGAGACCGTTGACGCCGCGATCGCGGTGGTCAAGAAGGGCATCCGGGCCCACGGTGTCCCTCAACGGCTCCTCACCGACAACGGCCTGGCGTTGAACCCGTCCCGGCGTGGGATGGTCGGCCAGCTCGTCACCTACGTCACCTCACTCGGTGTTGAGCCGATCACCGGCAAGCCCTACAAGCCGACCACCCAGGGCAAGAACGAACGGCTCCACCAGACGCTGTTCCGGTTCCTGGGCAAACAGCGCCTGGCCGGCAGCCTGGCCGAGCTCCAGACCCAAGTCGACGCCTTCGACCTCATCTACAACACCCAGCGGCCCCACCAGAGCCTGCCCGGCCGCATCACCCCGGCGCAGGCGTGGACCGCCACCGCCAAAGCAGAGCCACCCCGCCCCCCGCAGGACGCATCAGCGGGACGCGGAGGCAAGCACGCCGTCGACGGGGTCCGCATCACCACCGTCCGCTTCAACGGGGTGATCCGAGCCCGCAAGGTCGACTTCATGATCGGCCGCCGCTACGCCGGCCAACTCGCCTACGTCATCTACCAGACCAAGACCGTGGAGTTCTTCGACCACCAAGGCACCTTCATCGCCGAGGGCGACTGGCCGCCACCCGGCATCACCTACGTCGGCGCCAGCAGCCTCCGCCACCAAAGAAGCGACACCGATGTCCTGACACACCAAGCGTCACCGCAGTCCTGAGGCAGATCTGTCACCGATGTCCTGAGACATCACAGGGATCTTTTTCATTTTTCGGGGGGACGGGGGCGTCCCCCCTCTCTGACCTGCGCAAACGCAACGACCGTATCCCCGCCGAGCAGGCGTCCCCCCTCGAAATCAGGGGATTGGGGGGACGGATGCGGGGACGCCCGCTCGCGACCTTTCTGCCGTGCTCAGCCACGGACGAAAGGAGCGAGCGCGATGAGTGTGGGCGATCAGCTCGGCCTCGACGACAACAGCGAACTGCTCGACCAGGCCCGCCATAAGTGGCCGGCCTGGGTGGCGGCCGATCCGCGGCTCGGCGTGGTCGACAACTTCGACGACCTCCGCTCCTGGCTACCGACGGTGGACCACGAAACCTCCGACCAGGTCCTCCTCGGGCTGGCCATGCTGGCGGCCCCCGACGGCGGCGACGACATCGCCGCTGCGGCCGCTCTGGCGAAGTGCCTGCTGCCCGGCGCCTGCCGGCTCGCCGGCTGGCTGAGCACCCTCCCGCCACGCGAGGTCTTCCGCGACAGCCAGCCGGTCATGACCGGCACCTGGTCAGCAGTCGAGCGGGTCGACGAGCTCGTGGCCTCGCAGCTGTGGATCGAGGTCCGCACCTTCAAGTGGCGCCGGACCCGCAAGGTCGCGGCCAACATCTTGATCAACACCCGCGTCGGCGTCCTCCGCGAGGTCGGTGACTACTTCTACGTCTCCCGCGCCGACCGCACCTGGGCCAACACCACCCTCGTCGAGTCCTTCTCGGCCGGCGACCTGACGAGCGTCGACGGCGGTGCCGGCTACTCGGCCGAGATGCCGACCGAGCGGGTCGCCGGCGCGCTGTTCCACCGCCCCGAGATCCTCGCCGACGCCGGACCCGAGCAGGAGGAGCCGTCGGCCACCGAGGAGCTCCTGGAGCTGCTCGCGTGGGCCTGTGACCACAAGGTCATCAGCCCCGCGGATCGGTACCTGCTGCTGTGCCTGGTCGAGGAGGCCGACCGAGTCGAGACCCGCAGGCTGGCGCGCGGGTACGGCGGCCTGCTCAGCAACGAGGTGTCCAGCCGGGTCGCGCCCCGCATCGGGGTCTCTGAGGCAACCGTCCGTCGCCACGGCTCTCGCTCCATGCGCGCCCTCGCCGCGGCCGCCCCGAGGAAGTTCGGCCATGACGAATAAGCCCGGAAGTGATCGCTCGCGCCACCCCGCGACACATAGGCGACTGGAGGTGGTGAAGCCCATGACAAGCACCCACGACGGCGAGACCCGTACGCCGGATCAGATCGCCGAGCTGTTCGCGATCGCCGGGCGCGAGATCGAGGCGATCGAGCAGCTGACCGGCTGCGTCGCCCAGCTGCACGAAGTCCAGGCCGCGAAGGCGCAGCTGGCGACCCTGACCCCGGCCGAGGTCCGCGCCGCGCTCGAGTTCCGCCGCGGCACTCTCGGGGAGGCCCAGTGAGCACCCAGACCCCGAGCCGCCCGGTCGGCGTCGACGAGCTCAAGCGCGCCTGGCAGGCACTGAACGCCGGCGAGTCCCGCACCGGTCCCGGCGCCGGCAAGGGTCCCCGCGGCCGCGGCACCGCCGCGGAGGAAAACTGGTCACCGGCCGACGGCGAACACACCATCGCCGTGATCGGGTCCGCAGGCGCGGTCGGCGCGAGCACCGTCGCCCTGGCCACCGGCCTGGCGGCAGCCGCCCCGGTCCGAGTCATCGAGTGCTGCTCGGTCACCGCCTCCGGACTCGCCGCGGCGAGCACCGCCGAGCTCGGCCTGCACCCGACCGATTGGCGTCAGGGCAAGCGCGACCACGTCCTGCTCGAGCGCGCCAGCGAGGTCCTCGCCGGCGTCGACGAGGTCCCGCTGCCCACCGAGGCACAGAACGAGACCCAGCTGACCATTCTCGACATCGGCTGGGAGGCCGGCCAGGTGCTGGCCACCGACTGCTGGCTGGCCGAAGCCGTCCGCGTCGCTGACCAGATCGTCCTGGTCACCACCGCCACCGTCCCCGGGATGCGTCGCGCCGGAGTCGCGATGGACCTGCTGGCCGGCTACTGGCAGCCCGAGCAGATCGCGCTCGCCGTCCGCGGGCCCCGCCGCAAGAAGTGGCCGCGCGGCCTCGAGCACGCCGGTGGCCCCGCCGTCCGCCGCGCCCTGGACGCGAACCGGTGCGTGGAGATCCCCGAGGATCGCGAGCTCGCGGTCAACGGCTTGGATTCCCGACCCGTCCCGGCCCCCCTGGTCTCGGCAGCACGTCAGCTGCTCGAGCCCGCACATCTGCCCACCGACACCAGCGAAAGCGCCTGACCCGTCCGGGTCAGCAACCCAGAAGGGAAGTCCACCCATGGACGTCATGACCGCAACCGCAACCAACGTGATGGCTGTCTGCCCGAAGGCGCCCCCGGGTGCTGTCGGCCCCACCAACGAGATCACCAGCTATGTGCTGTGGGGCGTCATCGTTCTGTTCGGTCTCGGCATCATCATCGCCATCGGCGCGATCATCGCCGGCCGAGTGTTCTCACTGCCGCACGCCTCCAAGGTCGGTGTGATCTCGGTGGTGGTCGTGTTCGCCTGCGCGATCGCCTACCTGGTGCTGCCCGGGATGCTCAACGGGATCCTCGGCAAGGGCTGCATCTGATGCGGCGCGCAGCCACGAAGAAGGCAGAAGGCACCAGCGAGTGGAGCCGGCGCCGTCTGCTCGGCATCCTGGCCGCCGCCGTCGCCGTGGCTGTGCTCCTGCTCGGCGGCCTCGCGTACGCGGTCTACCTGGCGGTCGCCGGCATCGGTGACGAGGCCAGCGCGAACACCGGCGTGGCCACCGGCGAGACCGAGCGCTCGACGGTGGCCCGCGGTGCCGCGCATCGCGATGAGATCGCGGCCGAGCCGATGCTGACCGTGCCCGAGAGCGCCGCCTTCCCGGCCGAGACCACCAGTGCCAAGGCGCCGGAGATCAAGATCCCGACCGGGACCGGAGTCAACGGACCCGCGTTCGTGATGACCGGGTTCCCGCAGACCCCGGAGGGCGCGATCGGCCAGCTCGTCCAGATCGACCTCGCGGTGCTGCAGTCGATGAGCCTGAGCACAGCAGAGGAGGTCTACAACGCCTGGGCGCTGCCCGGCGGGGTCCGCGCTGAGGACTGGTGGATCACCACCAGCGTCCGTGCGTTCCTCTCCAGCACCGGGATGGGCGAAGTCAAAGACCCCAGCGCCTCGGTGTCCCTGGAGCCGGCCGCCGCGCTGGTCAAGGGCGCCGACGGCCCCGACTGGGCGACGGTCTGCGTGCTGATGAAGGTCAGCGCCACGTACAAGTCCGAAGGACAGATCGCCTTCGCGCACTGCGAGCGCATGCAGTGGGTCGGCGGCCGCTGGATGGTCGCCCCCGGCGCCCCGCCGGCACCCGCACCCGCGACCTGGCCCGGCACCCAGTTGGCACACGAGGCCGGCTGGCGCACCTGGTCAACCGACCACACCACCGAACCCGCCCACCCCGGCGACACGGAAGGGGAGCACTGAGATGAGCAACCGGATCAACGACTCGATGGGGGAGTCGCGCACGACCCTGCTGCGCGTGGGGGTCCTGGTGGCGATCGCCGTCCTCGTGGCGACCGCCGTCTGGCTCGGAGCGCGCGGCCGGACCGATGACAACAGCGGAACCGACAAGACATCCGGGGACTCCTCGAGCCAGACCGGGCAGCAGGGGCAGAACGTCTCGGTCGACCAGGCCGCCCCGGAGACCGCTCCCGCAGACGGGGTCGTGATCCCGACCGGCGCCGACCAGGTCGACGGCTACCCGACCCGGTTCCCCCAGACCGACCTGGGCGCGGTCGCGCTGCAGGTCGAAGTCGCCAAGGCGCAGGTCGGGTTCGACTACGACCAGGCGGCCGCCGTCGCCGGCCTGTACGCCAACCCCGAGGACAAGGCCGTCTTCGAGCAGCGCGCCCGCGACGCTGTCGCGCTGCGCCGCCAGCAGGCCGGCGTCCCGAAGGAGGGGGACGTCCCCCCGCCCGCGTCGTACGCCGTGACACCGATCGCCTACACCCTCGAGGAGCTCGACACCGGCTACTACGCGGTGAACCTGCTCAGCTACGTCACCCTCACCACCGCCAACGGCAAGGTCAGCGACGGCCTCTACGCCGGCACCCAGCTCATGCGGTGGCTCGAGGTCGAGGGCGTGGGCGACTGGCGCCTGGTCCAGGGCAGCACCGCAGACATCGAGCACCTGGTCTCCACCGGACAGCCCAAGGCGGTCGCGCCGGGCACCCCGGAGTACAAGCAGGCCGGCTGGATCCCGATCAACGGAGCACCCCAGTGAGCACCGCCGACCTCTTCCACCGGGTGACCAGGCTGGGCATCGGCGCCCTGGCGGTCCTGGTCCTCACCACGCTTCTCGGAGCCGCCACGACCATCCAGCCGCCAGCCGCCGACGCGGCCGAGCCGGCGACCAGCACGGCGCAGGTCGCAACGGTCGAGACCACCAGCCAGCTGCCGGCCCGCCCCCTCAAGATGGGCTGCCTTGGTCCCGACGAACTGTGCGACCTCGGCGGCGACGCCCTCGAGTGCGCGGAGGACCCGGTCGACTGCGGCAAAGACGCGGCCGGTGGCGTCAAGGACGAGATCGAGAACCAGGTCGAGGGTGTCCAGGAGTGCCTCGAAAACCCCAGCCTCACCGACTGCGCCAAGGGAGTCGGGGGAGTGGTGCCGGGAGTCGGCGGGTGTGGGCTGCTCGACGCGGTCTGCGACGGGCTCGGCGGCGGTCTCCCGGGAGTGCCCGGCATCCCCGGAGTGCCCGGCATCCCCGGTCTCCCCACCCCCGCCGACCTCTTCGGCGCCGGCATCCCCGGCCTCGGTGACATCCCCAACCCGTTCGAGGCCATCGGCGACGTCATCGCCAAGGCGGCGGCCGATGCCTGGACCGCGGCAATGCTCGCGGTCTGGAGTTCCGGCCTCTTCGTGCTGCGCATCGTGCTCACGTTCAGCGAGCTGTTCTTGACCCCCGACCTGAGCGACGACGGACCCGGTAAGGACGTCTACGCCTTCACCCTCTGGCTCGCGCTCGCCCTGGTGGTCATCTTGGCGATGATCCAGCTCGGCGCCGCGGCCTTCAAACGAGAGGGCAAGGGCCTCGCGCGAGCGTTCATCGGCGCCGGCCAGTTCGTCCTGGTCTGCGCCTGCTGGTTCGGCTACTGCGTCATGATCGTCGCGGCCTGCGGCACCATCACCAAAGCGCTGATGAAGTCGCTGCTCAAGGTGCAGACCTGGCCCGACTGGGATCCCCTGGGCGGCCTCGGCGTCGACGACATCACCGAGGCAGGCGTGGCCACCGCGTTGGCCTTCCTCGGCATCTTCCTGTGGCTGGCCGCGATCGGACACATCCTGGTCTACCTCGCCAGGGCGGCCTCGCTGCTGGTCCTGGTCGCCACCGGCCCGCTCTCCGCGGCCGGCTTGGTCTCCGACTTCACCCGCTCCTGGTTCTGGAAGTCGCTGCGCTGGTTCCACGCCGCGGCGTTCACCCCGGTGCTGATGGTGATGGTGCTGGGCATCGGCGTGCAGTTCGCCAACGGCGTCGCGGCCCACCTCGCAGACGGCACCGCCAAGGCGTTCGGCACGGCCCTGCCGGCGGTCATGACGATCCTGATCAGCGTCGTCGCGCCGCTGGCGCTGTTCAAGCTTCTGGCCTTCGTCGACCCCGGCACCCCCAGCGGCGCGTCGTTTCGTCAGGGCATGGCCATCCAGGGCGGCCTCCAGGGCCTGTTGAGCGGTGGCGGTGCCGGCGGCGGCTCGTCGGCCGCATCGACCACCGACGGCAACGGTCGTTCGTCGGGTGAGCAGAGCGCCGAGGCCTCGACCGGCGATCGGTTCAGCAAGTCCACTCAGGGCGTCCTCGGCAGCTTCGGCCCGGTCGGACAGGCGTTCGCTGCCGGGCTCGGGATGGTCAGCAGCGCCGGCGCGAAGGCTACGTCCCTGATGTCGGACGAGACCAACCAGGCGGGCGTCGGGCAGAGCACCTACGGACCCGACTTCAGCAACATGGGTGGCCGCCAGTCCGGCCAGTCCGGTGGCCAGTCGGGCGACCAGAGCGGCGGCACGCACCCCGGCTCGCAGAACGGCGGGGACGCCGACTCGCCGTTGCCGACCCCGCCTGCCCCGCCCACCCCGCCGACCCTGCCCACCGGCGGCGGACCCGCCGGTGGTTCGGGAGGCGGCTCTGGCGGCCAGGGCGGCGGTGGTGCCGGAGCAGCGCCCAAGACCCCGGCCGCAGGCGGCGGCGGGGGAGCGGCCGGAGGTGCCGGCGGAGCCGGTGCAGCTGGCGGCGCGATCCCCCCGGTGGCGGTGTAGCCAATGCGCCGCACGACCTGCCCCCAGCCCCGATCGACACGCAGTGACCCGGAACGAAACCGACGATGACCATCTACGCCGATTACCAGCGCGACCGCATCGGCTGGTTCTTCGGCCTCTCCGGAGGCCAGCTGATGTTCCTGGCGCTGGCCAGCCTGCCGGCGTTCTGGGCGATCAGCCGCGGAGCGTGGTTCTCCGCGTTCCTGTTTGCCCTGGTCTGGCTGTTCCTGCTGGCCATCACCGTCATCCCGGTCCGCGGCCGCTCGGCCACCGGCTGGGTGTTCGCCTCGACGATGTACGCCGTCGGCGGGCTGCTCGGCTGGACCTCGTTCCGTGCCAAGGCCACCGAGGGCCGCGCCGAGGACCTCGACACCCCCGACCTTCCCGGGGTGCTGCAGGGCATCAAGATCCACGACGGCCCGCCGCACGGCTCCCAGCTGCAGCGGGTCGGAGTGATCCACGATGACGCCACGAAGACCTGGGCAGTCACCGCCTCGATCGTCCACCCCGGCATCGGCATGAAGGACACCGAGGAGCGCAGCCGTTACGGCGAGGCGCTGGCCGGGCTGCTCGACGTCGCCGGCCGCACCGAGAAGATCGACGAGATCCTGTTCATGGTCCGCACCGTCCCCGAGGACGGCGCCGAGCGCGATCTGTGGGTCAACAAGCACCGCCGCGACAACGCCCCCCAGCTGTCCGAGATCGTCAACAGCGACCTCGCGGTGGGCCTCACCCAGGCGTCGGTGCGCACCGAGCAGTTCGTGACAATCGTCGTCCCGGAGACCCGGATCGCCCGGTCGGCCAAGGAATCCGGCGGAGGCTTCGAGGGCCGCTGCCGCGAGCTCTACCTGCTCATGGCCGAGATCGAGGCTCAGTTGCGGGGCCCAATGGGGATGACGTCGGTCCGCTGGCTCACCTCCCCGGAGCTCGCCCTGGCGTCCCGGACCGGGTTCGCCCCAGGCGATCGCGCCGGCATCGTCGAGGCCCTCGCCATGCTTGAGAAGGACCCGAGCGTGAACGCCGACGTCCCGTGGGCGCTGGCCGGGCCCTCGGGCGCCGACGCGACGGTGCGGCACTACAGCCACGACGCGTGGAACTCGATCAGCGCCACCATCAAGCTCCCGACCCGCGGCGTGGCGATGGGCGCCCTGGCGCCGATCCTCACCCCGAGCGAGTCCGGTGAGCGACGCTCGTTCGTCGTCGCCTTCCCGATCGTGTCCCAGTCCAAGGCCGACCGGCAGTCCGGCAACGCCGAGTGGGCCGCAGATCTGGCTGAGGGGATGAACGAGAAGCTCGGCCGCAAGACCCGTGCCAAGCAGCGCGACGAGGCCCACAAGGCCCGCGGCCTGGACGCCAAGCTGGCCCACGGCAACGCGCTGGTCCGGCCTTACGCCGTGTGCACCGTCACGGTCCCCAAGACGCTGCGGATCACCGAGTTCGGCCGTCGCCTGGACGCCTCGATCCGACGAGCCGGGTTTGCGCCCCTGCGGCTCGACCTGGCCCAGGACGTCGGTTTCGCCGCCTCGACCATCCCCGTCGGGATGAGCCTGACCCGGAGCGGAGACGCCTGATGCCCAACACGACCCGCCGGAACCGCGGCGGCGGCCGCGACATGGCCGCCCTGCTCTCCGACTTCGGCCACGACCTACCCACGATCCCCCCGCTCGCCCCGGAGGCCAAGGAGCCCCGGATCTTCAAGTACGCCCCGCGCCGCGGTGCAGCCCGCCGCGGCCGCGGCTGGGCGCCCGCCACCGCCCCGGCACAGGCCTGGCGGATGACGAGTGACCAAGCACCGGTGTTCTGGCCGTTCGTGTCCGCGCCGGCCCTGCCGCCGACCGGGGCGCAGATGGGCGTCGACCAGCTCTCCGGCGGCTCGTTCTACTGCGACCCCTTCGGCTGGGTGCTGCGCGACGGCGTGTCGGCGACCAACCCGAACATCTTCCAGTTCGCCAAGCCGGGCACCGGCAAGTCAGGCACCACCAAGGCGTTCTGCACCCGGATGATGCCCTTCGGCTACCGCACCCTGGTCCTGGGTGATCCCAAGGACGAGTACGAGTCACTGTGCCGCGCGCTCGGCGTCGAGCCATTCGTCATCGCCCCCGGCTTCTGGGCACGAATCAACCCGCTGGCCATGGGCCCGCTCGGCCACGACTGGGAGAAGCTTTCGGCCGAGGAAGCCCAACGGCGCACGACGATCATCTTCAAGCGCTGGCTGGTCCTGATCCGCGGCCTGGTCGGCAGCATGAAGCTCGACGACCAGCGCCGAGTGCCGTTCGGGCCCGACGAGAGCGACGTCGTCCGCAACGCCTTGGCGATCCTCACCGGCTATGCCGCCGGCAACTCGATCCTCACCGAGACCACCATCCCGCGGCTGTGGGACCTCCTGCGCAACCCCACGAACGAGCTCGTCCGGGCGTGCGAGTACGGGAACACCCGGCAGTTCCTCGACCAGACCCGGCTGCTGCGCAACGCGCTCGGCGAGCTGGTCACCGGCACCCTGGCCGGCCTCTTCGACGACTTCACCAACATCGAGGTCGACTGGCGCGCCCCGATCCAGTCGTTCAGCCTCTCCCGGCTCGATGGACTCGGGGACGAGGCCGTGGGCATCGCGCTGCTGTGCATGAACTCCTGGGGCCGCGGGCTGCGCGAGATCGCCGAGCCCGGCGACCTGCGCATCGTCGTGCGCGACGAGGTCTGGAAGCAGATGCGCCTCGGCGTCTCCGCGGTGATGAGCTTCGACGCGGACCTGCGGCTCTCGCGCGGCATGGCCGGCAAGGGCGGCGACATCCAGTTCGCCAACCTTCACAAGCCCTCCGACCTGCTCTCGGTCGGCGATGCCGATTCCCAGGCCGCGATGATCGCCAAGGACCTCCTCGAGCTCGCTGACATCAAGATCCTCGGCGGTCAGAAGCCGCGCGTCGCGCGCGAACTGGACTCGATGCTCGGCTTCGGCCCGATCGCCCAGGACCTCGTCTCCGGGTGGGCGATGCAGGACAAGGGCCGCGCGCTGTGGTGCGTCGGAGACGCCACCTACAAAGTCCAGACGGTGCTCCACCCGCTGGAGAAGAAGCTCTACTACACCAACGAGGCCATCGAGGCCGCCGGCTGAAGCGCTCGGGACTGACCTGTTGTGAAGAAGCTGCTCCTCGCCGGACTGCCGGTCCTGATCGTCTTCATGGCCCTGCCGTTCGTCGTGACCCTGATGGTGGTCATGACCACGACCGCGGCCGCCGAGTGCCGCAACCAGACCAGCGAGACCGCGCCCACCGAGCTCGGCGACCTCGGTGTCATCGACGGCCCCGTGGGCGGCCCGGTCAAGGGCAAGATCACCATGGCGCAGGCCAACATCCCGCGCCGCTCCGGTCTCGACGGCTTCCGGGCCTCCATGCCCCGGGTGCTGTCGACCAACCCCGACTTCGTGAGCCTCAACGAGGCCAGCGGCTGGAGCCTGGCGCAGATCGAGGCCGCCGCTCCCGGCTACGGAGCGTTCCGGGTCACCGACCACACCGGCGACAACAACTCGATGGGCAACGTCGTGCTCTGGAAGCGCGACACCTGGTCCAAGGCCAACGGTGGCCGGGTCACCCTTGCCGTCGACGACAACACCTACTACAAGGGCCGCCCGGTCACCTGGGACCGGTTCGCCACCTGGGTGATCCTCGAGCGCGCCGACGGCGCCGTGGTGTCGGTGATCTCCACCCACCACATGACCAACCCGCACAAGTACCCCCGCCAGCACGGCAACCCGCCGCTGACCCGGCCCCAGCAGTACGGCGCCGGCATGGACATCCTGTTGCAGCTGCGCAACTCCCTGGCCACCCACGGCCCGGTGCTCATCGGCGGCGACATGAACACCCACGCCTCGTACACCGACCTCCCGTGGACGGCGGCCGCCAAGATGAAGGCCGCCGGCTACGGCTGGCACAACCACTCGGTCGACTTCATCTTCTTCCCCCAGCACCAGGGCGTGCGCCTCGAGCAGGGCTGGGACGGGACCATGGTCTCCGACCACCACTGGATCGCCGCCCGCATCGCCATGAACGGCGCCGGCCCCGAGAGCGCCCCCACGACTGCGGCCACCAGCGAAGGTGTGGTGAACGCCGCCCACACCACGAGGACCTCGGCCGAGGAGCCGCCGACCGGCGACGTGCTCGCCCAGCTGATGCAGCTGCGGTTCGCCTCCAGCTACCCGACCCTGACCACCGAGCAGGCCCGCAACGCGATCACCATCGCCCAGGTCGCCCGCGACCTCCAGGTTCCTCGCTACGGGCTGCAGATCGCGATCGCCACCGCCATCCAGGAGTCCAAGCTGGTCAACCTCACCGGCGGCGACCGCGACTCCGGCGGCCTGTTCCAGCAGCGTCCCTCGACCGGCTGGGGGAGCCGTGCCGAGGTCACCAACCCCGTTCTCGCCGCTCGCGCCTTCTTCGGCAAGGCCCGGCACACCGGCAACCCCGGACTGCTCGACATCCCCGGCTGGGAGGACATGCCGCTCACCGAGGCGGCCCAGGCCGTGCAGCGCTCCGGCTTCCCCGACGCCTACGCCCAATGGGAGGACGTCGCCGGCGACATCACCGACCTTCTCGGCGGCGACCTGCCAGACCTGCCAGACGTCGATGGCGAGGTCTCGAACGCAAGCAACTGCGAGGACACCGTCGGCCCGATCACCGTCGGAACCTTGAACATCCTGGGCGCCGGCCACACCGACAACCAGGCTGGCGGCGGCAACGAGAAGGCCGGGCACGCCACCTGGGACAAGCGGCTGCCCGGGGCACTCAGCGCGATCGAGAACGCCGGCGTCACCATCGCCGGCCTCCAGGAGGTCCATGGCCCCCAGGCCAAGGCCCTGGCTGACCGCTACTCGGCCAAGTGGGGCATGTACCCGTCCACCGGCAACACCCAGAACAAGGTGATCTGGGACCGCGGCAGCTGGGAGATGACCGACTCACGCCTCGTCCAGATCCCGTACTTCAACGGCAAGGACGTCGGGATGCCGGTCGTCCAGCTGACGGGTGCGGCCGACAGCGTCAACGCCGGGCAGGTGATCTGGGTCTGGAGCATCCACAACCCGGCCAACACGCAAGGGAACGCCGCCGGGCACCGCAAGGAGGCGCTGCGCCGCCAGCTGGCCACCATGACCGAGCTCGCCGGCACCGGCACCCCGGCGGTGATCTTGGGCGACTTCAACGACGGCAAGGACGGCCAGAGCTCCTCGCACTGCGTCCTCACCCCCGAACTGAGCAACGCCTTCGGGGGATCAGCGGAGCCCTGCAAGAAGCCCAAGCAGGACGCGCCGATCGACCACATCTACGGCGCCAATCTCACCTGGGCCAGCGCCGAGGTCGACAACAGCACCCAGGCCAACAAGATCGCTGACCACCCGCTGGTGACCGCCACCACCGCCGGCAGCAGCGCGGGCTGCGCGGTCGCGACCGAGACCAACTACAACCTCGGCCCGGTCAAGCCGCAGCTGACGCAGCTGGTCAACATCCTCGGCCCGATGTTCGACATCAAGACCGTCGGCGGCTACCGCGAGAGCGCCACCGACCCCCACGGTCACCCTGCCGGCCTGGCGGCCGACTTCATGGTCCCGCTGACTCCCGCCGGCAAGGCCCAGGGGGACGCGCTCGTGGCGTACGCCCAGGCGCACGCGAAGGAACTCGCCATCGACTACATCATCTGGTACCAGCGCATCTGGTCGGTCGCGCGGGCCGACGAGGGCTGGCGGCCGATGGAGGACCGAGGCTCGGCCACTGCGAACCATCTCGACCACCCGCACATCAACGTGCTCCCCAACGCCGAATTCTCCCCAGTCGGCCTCGAGGGCGCATCCTGCGACGAGGTGGTCTACCCGGTTCCCGCGCAGTACATCGGAACGGACCGGAAGAACTGGCACGACACCGGCCCCTACTGGTCCAACTGGCACACCGGAACCGACTTCTCCGCCCCGTGCGGCACGACCGTCTACGCCGCCCACGCCGGCACCATCGAGATCGACACCAGCCAGGGCTGGGCCGGCCCGCAGCTGGTCAAGGTCACCACCGGCGCCGGGTCCCTGACCACTTGGTACGCGCACATGCAGAACGTCACCGTCAGCCGCGCCCAGACCGTCGCCGCCGGCGAGCCGATCGGCCAGGTCGGCAATGAAGGCAACGGAAGTGGCTGCCACCTCCACTTCGAGGTCCACCTCGAGAACGGCTCCATCTACGGACCCGACAACGTCGACCCCTCGACCTGGCTGGCTGAAAACGCCTCGAAGCCGAGTCGGTCTGTGTGATCGCTGCCGGGCCCTCCCGACACATAGGTGACCAGCCAGAACTTCGACCACGAGGCGGCATCCAATGCAGCGAGAGCGACGACGCGACCCCTACCCCTGGACCTGGGAGATCCCTGTAGCCGTGGCCTTGGCGGCCCTGTTCGTCATCGTCATCGGCATCCAGTTCGGCCGCTCCCTCGCGAACCTGCTCGCCGGCGCCGGATGGACCTGGCCCGACGCCAACGCCGGCGCGTTCCCCTCGCCGATCGGCACCGCCTTCTGGACCAGCCTTCCCGGAGTGTTCGGCGGGCACGCCGACGCCGGCCTGCCCACACCGACACCGGACGGCCTGGCTGGCCGCGGCCTGGTGTGGGTCAGCCTCGCGATGACCGAGGTCGCGCTGCTGACCGCCACCATCTGGGTCGGCGTCTCGGCCTACCAGCGCTGGGGCCCGGGACGCATGCGCGGCATGGCCACCGCCGCAGAGGCCGAGAAGATCCTGGGCGTCACTCGGCTGCGCAAGGTCGCCGGCATCGTCCGCCCCGACCTCTACGGCAAGCACGCCGCCACGGTGGCACCCGTTCAGCGCACCGCCGGCGACCTCACCGAACAGACCGGGCCGCAGTTCGGCCACGGGCTCAGCCCGTGGCTCCTGAACGGCCGCCGGACGAAGGAGGAGCGATGAAGCTGAGGTTCAACCCGTGGGACGTGGGCTGGCGCATCGGGGACGCGCACGAGCCGCGTGGCGGCGAGCTGTGGGTGCCGTGGGACCGCACCGCCGGGGTGATCGGACCGCAGGGCTCAGGCAAGACCCTCGACCTGCTCACCCCGGCGCTGCTCAGTGCCCCGGGCGCTGCCCTGGTCACCCTGACGAAGGTCGAGGACCTGCTGCTCAGCCTCACCGAACGCTCCCGCGACGACCGGCCGTGCGTGGTCCTCGACCCGTTCGGCCTGGCCGAGGGCGTCGTCGACGAACTGATCTGGGACCCGATCGCCGGGTGCGTCGATCCCAAGGTCGCCGAGCGGCGAGCCAAGGCCTTCACGGCCGGCACCGTCAAGGGTGCGATCACCGGCGGCACCGGGGACGATGCCGCCCGGTTCTATGCCGCGGAGTCGGCGAAGGTGCTGCAGGGCTACTTCCACGCCGCGGCCCTGACCCGCAAGACCCTCGAGGACGTCTTGCAGTGGGTCGCGAACCCGACCGCAGCCACCCAGCCGATGGAGATCCTGCGACGCCACCCGCACGCCGAGCCCTTCTGGCACGGCCTGCTGCACGGAGCGCTCAACGGCGACGACCGCACCGCCGGCAACACGATCACCACGGTGCAGCAGGCCGTGTCCCTGTTCTTCCAGGCCGACATCCGCCGCCGCTGCGTGCCCAGCCACGGGCACCCGGCGTCCGACCTGGTCGACGTGATCCGTCGACGCGGCACCATCTACCTCCTGGGCCGCGAGGACCCCTACGCCTCGGCCAGCCCGCTGATGACCGCGGTGGCCGAGCACGTCTTGGACACCGGGCTGTTGCTGGCCAACAGCTCACCGTGGGGAGGCCGACTGTGCCCGCCCCTGGTCTCGGTGCTCGACGAGCTGCCCTCGACCGCACCGTTGCCGACGCTGCGGACCCGGATGGCCAACGAGCGCGCTCTGGGCCTGTCGTTCATTTGGGCAGCCCAGACCCGTCCCCAGCTGACCAGCATCTTCGGCGAGCACGAGGCCCGGGCGCTGCTCGGCCTCACCAATACCCTGGTGATGTTCGGCGGGTCCAAGGACGTCGCGTTCAACCAGGAGATCTCCGACCTGCTCGGAACAGTCCGCATTGGCCGCGTCACCCACTCCACCGGCGGGTTCAACGGCGGTAGCCGCAGCTTCTCCGGCGACGACATCCCCATCATGCGGCCCGAGGAGGTCCGCCAGCTCCCCGAGCGGCGGGCCCTGGTGATCGCCGAGAACGGCAAGCCGATCATCGCCAAGCTGCACCGCTGCGTGGAGGGCAAGGCCGGCGAGCGTCTCCTGGCCGACCAGCGGGCGCTGCGCGCGCGGCTCACCAACGACAGCCGCATGGTCATCACCCCAGAGGCACGGGCGACCGCCGCCCTCGTCGAGGCGCGCCGCCTCGGCTTCGTCGACGACGAGACCGAACCGACAAGGAGTGAGCTGTGACGACCGAACAGGCCCGACGGGCTGCGTCTAGCCCGATGGTGTTCCCGTTCCCCGTGCCCGGGGAGCAGGTCCGGCTGGCCTACCGCGAGCTCCACATCGCCATCAACGGCACCGAGGAGCAGAAGAAGGCTTTGGGCAACCACGCCCTGCTGCCGCGGCCCTGGGAGCCGGCCACGTGCCTGGACCCCGAGCTGCGGCACGGGCTGTGGGAGTGGCTCGAGGACGTCGTGATCTGGCTCAACCGCGAATACACCTGGGACGTCTCCGGGCTCATCCCCAGCTGCTGGCCCCTGCACCCCCACCTAGTCCACGAGGTCGCGGTCCTGGCCGACCAGCGCCGCCGCGCCGGGCTGGCGATGACCAGCGACGCGCTCGAGGAGTGGCACCGCTACTGCCTGCCGGCCTTCACCGACCGCATGCGCAACAGGCTGCGTGCCCACTGCGACGAAGAGCACCAGGGGTGGCCGGCCAAGCCGCGGCACAATGAACATGTGGAAGACCGCAGCCGCAAGCGCCGGGACGCCGCGTTTGCGCAGGATCTCGTTGCGGCCAATGTGAACACGTGGGCACACGAGCGACCATCGCCGACCGCCCAACCGCGACTGGGCGTGGTCGATCTCGACACAGGCGAGATCCACGAAGATGAGTTGCCCAGCCCGCAGCCTCGCACCCGTACGGAGAAAGGGCCCCGCCGCTAGCTGCACTTGCGGCGAGTAGGGGCATCGGTCGAGTGTGCGATTCGCAGCGGGGTACGACTGAGACCATCTGAGCCTCGTGTGGCGTCGGTAGCTGCCAGGTCGGGCAAAACTCAGCGATGAAGGTGAGTTCGGGTCGGTGTGCGCTTGGGTTCCCCCGCTACGACGACACTGGCAGAAGCACTTAGTGGCCTGAGCCGGGTCGCGATCATCGGCTCGGCGATTGCCAATCCCCCGGTAGTTCCGAGGAAACTGTTTCGCGACTAAGCGGGGACTGCCACGCCACATCTGGCGGTCGTAGTCCGCGGCTTCAGGAGGACAAGTGCCTTCAGCCTGCCGGCTGGCTGCGGACTCGGCGAGATCCTCGATGCCAGCGCCCAGCTTCGCTCCCAGGCCCCTGAGCCCGGTACGTTCAGATAGGCCAACACGAGGAGGCGGATGATGGTGGGGCCGGTCGAGGGTGCATTCCCCGATTTGCCGCGCGTGCCTGCGTTGCCTCACCTGCGCCCGCAGAACGCCTCCGCGATGGCGGTTGTGGCCGAGGCGGAGTCGGTCCTCCGAGCCGCCAGGGACGCAGTGCACCAGGTTGAACACTGCGCGCGGCCCGGTCAGCAGTTGGCGCACATCCGGTCAGCCGTGGTTGACATCCGGCGCGTCACCTTCGTGCTGCAAACGCTCAGCAGCCGCGTCGATGGCTTTGACGACTGGTATCACGGAGTCCAGGTCACGCTGCGCGCTGATCCGCTCATGAGGTACTTCGTCGAACTGCGCAACGACATCGAGAAGCGAGGGCTGCCGGGCGCCGTCGCCGAGCTGTACCGCGTGGACACGGGTGAGGCGATCGCGGACGTCGCTTGCTTTGAGGATCAGTACGGACTAGCGGTCAGTGGAGCGGTTCGCCCGGACGTTCACCTTGCGCAGAGTGGGCTGAGCGGGGCGCACGGGCTCCGCCATTTTCGTCTTCCCGACCCGCCCACAACGCACCAAGGTCGGGAGCTGACGGATCTCCGTTTCGCGACCCTGTCCGGCCTCGCGCTCGACTTCCTTGAGGCCCGAGCCGTGATCCCAGCCAGGTCACGTTTTGCCGACTAGGGCTCCTTTGCAGGCGCTGACATCGTCCGTATGATTGCTGACTGCAACACCTGTTGAACTCGATCACGCCAGCCACCCGGCATGGACACGGCGTCTATATATATGGCTCAGATCGTGTGCGCCCCTCAAAGTTGTGAGTTCCTCAACCGTTGCTGAACCATTCGGTTTGCCACTTATCCGTTCGCTGCTTCTTGCCGGGAGTCGCAGTCACTTCGGCTGAGGAGAGCCCGAATGAACCAGTCCCCAGTACCTGCACGAATCCTCGACGACACCCGCGTGGAGGCTCTCGTCGCGAGGGCGGTTCCGCTGACCCTGGCGGCACTGCTGGCGGTGTACGCCATCCACAAGACCGGCTCAACCGATGCACTCTATGGCCTGACACGACTTCTCGACGCAGTGGCCGGCCGCGACTGACCGGGCATGGAGCTGTTCCCAGTGTTCACCGGGTAGGCCTTCGCCGGGCTGCACCGCTGGCGCATAGTGCTGGTGTGGGCTCTGCAACCGAGGTCATCCCGGACAGCGTCATCGAGCACGACGGCATGCTCTGGAAGCCGCGCCGGGGCACGACCGTCTCTGCCGACGAGTTCATCGCCGCGCGGACGCTGTTCGTCGAGCTCAACCACGATGCGGTCTGGAATCCCTGGGTCCGGGACGAGCGCGAAGCCGACCTCGACCGCGCCGCCGAGATCATGAGCCAGTGGCAGCGTGCCGAGCCTGGCCACAGACACTTGAGTCTCAAGCAGTGGGAAGCGCAGCAGACGCGACGCGACCGACAACGCGAGAAGCAACGCGCCACGGAAGATGCGCGGCGTCAGCGCGACAAGGAACGCTACGACGAGCAGCGATCCACCGCCCGCCTCCGGCTCATCGAGGTGCAATCGCGCCTCGACTATGAGCTGAGCGAGTTGGCCGGCTTCCGCGACGGCACCAGGTTCCCCGCGATGGATCCTAAGCGGCGGGAACAGGAGATCGCAGAACTGGAGCAGAAGGTAGAGCGCCTCCAGGCCGAGGTCGGCAAGCTGGCTCCGATCGTCAGCGATCCCGAGGACGTCGTGGATGAGCACGGCTGGCTGCCTCGTGACCGGCGGCAGCACACCTGGTGGTCGTACCGACTGGAACGCGAGCGCAAGGTCCGCGATCTCAAGGGGCAACTGCCAGGGCTGCAAGCAGCCCTCGAGGCGTGTACCGATCGGGCAGAACGCCGCGACCACCGAGCCAAGTTGGCCGAGGCCAATCGGAAGCTCGACGGCCTCATCGCCGAGGGACCGTTCACTGCCGAGGAGATGTGCTCGGAGTGCGCCACCCCGATGGCACACCATGGGTGGGTCTGGCCTCCTGGCCACCCATGCCCGGCCTGGCCCGGTTGGGCGGCGCGGATGCGCGAAGCTCGACAGATGCTTGAGGCGTTCGCCAAGCGGCGCGAGGAGGCGGTGCCGCCACCGAAGCCCACGCCGCAGCCGCTGGCAGTCGTCCCCTCTGGGCTGCCCATTGCCGAGGTCGTCGCCAAGCTGAGTGAGCTTCAGCAGCAGTACCCGGACGCCGAAGTCCGTCGCGGCCGGGCGAATCGGTGGGAGTTGTGGGCGCCTGAGGGGCCGGAGTAGCCGCGGCACCGGAGGGTGCGGCCGAACGGGATGGTCAAGACGAGTTCCTCGATTCCGGGGACGTGGTCCGCTCCGCGGTGGTGGGATCTGATTGCCCTGCAGGTGACCCGAGACGCCTGCCGGGCACCATGCATTCGGGGCGCGCATCGACGCCTGGCTTTGGGGAGGCGTCTTGACTGTCTTCGAGATTCACGACGAGGCCGGCTTCGCGGCGGCCAAAGCCTTCCTGGCTGGGTGGCTGCCGCAGGTCGATGCCCATCTCACGAGGCTTCTCGGGCTGCCGAACCCGCTCGACGCGGTGCACGTGTTCCTTAGCGATCAGGCGACGCACGAGCAGCGGTTCCCTCGGAGGAGAAGGAGCTGCTCTTGAACGCCGGCGGTGACCAACCGGTCGAGGACATCCCGATTCGGACCGAGACTTACGCCCATGGTGTGGCCCACCTGACCGATAGCAGCCTCAGCCTGCCACCGGGCATCCCCGACGGAGAGCCCGGCATCTTCCTCGACTGCGAGACCTTGGGCAGGATCGCCGAAGAGATCGGTATCGAGTTCGAGCCAGTCCTCGGTCGGACCGCGATCCACGAGTTGTCGCACATTGTGCGTGGGCATGTCACCTCCGACCGAGCGCGTACTCATGGATTTGCGCGCGAAGGCGATGCACAGTGTGACGCCTGGGCCGTGACGGCCTCGATGTTGACCTCGCCTGCGACCCGCGCCAATGCGCTCGCCGGTCGGGCCGCACAGGTGCGGCTCGCCGACCGTCAACCGCGTGCGTACACCATGTTCGGGAACGACTCGGCAGATCGCTACCACCTGGAACCACGAGGACCCCGAGAGCACGGTTCACCTCGTCCGAACGCCCCGGAACCTGCTCGCGGTCATCCAGGAGGACATCGTCGAAGTGCCCGTCCGTACGCTCGTCTCGCCAGTTCCAGAGGTGGGTGACCTCATCTACCTGGCTGAGGAGCGGGACGACCATGACTACTTCGTCGCTGGCCCATGGGTTGTTCTCAATCGCGCTGACGACGCGATCTCGCTGTCCAAGCGGGATCGTGAGGAAGTCGCAAAGATCGAACGCGATCAGAGGCGGAGTTATCGCGCGCGAACTGATATTCAGTACGTCGTGCTGCGACCGTTCAGTGTGTTGAGCGCCGCGCCTGCCGTGAGTACCGATGACCTTCCGCCGATTGGCATTCCGTATGCGGTCGGCGAACCCGGAGTCTGGCTCGATCACCTTGTCAGTCCGGCCGTGCCGGTCCTCGAGCAGATACGCGTCGAACGCCGTGCCGTCCATGCTGTGTTCGTGGACGGAGTCGGCGAGGACTTCCGGGTGAAGTTGCAGCAGTCGGGGTACGTCTTCGATCCCGATGCCGATTGACACGCTTGATGACGGTTGACGATCGCTCCCATGGCGCGCCACTCGACACCGTGGTTCGCGGGCAGTTCGCGCTGCAGCGCTCCTGCCTCGTACCGCTCAACCAACTCAGCTGCTGGTCCGCCCACAGGCCGACCAGACGCTGCTTCTCCCGCTCGACGGGCTGCGGCTGAAGCCTCTCCGGCGGAGCGCAGGATGCTGAGCCACTCCGCAGACCGAGGAGGGGCTTGATAGATGTCCCGCTAGAAACCACCTGACCGGACAACTGTCTGAGAACAGCGATGCGACTTACGTCGCGTCACAGGGTCGCTAGGTCGCGGCATCGCGGAGGTTGAGTCAGCGCCGGCTGACGCCCGGGGCAGGTCCGTTACTACCCGGCATCGGATGGTGTTGAACTCTGCGAAGCGACGAGACGGCCGCGTCCGTTGCGGGGTACGAGTCGACGGGAAGCAGGAGGCGGGACACGATCCGGTAGCGCAGGTCGCGGGCTGGGCCGTCGCCCAGGGGCTTCTCAGCGACCAGGCCGCGCGTGGCGGCGCCGACGTCGTGACCCTGCTCGTGGGCCTCCTGCAGCATCGCCGCGGTGGCGGGCCAGTCGCCCTGCTCGAGGAGGCGCGGGTCGAGCTCGCGAGCCAGCGGGGCCCACCGCTCAGCCGGGGTCTTCTCGGCCGCGGCCGAGAGCCGGGCGCGGACCTCGCTGCTCTTGTGGAGCTCGGCCAGCGCCGCCTTCCGCGGGTCGGCATCCCAGGTCTTGACCGCGTCACGCAGGTCGCGTCGCGCCTGCATCTGGGAGAGCTGTAGGCGGGCCCGGACCTGGTTGACGCCCGGCTCCCAGGCGCGGCTGGGACGAGCCGACAGGATCCTAATGGCCGCCACGCTCGCCTGCTCCGGGGCGAGATTGTCGAGCCGCTCGCTGAGCAGGTGGTCACCTAGCGAGCGGAAGGCCGGCTGGCCGCTGGCCACCGCGGCAGTGAGCGCCGCGGGCCCGCGCTGTGCGAGCAGGTCGGCGGGGTCGAGGCCGTCGGGGAACCGGGCGTAGCCGGGGTCCAGTCCGTGCGGGGTGAGCATCCAGAAGTCGCGCTCGGCCGCGACCTGGCCCGCCAGGTCGGCATCGGTGGCCACGATCGGGTCGCGGCCGGCGGCAGCCAACTGGGCGGCCTGCTCGTCGGTCAGCGACGTGCCGAGCGGGGCCACGCCGAGGTAGAGGCCAGCGCTGGCCAGCGTGACCGCGACGGCGTCCATCGGGCCCTCGACGATCACCGGGACGGCGCCTTCGGCGAGCAGTTCGTCGACGACGCCGAACAGTTGGGCGCCCTTGTGGAACAGCGGGGTGTCGGCGGTGTTGAGGTACTTCGGACCGCCCTTGTCGGCGTCGGTGAGGTCGGGACGGCGGCGGCCGACGAAGCCGAGCACCTCGCCCTGGTGGATCACCGGGAACATCACGCGGTCGCGGAACCGGTCGATGAGGCGGCCGGTGCTGGCCTCCACAGCGACGCCGGTGGCGAGCATCTCGGCGTCGCTGACGCCGCGGCCGCGGAGGTGGTCGACCAGGTTGGTCCAGCCGGCCGGAGCCTGACCGGGGCGGAACCGCTCGTCGCCGGCGAGATCGAGTCCGAACCGTCCGGTGAGGTAGTCGCGGCCCCACGAGTCGGTGAACCGGGACTCGAAGAGGGCCTGCGTGAGCTCGTTGATCTCGACCATGCGCTCACGCGTGACGGGGGAGGAGTGCCACTCGTCGGCCCGCTGGTACATGAGCCGGATGTCGGCGTCGGTGGGCTCCAGTCGGGTGCCGCCGAGGTCGCGGATGTAGGCGGCCAGGGTGAGATCGGGCTCGACGAACTGGTCCTCGTCGACGTCGACCAAGTGCTCGTCGGGCGCTTCAACCAGGTGCTCGTCGGACGGGCCGGGGTCCTCGGCGAGCGGCCAGTCGGTCCAGTCGTGGTCGGTGGCGTGGTCGACGAGCGTCGCCGGGGGCTCGATCCCGTCCCATAGGTCTGCGGGCGGCTCGTCGAAGTGGTAGTCGTGCGTGTGCTCGTCGGGCGCGGTCTGCAGCGCGATCGAGGTCCGCCAGACCAGTGCCTGGCACTCGTCAACTCCGTCAAGCGCGTCGTCCCAGCCGTCGCTCGCGGCATCCCTCTGGGCCCGGCCGGCGCCCAGCAGGGCCTCGACCTGCCATCCACGCTGCAGGCCGTGGTCGACGTTGGAGACCAGCGCCGGCCACCAGGTGCTGGCCTGGATGCTCGCGGCTCGCTCGGGACCGAACAGGTCCGCGAGGCGCGGCGCCCAGTCGGTGGTGACGCTCTCGCCGTGGGAGCCGTCGCCGATCTGGGCGGCGACGGCGGGCGTGAGGTGCCGGGCCATGCGCCACCACAGCGCGGCCGCGGCGTGCTCGTCGGGCAGCGGGCCGGCCGGGTGATCGGGCGCGGCAGCGGAGCGCAGCACCTCGTGGGCCGTGACGCCGGCACGCGACATTGCGGCCAGCCGCTCGGCCAGGAGCGGGGTGAACTCGTCTTCGCGGACCTGCGGGGCCAGGGAGTAGAGCAGCTGACGCCATTCCTTGAGCGCCGGCGTGTGGTCACCGGTGACGGCCCGGTTGAGGCGCCGCTGCCACGTCGCCGACGCCTTCTGCAGCTGCGGTGCGCCGGTCGGTCGCCGGTCGTCCCCGGGGACCTGCATGGCTGCGCGCCAGACCTCGACGTCGGCCACCGTGGCGGCCTCGGGGCGGATGCCGTTCTGCGCCCACACCGGCAACGAGGACTGCTCGGCGGCGCGGGTGTGGACCTGCTCCGCGAGCTCCTCGACCAGGTGCGCGCGCTGGGCGAGGTAGGCGCCCCAGTGCGGGTCCTCGGCCAGACGCGACGGGATCCCGGGCATCCACGGCAGCGGTCCGGCGCCGGCGTTGCGCAGCCCGGAGGCGTCGAGGCGCCAGTCCAGGACCGCGGCCCGGTCGCGTGCGCTCTCCAGCTCGCGGTCACCGGCGGCGGCTCGGAGAGCTTCGACGGGGTTCTCGCCGGCCGCGCCGAGCAGCAGCAGGTGGGCGCGCAGGGTGGGCCAGGCGGCCTCATCCGACAACCCGGGAGCCAGTGCTTCGACGGCGGAGTCCAGCGCGTCGACCACGTTGACCGTGGTGCCGTCTACGCCGGTCGTGGTCTCGTGGCGCAGCAGGTCCTCGGCGGCGACGTAGAGGCTGTCGAGGTAGCGCTGCGCTGCCTCGCCGAGCCGGGTGGCCGGGTCGGCCTGCTCGCGGACCAGGCTCGTCGCGGACCGCTGGGCGTCGTCGCGAGCCAGCATCGACTCGAGGATGTCGGTGGGGGTGAGCGGCCGGACCAGGGTCGGGTGGATCACCGAGTGAGGGTCGCCGTCGCCGACGACCTCGAGGTAGACGTGGTTGGCGGTCGCGCCGCGGGTCATCATCGTGTAGAGCTGCTGGCGCGACTCCTGGCCGGTGGCCAGGCCGTGCATGGTGTCGGCGGTGACGCCCTGGGCGGTGTGCACGGTGCACGCGTAGCCGAGCTCGGTGGCCTTGGCGACGTAGTCACTCGGCAGGCGCACGGTGCGGCCGTGCTGGGTGTGCTGGACGGTCAGGTCGCCGCCGTCGTGGATCTCCAGGACGGTCCACCGATCGCCGTTCTTCACCCAGTCGGTGGCCGAGGTACGCAGCCGGCGGTCGTTCTCGCGGGTGATGATCAGCTCCCCGATCGACGCCTCGTTGCCGTCGGCGAGCCGCCGCCCCGGGCCACTGCTGGCGACGTCGGCCGGGTCGATCCCTTCCAGGCGGTGGGCGCGGGCCTGCTGATTCAGCTCGCTGACCAGGTCGCGGGTCGGGGCGAGCATGATCGAGTCCAGGCCGGCGGCGCGGTCGGCCTGCCAGGCGGCGAAGACCTCCTCGGTCATGGTCGCCAGGTCGCCGACGTGAACCCGGTCGCGGTCGAGGTAGAAGCCGAGCGCCTCGCTCTTGCCTTCGCGCAGTGCCAGCGACGCTGCGCCCTCGGCGGGGTCTTTGAACCGGACGAGCTCGGTCAGCTGGAGCGCGCCGTGGGTGGCGCGGATGTCGCGCAGCACGCCGCCGGCGCCGATCGCGGAGAGTTGCTGGTCGTCACCGATCAGGCGGACGCTGCCGCCGCGCTCGAGGATGTAGGAGACCGCGGCGTCCAGGGAAAGGGTGTCGGCCATGCCCGCCTCGTCGATCACGACGAGCGTTGAGGAGTCGATGCCGGCGACCCACTCCGGCATCGCGGCACCGGTCTGCCGGGCCTGCTCGAGTGAGTGCGTGAGCTTGGCCAGGGTGTCGGTCTGGGTGTCGATCTGGGACCGCAGGGCGTCCGCGGCCGCCGCTGACGGCGCGAGGCCGATGATGGTGCCGCCGCCGTCGCTCCACGCGTTGGCCAGGGCACGCATCGCGGTGGTCTTGCCCGATCCGGCCGGGGCGATCGCCAGCTGGAGCCGGGCGCCCGAGGTGGCCATCGCCCGCACCAGCGTGGCCTGTCCAGCGTTGAGGGTGATGCCGTTGGCGGTCGACTCCAGAAGCGCCAGGTCGACCGAGGACGCCACGACGGCGTACCCCTCATGGCGGCCGGCGGCGTCGACCAGACGCTGCTCGGCGGCCAGCACCTTGCTCGAGGTGAACAGGTCGGCCCCGGCCTGGGTGTAGACCGAGGACCCGTCCGCGCGACGTAGCTCGACCGGCTCGCTGATGGTGTCCCAGGGGCGGGCCATGCTCACCGAGCGGTCGTCGAGGACCTCGCTGACCAACAGGTCGACCACCTGGGAGACCTGGTTGGTGGGCACATTGGCGGCCCGGACCTGCCGCTGGGCCTCGGCGTAGACGTGCCAGTACTGCCACGTGCTCCGGCCACCCTCCATCGTCGCCACGATGCGGTCGGTGGTTTTGGCGAACCAGGCCGAGTCGGCCAGGGAGCGAGCCGCGCCCTTCGGGTGGAGCGCGCCGTGCACCATCTGCTTGACCTGTTGCGGGGTGCCCAGCACCTCGACCGCCTCGCGGGTCCAGGCCTCGCGCTGCTCGGCCATCGAGCGCGGCTCGTGCTTGGCCTCGCGGGTCTCCAGCGTCGCCTGCTGGGCCAACTGGATGGTCTCTACGGGCGTCGGGGGCCGGCCGTGGGTGGCCTGGAACGCCGCAGCGAGGACCTTGCGGCGGTCCTCGACGTTGATCCGGCGCTTGGAGAACCGGCGGTTCAGATCGGGGTCGACGCCGACGATCTCACGCACCGGCCGCTTGCGGGCGTCCTCGTTCGGGCGCTCCTCGAACCGCACGCCGAGGGCGTCGACCACGTGCCGCTCGAGCGCGGTGTTGTAGGTCTCCGAGGCCGAGACGACCGCCTTGTGCAGCGGCCGGCCGTCGATGGCCAGCCACTTGCCGTCGAGGGTCTGGACCTTGTTCGCCACGGCGACGTGCGTATGCAAGTCGGGGTCTCCGGCGCGGGAGTCGCGGTGGGTGAACGCCGTGGCGACCAGGCCGCGGACGTCGACCTGGCGCACGCCGTTGGTGCCCCGGCGCGTGAACAGTGCCTTGGATTCGATGAAGTTCAGCGCGTCCTTGATCGCCGCCTGGTGGGCCCGCTCGATCACCGCGGCGGTCTTCGGGTCGGAGATCGCCCACAGCACCGAGACGCTCTTGACCGGGGAGAAGGTCAGGTCGTAGCCGGCGACGGCGTTGGTCTTGGGGCGGGAGTGCTTGGCGATCGTCGACGCGAGCTCACGGGCATCCGCCGGTTCGCGGCCGTGCTCGGCACGGAAGAACTCCGCGGCCACCTCGGTGCGGATCTTGGCCCGGTCGGCGGCGGGGACCGGCCAGTCCCCGGGCAGGCCGGCGGCCCCGTTGAAGGCAGCCATGCGCTTGGCGACCTCGATCCGGAACGGGCTGATGTCGTTGTCGTAGACCTTGTAGGGCGTGCCGAGCCGGACCGCGGTCTTGTAGTCCGCATCGGTCGGCCGGCCGGCCTCATCGCGGCCGATCCGCAGGTCCAGCTCCTTGGTCCGCTGGGTGGCCAGCGGGTGGTGCCCGGAGCCGAACAGGCTCTGCATGTGGTCGGCGGTGACGACGTCGCCGGCATCGAGTCCCTCAATGCCGCCCATACCCGAGCCGACCCACACGCCTGGGGTCTCGCCCTTCTCGGTGTAGTAGCTCGCCAGCCCGGTGTGGCCCTTGTCGGTGGCGTCCATCGCTGCGACCTGGCGGGTCAGGTAGTCGTACCCCGACCCCGCCGTCAGCTTGTGGAGGCTCATCGTCACGGTCACCTACGTGCGCACGCGCGCGGCAGGCGATCACTTTCGGCCGGATTTCTGCTCTATTCTTTCTATTCGGCCGACCGAGAATGCAAGAGGTGTGTGGCACTTGGTCGGTCGCGGAAATCCGGGGGGACGCTCAGGGCTGTCGGTGACGGCTGGGGCGTCGGGTTCGGATCGGGTGGGCTGAACGGGTCGAGGGAGCGGGTTGATGTTTCTGCGGTTCTGTGATCGCTCGGGGTCCAGGAAATGTCGTAGGTGACTGTCAGAGTCCATGTCGACACGAGTGAGGACCGGATGAGTCAGCAGACGATCAAGCAGCAGGCACGGCGTACGGCGCGGGAGATGGCCGAGAAGCGGCGGCGCGAGCGCGAGGAGCGGGAGCGTCGGGTGATCGACCTGGCCGAGCGGGTCATGGTCGCGATCGGTGAGCGCGACGCGGCGGTGGCCGAGGCCGAGAAGCGCGCGGGTGAGGCGCTCCGGGAGTTGACCGAGCGCGAGGGCCTGTCGCTGGGCGAGGCCGTCGAGTGGTGCGGCGAGACGATCACCGTGCGCGAAGCGACGCGGCTACGGCGGCTCGCCAGTGAGTCGCTGGCGAGCGACGACGGCGAGCAGGACAGCGACCGTGACGGCGCGCAGGGCGGCGACGGTGCGGCGCTGGCGACCGCTGGGGGTGGGGGAGCGGGTGCCGGTTCGTCGGCTGGATGACGCCGGCCTCGGCGCGGTCGCGGCCGCGATCACCGATCCGGCTGTGCTCGCGCGGTACCGGGCGAAGGTCGCCACGGTGCCGGGGAGCGAGTGCCTGTGGTGGACTGGCGCGGTTGCCGGTCGGTCCGATCGTGAGCGCACCGACGGTGGCGGGCATGGCCGGTTCTGGTACGCGCCAGGGCGGGTGATCATCTCGCACCGGTTCGCGTTCGCGGTGATGAACGGGGTGGACGCGCTCGCGGAGGCGCGGCTGCTCGGGCATCGGTGTCACAACCCGCTGTGTCAGCGGATCGCACCGGATCACGTCGTGGTGTCGAGCGCGGCGCAGAACCGCCGGGAGTGGTCGGTGCAGCGGCGGCTGCCGTACAGCCCGCTGGCCGATCCGCGTGGGCCGCGACGCCGGGCGCGGGAACTGCGTGACCTGGCGCGCGAGGACCCGCAGCTGGTGGCCGACGACCTCGCGAGGCTCCAGGAGCTGCTGGGCGAGCAACTGACGCTCTGGTGAGGTTGGGCCTTCTGGCTGGGCGGTCAGGCGGGCTCGCCGTCGAGGAGGCGACCGAGCGTCTCCCACAGGTCGAGGTAGCCGTCAGCGTCCTCGGGCGACTGCTCGCCCCACTTGGCGTGAAGATCGCGGATGCGGTCGAGTCGGTCGAGACGGTCGGGGAGCGCGTCACGGGCGGCGGCGATGAACTCGACGTCGGCGGCATGGCCGGTGGTCTTGAGGCCAAGCCGGTGGTCGTGCCCGGTGTAGTAGGCCACCACGATGGTGTCGGGCAGCAGGGCGTCGGCGGCGGTGGCGCGGATCTTGTCGCCGTCCGGAGTCCAGGGGCCGGAGGTGGCGCGTGCCTCCAGAGCGCGCAGGGTGGCGTCGTCGCTCATGCGGGCTGGTCCTCCCGGGCGGCGAGGTCGAGCCGCCCGGATGCGGCGGTCGCCACGGCGGTGATCCGGGCGGCCAGCGCCCGCAACTCGGCGGGCGTGCCCTGAATCGCCACCACGTCGTCACCGGCGAGGGTGAGGACCGGCTGACGATGCTCACCGGCACCAACCCAGTCCTCGCCGGGAGTGAACACCTGGACGCTGGTCTCCCGAGCGGCCAGCCACTCGATGTGCGCGCTCATGGGGTCACCTCGGCGGGCGCGGTGCCGATGATGCGGCGGAACGCCTCCACGTCGGCGTCGAGGGAGAACAGGCGGCGCCGGTGCTTGTCGTTCTCGGCGGCGACCTCGCCCAGGACTCCCGCGAGCCCGTGGAGGAAGGCCACGACGGCATCGGCGTCGACGGCATCGCCCATGGCGACCCACGGCTTGGGTACCCGCTCGGTGGCGGCGTAGGGCATCGCGGACATGGCGGCTCGGATGCGGCGCTGGTCGCGCTCGCTGATCACCGTCGTGGTTGAAGCTGCGTCGTTGGTCATGACTGCTCCTGTTCGGTGGTGCGGTGGGTGTGCTCGGCGTGCAGGGCGTCCAGCGCCGTGGCGACGCTGGACAGGGCCGCGTCCAGGTGGGCGCGGGCGGTCTCGGGGGTCCAGCGGCGTACGTCGCGCAGCCGGTGCTCGATGACGATCAGGTCGCAGGCCGTCTCGCTGAGCGCGTGCCGGTCCTTGGCGGCGCTGGCCTCGACGTCGGCGGGCGTGGCGGTCAGCTGGCTCATCGCAGGACGTCCTCGACTGCGCGGCGCTTGGCCTCGTCGAGCGTGCGGGTGTTGATCGCCCAGTGCTGCCCGTAGCCGCCGTCGATGTCGGCGTAGAACCCCGGGGCGAGGTAGGTCGCGTGGTCGCCGGGCGTGATCCGGATCAGGTACGTGCGCCCATGAGCGTGGACGCTGGCGGTGTGCGCGGTCCAGCGACCCGGCCAGCGGTCGTCGGCGTCTGCGGTGTGCCACTCCACCGGCGTGCTATCGAGCGTCGTCGGGGCGGCGCTGGCGTGGGTGGTCGTGTCGGTCATGGCTCCTCCGTCGGCTGGGCCGGTGGCGGGCCGGACTCGGGGTCTCAGCTCGCCACCGGAGGAACTGGCGGAACGGTCAGGCCGGAGCGAGCGCGGTCCAGGCGCGGCGCTTGATCCGGTCGGGGTCGTCGCTGGTGAGCACGCGCGTGGCGCGGGCGGTGTGCTCGTCACCCTTGGTGCGGACCGGGGCGTAGTGGTCGACGTACTCAGCCACGGCCTGGTAGCCGGCCCACGCGGTGTCGCGGATGCCGGCCTGGGTGTCGGCGTCGGCGAACAGCCAGTGCAGCCGGGAGCGGCGACGGCGCTCGGTCTCGCGGACTCGCTTGGTGGCGTTGCCCTCGGCCTTGCCGAACGTGGCGTCGATCAGGGCGTCGAACGCGGCGTCGGTCATGGTCTGCTGGATCAGCCGCTCGGCCTCGACCTGGAACGCGTCGACGTAGGTGAAGGTCAGCCCGAGCGCGTCGCGGGCGGCCTGCACGGCGGCCTTGGCGTTGCGGGTGTGCCGGATCGAGAACGACGACTCGTGGTTGCGCAGCGCCGCGCTCTGAGTGTTCGCGCAGACGACGCGGACGGGGGTGACGAGGATGCGGAACGCGCTGGTGCCGTCGTGGCTGTTGAGCGCGGCGATGTTGAGGTCGACGCGGTCGGTACCGCCAACCGTGAGCGAGTTCGGCAGCTGCATGGTGATGAACACCTGCCGCCCGCCGCGCAGTGACCCGGCGGTGTCGAAGATCGCGCCCGACTCGTCGGCCAGCAGGTTCAGGAACTCGGCGTGGTCCTCGTTCTCCAGCGGGGTGTAGCCGCCGCCTACGACGCCGAGCGCCTCCGGTGCTCCGGTGAACGGGTTGGTGCGCACCGTGGCGAAGCCGGGGACCTCGATCGGGGTGACGCCGCCCTCGCTGACCTCGGCGGTGGTGAGCGGCAACTTGCGGACGTCCCAGCCGCCCAGGTGGCCGAGCCTCATGGCTTCCTCTGCGGTGAACGCGCGGTCGCGGACGGTGGTGCCCAGGCGGTGCCAGGCGTCCTTGCGGGCGAAGACGGCTGCGGCCTGCGTGCCGTGGGTCTCGATCTCGTGTGACATGTCGGGGTCCTCCCGGGTAGCGGATCAAACGAACTGAGTCCATTCTATGGTTTCTATTCCACTGAGGGCGGTTCTCCACAGGAAGAACCGCCCTCAGGTGGGTGGGGGAGAGGAGCCGATCAGGCGGCGCTGTCGCTGGCCTCGTCGGCGTCGTCGTCGCTGTCGTCCTCGGTGCTCGGCTGCGGCTCCTCGCCGAGCAGGATCCGCTCGACCTCGCTGGGCTGGTAGCCCCACTCCACGAGCGCGCCGAGCACGCGGGCGTCCCACGCGGTCGGGTTGCGCCACGAGTGCTTGCCGGTTGTGGCCTCCCACGCGGCGACGATCGCGGCGAGGGTGGTCATGGTCGCGGCCTTCGGCGTGCTCGCCTTGGTCGCGATCTTGTGGCACTCCTCGTACCCCGCGCCGTAGTAGCCGGTCGGGACGTCGATCCCGAGCAGCGTGAAGAGCATCGGGTGCCGGTGGTCCATGGCCTTGCTCAGCGAGTGGTGGCCGGTCACGACGGCCTCGCAGATCAGGGCCTCGGCACCCTTCGGGGCGGTCTTGCGGGCCACGAACGTGGCCAGCCACTCGCGGCGCACCGTCTCCGCGCTCGCCCAGGCCTTGTTGTTGGCGATCACGCGGCGGCGCTCCTCGCGGCGGGCCTCGGCCTCCTCCTCACTCTCGCCGCTCTCGTCCGCGCTGGCGGTGCTGCCGGACCCGCCGCCGCGACGACGCAGGCCGGACGCGGCGAGGTCGGTGACGACCCACACCGGCACGTACTGCTGGTAGGGCTCGCCCGGCTCGTCGTCCTCGTGCTCCTCGTCGCTGTCGTCCTCGTGCTCCTCGTCGTACTCGTCCTCGGGGTAGACCCACTCCTTGACGACCTGGACGCGAGCGCCGGGAACGTTGGGCCAATCCTCCTCGGGCAGCGACTCGCCGTCCTCGGTGACCAGCCGCTCGATGCGCAGCACCTCGTCGGCCTCCGCGACCTCCTCGGCGCTCAGCACCGGCAGACCCTCGGCGCGCAGTCGCTCGGCCTCGGCGGCGTCGGCCTCGCGCTCGGCGGCCTCGTCGCGCAGCCGCTGGGCCTCGTGCGCGAGCGAGCGACGCCACCGCTTGGCATTCTCCAGGCGCTCGACGGCCTCGGGGTCGTGTTCGAACTCGGCGAAGATCGCGGCCTCCTCCAACGTCAGGTCACCGGAGTCGAGCCGGTTGCGGCTCTGGTCGGCCTTGGTGACCACCAGGGCGGCGTTCACGGTCGGGCGGTCGATGCTGGTGCGCTTGGCGATCTGCGCGGCGCTCACGCCGAGCAGGGCCAGCTGCTCCACGCCCGCGACGATCTCAGCCTCGCGCATCCCGGCGCGGTGGAGGTTCTCGACCATCTGGTCCCCGATCCGGTCGGCGTCGGCGGGCTGGGGGACGACGCGGGCCGGGATCAACCCGGTGGGGGTGCCGACCTCGGCGGCGGTGACGGTCCGGCGCTGCCCGCGCAGCAGGACGTACTGGCCGTCCTCGTTGCGGTAGACCGTGACGGCCTCCAGCACGCCGCGCTCCTTGATCGACTGGCGGAACTCCTTGTGGTCGGGGCGCAGGTCGGTCCGGACGTTCGTGCCGATGATGATCGCGGCGGGGTCGAGGTACAGGAACTCCTCAGCCTGGACGGCCTCGGAGGCCTCGACGGTGGTGGTGTCGGCGGGGGTCTGGATGGTGTCGGTCATGCGGCTGTCCTCCATGAGTAGAATAGAAAGAACTGACAGGACAAAGTCTCCCAGTGGGGGTCGGCGCCTACCGGGCCACAGGGCGGACCTGTGGAAAGGTGGGCACCCGGCGAGGGTGGGGAAAACCCGGCCTCACGGGGCGCGCGGACTCCGCTGCGGCGGCGAGGCGCAGCTGCACCTCGTAGCTGGCTGGAACGGAGAGGAATCGAGCGAGGGTGGGAACGGCTGCGCAGGGCCCCGACCGGGAATGCAGCGGCGTCGGTGTTAGCCGCTGCAGCTCGACGCCGGCGGAGGAGACCACGGGTGTGATCAGGTGACGAGCCAGACCACGATCCCGGTCGGGATCTACTGGAAACCCGGCGTGTGGGACCTCGCACGATCGGCCTACCTCGCAGACCTGGACACCGACGCCGACTCACCCGGCTCGTTCGTCGGCTGGCTCGCCAAGGCGCTCGAGCTCCACGCCCAGCGATCACCACAGCAGCGGGCCGAGCTCGCGGCCGCGGGCGAGAAGCATCCCGCCCTGGTCAGCGTGACCCGCAAGAGCTTCAACAAGAAGCACGACCTGCCCGCCTCGACCATCGAGGCGGTCGAAGACGCGCTCGTGGCCGACCGTCAGGAGCTCGGCCGGATGCTCGCCCGCTCGGCGTTCGCCCAGGAGGCAGTGATCGTCGCGGCCGAGGAGGCCCGCCGGCGCCTGGGCCGCGAGCTGCCGCCGCCACCGCAGAAGCTCAGCAACCGACCGCCGCGCCGCCGGCCTGCCCGGTAGCAAGCGAGGACGACGCCGGCAGTTTGGGTCGGCACCTGGTCCGAGCGTGCTTCCCAGCGCCCCGATCCGGTCCCGAGAGCCGGTCGGGGCGCGTCTGCGTGCCCTGGCCCGCTGCGCCGCCAGCCGGGCTCGAGCGGTGGAAACTACCTCGCCCGATGTGATCGCTGCCGGGCCTGGATGACACCTAGGTGACTGCGGGACCGATCAACGTCTCGCAGTCACCTAGGAGGAAGCCATGTCCACCACCGTCACCTTCGCCGGCAACCTGGCCGAGGCACCGGAGCTGCACCACACCCGGGAGAGCAAGCCGTTCGTCACCTGCCGCGTCCTGGTCAACCGCCGGATCCAGAACGACCAGGGGGAGTGGGTCAGCGACGAGCCCACCGCCCACAACGTCAAGATCTTCGGCTCGGCCGCCACCCACGTGCACGACAGCTGCGGATCCGGTGACCCGATCTTCGTCCACGGCCTCGAGCGCACCGAGAGCTGGCCGGACAAGGAGACCGGCGAGAAGCGCACCAAGGACGTGGTGGTCGTCGACAACCGCTTCGGCGAGGTCGGCCTCTCGCTCAAGTACGTCTCCGCGCGCATCGACCGCGGCCCGCACGCGGCCCAGGCCAGCTGAGGAGGTTCGCTCCGATGGATCTCGTCGTCCAGTCCCCGGACGAGCTGCTCGCCGCGGTGCCGCACGTCCTCGGCTTCAAGCCCGAGGAGTCGATCGTGCTGGTGCCCTTCCGGCCCGGGCTGCCGATCACCCGCGTCGACCTGCCCCGGACCGCCGCCGATCGCGAGGAGGTCTGGGACGCCCTCAGCGGCCCCTACGGCCGGCATGCCCTGCCCGGTTCCTGCGTTGGCATCGTCTGCATCACCCAGGACCGCCGCAACGCTGAGCTCGCCAGCCAGCACCTGTCCAACCGGCTGGAGACAGTCGGCATCACCTCCCACCTTCGGCTGTGGGCCGACGGTGAGCGCTGGAGGGAGTTCAACACCGGTGCCACCGGTCTGCAGACCCAGGAAGCAGCCGAGCGGATCGCCGCGAAGACGGTCCTCACCGGCTCCGTGCAGCCGGCGGCCAGCCGGGAATCCCTATCGGCCTCGCTGGTCGGGGACCGTGAGCCGATCGCCCAGGTCCTCGAGACGGCCCGGAAAGAAGCGGCCGCGAGCACACCCAGCGCCGAGCGCGACTGGGCACTGGACCGTCTCGAGCAGTTCCACGCCGACGGCAACCGCCTCTCCGACGTCGACGGCGCCCGGATGCTCGTGGCCCTGGAGACGATCAGCACCCGCGACGCGCTCTGGGAGGACATGAGCACCCAGAACACCGCATCACACATCGCGCTGTGGAGGGACCTGACCCGCCGCGCTCCCGAGGAGGTTCGGGCCGCCCCGGCATCGATGCTCGGCTTCGCAAGCTGGTTGCGCGGGGACGGAGCGAAGGCCTGGTGCGCGCTCGACCAGGTGCCCGTCGACCGACCCTACTCCATGGCCGCCATCGTCGCCTCTGCCCTGCAGAACGGCCTGCACCCCAGGGAGTGGGAGCGCCACCAGGCGCAGATGCGCGAGGTCGCCAGCGAGCTCGACGAGTCGTTCGTGCCGAAGCCGCCTGGCCAGAACGCGCAGCGGGACGTCCCGCGGACCCAGCCCAGCACCGACCGGTCGGCTCCAGGCCGCTGAGGAGGACACGTCGATGGACCAGCAGGACAACACCACCACGCAGCAGAGCGTCACCGAGCGTCAGCTTCGCCGCCTTGTCGTACCGGCGCCCGCCGCATACGACCCGAGCAGGCGCATCGACGTTATCCACGAACCCGACCTCGAGGTTCTGTGGGGAGGGCTGGAATGAGCGTCCCGCGCGCCGACGTCGACGAGGCCGACCTGCTCGCCCGCGTGAAGCTCAGTTTGACTATCGAACCCGGCGACCTGCGGGTGACCAGGCTGGTGAGCGAGCTCGGCGCCGGCAAGGTCCTGGGCTACCTCGAGGCGGCCGCCGAGGCAACGCCCACTGTGCCCCACAGACCGGCGACCCGGCCGAGGCTCAGCGCTGGCTCGAGAAGTACGCCTACGCCGACGTTGGCGTGGAGGCCTGATCGCCAAGAGAGATTCGGGCAGCGGTAACTGCCTGGTTGGGGCAGCACGTGGCCGACATAAGGTCGCCCGACCCGCGACTGAGCAGACTGAGCTGAGTCGAACTTCGCCCGAAGTGTCGGTTCCCATCGTTAGTCTGAACGCATGGGTCGAGGGCGCACACGTAACGTCGGTGAAGCGGTCCGCTCCGGAAGGTCCCGAGGCGGGAACGCCGGGTGAGGGGCGGGCCGATGATGCCCGCCTCTCACTTCGTTGGAAGGTGGCTGCGCGCTAGGTCCCGACCCGAGTTCGGGCTGGGCTACTGTAAGGGCGCCCGCGACGGTGCCCTCGTGTTCTCGTACGTAGATGTCCCCGAGGTCGCGGAACTCGAGCGGCTCGTGTCGCGTGAGGATGTCGTCGACAAACCGATCCCGGTTGGGACGCGAGTATGGGTTCGCGGGAAGCCCTACGGTTGGCACGCAGGCGTCGTCGATGCTGCTGCATCCGCCCAGCGTTACCACGTCTCGCTGGTGGGACATCCACAACGGCTCCTTCTGTATCAGGACCAGTTCGTCATCCGGTGGGCCCAACCGCTGGACAATCCGGCAGCAGCGATTGCGCACGGTTTGGCCGAGACTCCCACGTACTACGAAGCGCGATCTGCCCTGCTGTCCGAACTCGTCCGGCAGCGACAGGTCGCTCGCGGACTCTCAGCCGCGATTTCGGCACCGATCAACCTGTTCCAGCATCAGGTCGATACAGCCGCACGAGTCCTGGCTGATCCGGTGATGCGCTATCTCCTCGCTGACGAAGTGGGACTTGGGAAGACCATCGAGGCTGGGATCGTTGTACGTCAGTTGCTGATCGACGACCCGACGGCGCGCATCCTTGTGCTCTGCCCGGACAGTTTGCGAGGCCAGTGGACCTCTGAGTTGCGTGACCGCCTCGGACTTGGGGAAGCGTTGCAGGGGCCGCAATTGACGATCGCTCCCCACTCGTCAGCCCAAGCCCTCGCGATCCGACGCACCGATGGACTTCGCCATTACAACTTGATTGTGATTGACGAGGCACACAACCTCCTTGATCACGTTGGAGTCGATACGGAACTCGAACGCGAGTTTCGCCGCGTTGACGGTTTAATGGCGCTATCGGCGACCCCGATGCGCGGCGATCTCGAGACCTTCCGGAGGCTCCTGGCTCTGGTTGATCCGGTCGCTTTCGCCGACACCACCTCGGCCTCGTTTCGAAGGCGACTCGAGGAGCGCGAGCGAAGCGCTGGAGACGTTCAGGTCCTCGCGACGCGTCGCGCCAGTTTCAGGCAGAAGTTGGCCGTGCTTGAAAGTGTGGTGTCTGACTTTCCCGACGATGACAATGTCCAAGCACTGGCTGCCAACTGTCGGGATTCGGGCGACCCTCATGCATCGGCATGGACCGAGCTCGCCGACTATGTGCGGGAGATCTACCGGATCAGTCGCAGGATGATCCGTCATCGACGGACCAGCGAGCTCACCGACTCATACGCCGTCGCGGGGAGAGTGCCAACGTTCATTGAGGTAGCAGATCCTGCGCGACCCGTTGTGGACGAATTCTTGGAGGCATACCGCCGTCGTCTCAGCGACTCCGATTCCGACGTCTTCGCGAGGACAGTCCTTCATGCTCTCGCCGGGCCGATGGTGCTGCGAGAGTTCCTCAAGCGTCCCGTCCACGAGGACGATCGGGTCCTGTTCGAGATGACGATCGCTCGCCTGGAAATGGCAGGCGTCGAGTGCCGTTTGATGATCGCAACCGAGGTTGTTTGGCAGCGCGTCCGTGACGGCCGCAGGGTCATCGTTGCTTCGAGTTTTCCGGCTGTCCTCGATCGGTTCGACGAGATGGTTCAGGACGGGGTCGCTGAACACAAGGTCCACCATCACTATCACTCCATGACGCCCGAAGATCGAGATCATGCGGTCGCAGACTTCCTTGGAGAGTGCGGCGGAGCAATCCTCATAGCTGACACATCTATGGAGGAGGGACGCAATCTTCAGGGCGCAGAAGTGTTGATCAACTTGGATCTTCCGCTTGATGTCAACCGACTGGATCAGCGCATCGGTCGCCTGGATAGGTACGCAGTGCGTCCTGAACCGGCAGAGGTCGTGGTCTTCACGGAACCGACCAGCGACTGGGTCTCCGCACACATCCACCTTCTCGATCGCGGCATCGGAGTCTTCCAGTCGTCTGTATCCACCGTACAGAGGTTGTTGTCCGCCGTGCTAGCCGCCGTACTCGAGAACCTGCTCAACAAGGGCGTTGAGGCGCTGCAGATCGACGTTGCGCACCAGCGCGAGGAGTTGGAGATCGAGCGCGACAACATCGATCTGCTGGAGGAGTTGGAGTCTGTGGAGGCGGCGACTGTCTTCGGCGCACAGGCTTTCGAAGATCTCCTTCAGTACGAGGCGGAACCCGACAACCTGAGGGGAGCCGTTCGGAGGCTCACCACGGGTACGGGCTCGTTGGCGCTGAGACCCGCCGAGTCCCACGCAGGAGTACTCCGGTTCGGCAGCGCTCGAGGTGTCGGCCTCGCAGCGGATGAAGCCGGGACGCTCGAGCGACTCCTTCAGCCGAAGGCATTTCATCGCGCAGTTGCGTTGGAGCACCCAAACGTATCGCCGTTTCGAATCGGCGATCCGCTCGTGGATTGGCTCCAGCACTACTTGGTGGCCGACGAGCGTGGGCGCGCTTCGGCAGTGGTCCGACCGGTACCGGGCCTTGGTTCCCCATCGCTTTGGCTGCACTGCGAGTTCCTAGTGGAGTTTGATGCAGCTCAGTCAGCCGTCAATGGGGGTCCGAGCCGGCGTCGACTCTCCCGCCGAGGGGAAGCCCACCTTCAGCCCATGCGGCTCGAGACTTGGACCGATGCATTTGGGGCTGCGCCGAGTGACCTCGTCGAGACGGTACTGAGCCTTCCCTTTGACCCCGATCGGGATGAGGTACTGCGCGGGAAGATCTGGGAACCCGTGCTTGAGGAGTTGCCGGATTGGTCGCGCCTCTGCGAGGAGAGCGCCAACGCCGCTTGGGAGGAGGTCCGAACATCTCCTGAACTCGAATCCGCTCTGCGAAGTGGCTTGGAGACCGCGGAGCAAGACGCAGTCCGAAGACTCGCGATTCTCGAGGCACGGGCGCGACGTCTGCCGAGCGGATCGGAGCGTCGAGCGGCGCAGGAGGAACTTCGCTTGGAGCGCGACGCCGCGCAGGCGATCGCTGCGGGGATTCGGAACCCATCGATGCGCTTGGTGGCATGCGGCGCATGCGTGTCGTGGCCCGAGGAGAAGTTCTAGTGGACGAAGAAGCAGATGTCATCGAGTACCTGCGCCGCGGCGAATCCCCGTTGTCGTTCCAAGACGATCTGCACAGCCGGCTAAGCGGTGCCCTCAGTGACTCATCTGCGAGCCCCCTCGATCGCGCGGTGCTTCTGCGCCAACTGCTTCGCAGGTGGTCGCTGCGTGATGGGCGCGATGTCCCGGTTGGCCTGGCCAAGGACTTCTCAGACTCGATCCGCCAGGCGGCAGAGCGTGTTGGGCTCCGCGAACGGGGTGATGGGATGTGGATAGCCAATCCCTGGTTGCCGAAGTGGCTCGAATGCGACGGGGTCGTGCCCGACACGGCGGCATTGGCAGGGACGACAGAGGGGAATCGCTTCCATGCGGAGCCCCTGAGCGCGGACCCCTTCTTCGAGCACAGCACCGGATTCCCCACTTACCAGACGCCCGGGCAGCGGGCAGCTTGTCGGGCGGTGATGTCGACCCCGGAAGGCTCGACGGTGATCGCCATGCTTCCCACCGGGTCTGGGAAGACGGAGATCGCGCTCTGTCTCTCAGATCGGGTGAGGACCGGACTCACGGTGATCGTGGTGCCCACCGTGGCGCTTGCGTACGACTTCCAGCGCCGATTCCGAGACCACTTCGCACGTCGCAACAAGCGGGTCAACCCGGAATCGCTCCACTTCGCGTGGACAGCTAGTACAGACGAGTCGACGAGAAGCGCGTTCAAGACTCGGATCGCCAACGGCCAACAACCACTGCTGGTGACATCTCCGGAGTCGATGACCCGTGCCCTGCGACAAACACTTCTGGACGCTGCCTCGATTGGTCGCCTGCAAGGCTTCGTCATCGATGAGGCCCATCTGGTAACGCAATGGGGTCGGTTCTTCAGGCCCGAGTTCCGAACGCTGTCCGACCTGAGACGCGATCTGCTTCAGTGTGCCGAAAAGGCTGGTCACGCTCGGCCGGTCACGTTGCTCCTCAGCGCCACCCTGGGTAGTGCGGAAATGTCTGACCTCATCTCCCTCTTCGGCGACCCCGGGCCTTGCAGTCCAGTCGTCGCGAACGCCCTCCGAAGCGAACCTGACATCTGGATCGCCCATTCGACCGAGTTGGAGGAGCGGGCTGAACGCGTTCTCGACACCCTGGCTCACTGCGCTCGGCCCGCAGTTCTCTATGTGACCAAGCCCGAGAAGGCCGAGGAATGGCTGCTCGATCTGCGTGCGGTGGGGTACTCGCGGATTGCGGTGGTCACCGGTAGAAGCACCGCGGCTGAGCGTTCTTCCGTTCTCCAGGGCATCCGGGCGACGCCTGGCGCCCCGAGTGGTATCGATCTCGTCGTCGCCACGTCAGCCTTTGGACTCGGGATCGACTATCCGCACATTCGCTCGGTTGTTCACGCGTGTCTTCCGGAGACCGTCGACCGCTGGTACCAAGAGCTTGGCCGGGGTGGGCGAGACGGCGCCGCATGCGCGGCCTACCTGCTCTCAGGACCCGGGGATGACGCCGAAGCCGAAAGTCTCGGCGTCAAGGTCCTGTCGCCGGCGATCGCCCATAAGCGGTGGGATGATCTCTGGAATCACAAGAGGCTCCTCAGGGATCGAACGTTCATGGACCTCGAGGGCGCGCGTGGCTCGGTCGGACGAGGCGACTTCAACCGGCGGTGGAATGCACAGGTAATCCAGGGCCTTATCGAACTTGGTGAACTGAGGCGGGAGCAGTTCGACATTGAGGACATCCAAGAGTTGGCCAACAAGGACGACGTCGACGTCTCTGACTGGACTGCAGTGAGCCGAATCGCCGCTCGGCTGGGAACGCCTTCTTTCTGGGAAGACGTCTGGCGTCCATGGCAACTCCGAGAGATGAGTCGCTCGTCAAGGTCGCTGGACCGGATTCGCGACGTGTCGCGTTTGAAGGTTGGCGCTTGCGGATGCATCGCGGCGGCGTATGCCCCCGAGGAGGAGTTGCAGCAACGGTGGGGCAGTCGCTTGGAGTTCATGGAACCGGTTGGGGACTGCGGCAGGTGCCCGGAGTGCCGACGCCGTGGCGTGGCCCCTTACGCTGACCCGCCGCCAGCGCCTGATCAACAATGGGCGGTTTCCCCGAGCGACCTCCGGGATTTGGAGACATTCGCGAGTGCAGCTCGCGGTGTCAACGGATGTGCCTTGGTGACGCATCAGCAGGAAGAGGATGATCTCGCGTTGCGGATCGGGGCCGGTCTGGCAATGCTCGGCGTACGACACTTCGGGGGCCTTTCTGGGCCTGTTAAGGGCCGGCAGGGGGAGGCGACCTTCTTCGACGCTGCCCCGCTCTCGCCGCTGGACCTGACGCCTGTATCGAGTTTCTCCTATTTCGCCCGGGGTCAGCAGGTCTCCCGCCAGTGGCTAGCCCGCCGCGAGGCCGTCCGACCGGATCGAGATGGCCATCCGTTGGTCGACGTACTGATGGTGCCCAACGCGATCACGATCGGCGGTCGATCGGTCGGCAAGGACATTCCTTCGCTGGCCGCTGCGACGGCCCTCGAACTTCTGCCGAGGAGCTGAATGTGGATTACCTACGAGGCCAAGCGACTGCGAGTGCGGTCGGCCTGTTCGTGATCTGCCGCTACCTCAGCGCATTCGCTGAGGGCCGCGCAGAGGAGGACCTGCGACGATCGCTTCAGTTGCTGCGAACGGGCGGCACCTCGTCCGACGAGGCGGGTGCCGTCCTCGTTGCGTCTCTCGCGATCGGTGACGGCCTCGGCATCATCGGGCGGGAGAGTTCGTCCTCCCCATGGAAGGTTGACACCGACCTCGCGAATGGCCTGAAGGCGGCGGGCGATCGGTGGCCATGGTTCCGCGGCGAACTGCTTCGCCGTATCGCGGAGCATGGAAAGCGTGAGTTGGAGTCGGAGGGGAAGGCGCCCGACCTGGTTCTCGGCCTGACGTGGTTCCTACAACTCAATCCGCTAAGCCCCCTTCAGACGGACTGGGGCCTGGGGCCTGAGCCGTTGGTGGAAGCGCTCGCCTTCGACGCGGTGTCCAGGAGTGACCAGTGGCGCCCGTTCCTGCGCTGGGCGGTTGCACTTGGCCTCGCTCGGCGCTCGGATACCGGCGCCGCGAAGGTGGTCGTCCCCGACGCGACGACGGCGATCGCCGATCAACTCGAGTCGCTTCCCGCCTCGGGAAGCGCTCGCGATTGGCTCTCGGCATTGCGGGAGCGCCTGCCGTTACTGGGCTCACCGACCCTCCTCGCGGCGCTCCCGAAGGGCGGTCCGGCATGGGACGAGTTGCCCGCCGGAGTGGTGCTTGCTCTGCTCAAGCTCGAGAGAATGGGTGTTCTGTCGCTCGAGCCTTCGGATGACGCCTCGGACGTCATCTCGGTCGGATTGGGGTCCTCGGCGCGCCAAGTCGGACGGATCACGGTGAGGAGCACCTAATGGCCGAGAGTTCGATGACGAGGTTCCGATGCTGGAGCGCCGACGGTGTCGCGCGGACGGTATTCTCCGATATCGGTGCGCTGGCGGGGGACGCGGATGCGGTGTTTCTCGCCGCGCACACGCCGGTCGAACTCGAGCACCGCAAGGGAGCAGAAGTCGGTTTAGGCGGCTCCGGAGAGGCACAAGTACTCGAGGCCTTGATGAGCCGGATCGGCGACCTTGAGCGGAACACGCTTGTCGCGGTAATCGGTCCCTCGGGCAGCGGTAAGAGCCACGTCGTGCGTTGGGTGCACTCGCACCTGCCCGCGGACGATCCCAGATTCCACATTCTGTATGTCCCTCGAGCGGTGCAAACGCTCCGCGAGCTTCTGCGGCGCATTATCGAGGGTCTTCCGGGTGTCGAGGGCGACAACCTCATGAGCCGCGTCGACGATGCGATCTCCAACGTCCGGCCCGGCGAGCTTCAAGACCGCCTGGTCAACGAGATGCAGATCGCCCTGAACTGGACACTCGATGATCGTGCGGCGTACGACGGCGAGGCCCCTGACGAAGCGGCGGCGCGCGAGGATCGCAACAGCATGCTTGGCACGAAGGACGAAGAGACCGGCGGCAGGCGCGACGGACTCGCCGACCTCATCGATATACCGCTCGTCAAGGAGGCGCTGCTGCGTCCTGAGGGTCGCCTAAGCCAGTTGGTACGGTCCTACTTCGATGAAACATCCCGACGCGATGACAACGACGAGATCTTCACTCGGGACGATCTTCCAATCAAGGCGCGGGGCGTCCGCACTGCCCTGGCTGGGCGCCGCGAACTAGCCGAACTGTGGGCGGTGATCGCACGTCAGCCGGACGACGCGATTGACCTCCTTGAAGAGGCACTACGCACCGCTCTTCCCAGGACAGTCGGCCTGCGATCAACGGGGGGCGAAACCCTCGACTCACTTTTCCGGGAGTCGCGCAAGGCGCTCCGCGCGCAGGGACGAGACCTCGTGCTCGTCTTCGAGGACTTGGCCCAGTTCGGACTTGTCGACGGCGAGCTCTACGACCAGTTCGTCACGCAACCGGGTGACGAACTCGCCCCGTTGCGAGTGGTCTTCGCAGTGACGGACGCACCGTACCGACGAATGGAGCGCACCGTCCGCGGGCGGGTCGAGCACGAGTTCCATGTGGGCGGATCCGCACTCGCTGACCCTGCCAAATTCATCGGCCGCTACCTCAACCTGGTTCGCGTCGGGCGGGAGGAGACGCAGAGTCTGTGGGCGCCCGGCAAGGATCGCAAGGCTGGTCCAAGTTGGATGGTGAACGCGTGCGACACCCGAGAGGAGGGGCAGGTTTGCCGCGTCCGTGACACGTGCCATGCGGCGTTCGGCAGCGTCGCCATCGAGGGACTCGGTCATGTGGGCCTCTACCCGTACAACGACGCGGCGCTCCGCCGAGCATTCTCGGAGGCCGAGGCGCTAGCCGCCAACGAGGGACGTCCGATCACTCCACGTGACGTTGTGCAACTTTGCTTCGAGACGATTCTTCCAGAGGCCGACGCACATATCGCCGCGGGCGACTTTCCGCACGAGCGGACACGTCAGCAGTTCGACTTCAAGGTCCGCATGGCGAAGGACGCACTCGTGACGGCCAACCCGTCGTCCGATCCCGAGCGCAACTACCGGGCTCTGGTCATCTGGGGTGACGAGTCGCCACTGCCGGCGGGGATCCTCGAAGCGTTCGATCTCGACGGCGCACCAAGGGCCGCCGAAACTACGACGAAGCCCACCCGGCCGACCCAGCCGGAAGGAGAGGAACTTGACCTCCCGAACCCGCTCCTCCCGTTGTTCCAGTGGCAGGTGGGCGACGGCCTGCCGGAAGACGACGTCAACTTCTACCGGAGCACGCTGCGTGCGCTCACGGTCGATCGACTGCAGTTAGACCAGTCGCTCGTCCACATCTACAAGGGCCGGGGGAAGGAGATGCTCGAGAGCATCTTCAACGTGACCTCGTTCGACATCGAAGGGGCGCGCGGTCGTGTGGCTGGAGCGCACTCGGTTCGCTTCGCGCTCACGCGGAGTGCCGAAGACATGCGCGTTATGGCAGCGGCGCGATGGTTCCGCGATCACGGCCACTTCGATCCTGCGCGCGCGATTTGGCAGTGGCCGGAGGGCTACGACCCCACTCAGTTGCTGGTTGAGTTGGAGAGCCGTCTCGACGAGTGGGCGTCCAAGGTGAGGGCGCGCTTCCTCGAACTGACGGGCGGCACCAGACTCGCGCGGCAAGCCGTCGGCGTACGCGTGGTTGCACTGGCGACTGCCGGCTGGAACGCAGCGGCGCTCACCACGACATCGGCAGTTCTCAAACCGCCGGACGAGTCTCGCTTGAGGCCAAGCGATGCATGGGCAGGCGCAGATGAGGTGGCATCGAGGATCCTTGTGTCGCTGAAGGTGGAGGAGTACGTCGGTGAGTTCGCCGCCGTTCGGCAAGGCGAGACCGGACAGCCACAACTGATCGACCCGCGCGACCTCGATGACGCCATCGGGGAGTTCCTGGCTGACCCGAAGAAGGCACTCGACGAAGTGGCAGCTTCGAAGGCAGATCCGGTTTTGGCTCAGGCTGCCCAGGATCTCGTGGCTGCTGTGGCCGCCGGTACCAGCCCCGCGGCGGAGTCGGCAAAGCAGGCGTACGAAACCGTCACCTCGCTGCTCGAGGGACATCCGCCCGCAGCCGTCGCGTTGGCGGCTGAAGAGGTCAGTGTGCTGGCAAGGGACGGTGGCCTCTTCCGGCCCCAAGACAAATGGCTGGATTTCCGCGCTGCCCTCGAACTCATTTCCGGGGCGACGCTCGACGACGTACCGATCATCGGCGATGGGGATATCGGAGCAGTGGTGTATCGCCAGCGCGCAATACGTGAGCTTGAGCGGCTCGCGAAGGCATTGACGTTCGTGAAGCACGTCGTGGGGGAGACGAAGAAGGAGTCCGAGCGAGGAGGCGGTCACGCCGGAGATGTCTCGACCCTCCGCGCCCAAGTGAAGACACAAGTCGAAGAGTTGGCGACGCTCGCCAATTCTCTTGGACCGGGGGGCAAGTGATGGCGACAGACGGAGCAGGGGTGTCGTGGATTGCTTCCGCTGAAGAGGCGGTGCAACTCGCAAAGAATGCCGACGAGGCGCGGCGCCAAGTCGCTCTCTTGGAGGAAGCGAGGACGGATCTAGAACGACTGATCGCCGAGTTTCGCGTGCTCGTCGAGGGCGTCTCGGTGGTGCGGCCGTTCGGGTGGGAAGGGAAGTACCCAAGCCCAGATCTCGCCCGTGACCTAGCCGAAGCAGCGGCCTCGCTGGACTCGCGTCCTCTGAACCGCGTTATCAAGGCCCTTGAACGCTTCCGAGGGGATGTCCACATCGCTGTAAAGGAGCGGTGGAGCGCTTATGCCTCTCATCGGCTTGGAGACGTGACTGATCTCCTCAGCCTCTCCGAGACCTTGTCCGAGGTCGAGGGCATCGCGGGCATCTCACAGGAGCTGCGAACGGCGCTCGGAGAGTTGGCGCGTACGCAGAGTTCGGCTCCTTCGCAGCAGTCCGCCGAACTCCTGACTCGAGCCGAGGTGTCGTTGCGCAGGCTGGAGGAGTCGCTTAAGCCCGACTCAGTACGACGGTTCCTCTCGGCTGTTGCGCGCGGAGGTGCCTCGATCGAACTCATGACAGCGGATGTCATCGATTGGCTGAAGTCGCACAACGCGCTCGACCGTTTCAGGATCGTCGCGGGCTCGCCGGTAGATGATGCTGATGTCTGAGTTGCTCCAGAAGGCGCTGACTGCGATCGAACTCCGCGAGGCTGCGCTGCTTGCCTGGGGTGCGGTCGGTGCTCAGTGGCATCGCGACGAACTGGTGGACGTGCTCCGTGCTTACGGAGATGGCGAACGACTGCTCGACGAGATGTTGGAGTTGGCCCTGGTCGTCGAGACGCCGTCCGGCGGGTATCGCTCACGAAGTGCCGAGACGGTCCGACTGTTGGCGACGCTACGGCAGGCGTTCCGCGGGGAAGCAGTGCTTTCGGGACGGCCGCTCGTCCTCGACTATCGCTTGCTCCAACGACCTCGCCGTCGCCCCCGGCGCGACGTTCCCGCGGCTGTCTTCGAGACTGCGGTCGGTGACTCACTCGCCTCCGCGGGCATCGACGCGCTCCGAGCGCTCACCCCACACCACGTCTCCGCATTCCAGCAGCGGTCCACTCAGCAGGTTCTCGAGGCACTGAGCACGAGGGAGGCGGCTGGCGTCGTGGTCACCGCCGGCACGGGAAGCGGAAAGACCCTTGCCTTTTACATGCCGATGCTGGCCTGGATCTGCGACAACGCCGGTCGCCCACCGGGTGTACTCGCCCTCGCCCTCTATCCGCGCAACGAGCTGCTAAAGGACCAGTTGCGCGCGCTCGTCGCGTACGCAATGCGACTTCAGGGAATCGGCGGCGACTCGAGCCCCGTTACCCTCGCGACATGGTTCGGCGCCACGCCCGCGTCGGCCAAACTCGTCCGCGACGGTAGAGCCGACTCGTGGCGCAAAGTGGCCGGCGGCTATGTCTGCCCGTTCTTGCATTGCCCGAACGAGGACTGCGAGGACGGCGCGCTCGTTTGGCCGATTCAGGAACTCCGAACCGGCACCGAGTTGCTCAGGTGTACGGCGTGTGGCACCGAGGTCCCCGGGAGCCTTTTGCGCCTGACGCGCGAATCCGCTCGATCGCACCCACCCAGAGTGATGCTCAGCACCACCGAGTCGCTCAACCGACAACTGTCTTCGCCGGGCAACCTGCGTGCATTCGGCGTCGTTCACAGCGGGCTTCGGGCTGTCTTGCTGGACGAGGTTCATACCTACGAAGGAACAACCGGCGCGCAGAACGCCTACCTATTTCGTCGCTTGCGCAAGGCACTTGGCTACGAGCCACTGTGGGCCGGCCTGTCGGCAACCCTTACGGACGCAGCGGGGTTCTTCGGCCGTCTCGTTGATCTTGATGCTGGTCGCGTCTCGGTCGTCGAACCGGATCCTTCTGAGCTGGAAGAGTCCGGGGCTGAGTACTTGATGGCGCTGCGCCACAACCCGCACGGCAACACAGGGACGCTCTCGACCACGATCCAGGCGGCGATGGCTCTGTCGCGTTCGCTAGACCCGATGGTCGGGAATCCCTTTAACCCGCCAGTCGACTCAGGTGGGATCTTCGGTAGCCGCCTCTTCGCCTTCACGGACAAGCTCGACAGTACGAACCGCTTGTACTGGGACGTGCTCGACGCGGAAGGCTGGGCATGGCCCGGTCAGGTGAAGCAGAACACGAGCCCACTCACGTTGGCCCACTTACGGTCTCATGATCAGAGTTCCATTCAGCCACCCCGGAAGGAGGATCCCAGCCTTCGCGACCCGGAGGGTCAGTACTGGTGGCTTGCCGAGACGCTGGGGCACGAGATCGACGGCGACGTGCAGAAGGGCATTGGTCGAACGAGTTCTCAGGACACTGGTGTTGCGTCAGACGCGGAGATTGTGGTTGCGACCGCCAGCCTGGAAGTGGGGTTCGATGACGACCGCGTCGGTGCGGTACTTCAGCACAAGGCTCCGCATGATGTCGCGCAGTTCCTCCAACGTAAGGGTCGCGCGGGACGAAACGCTTCTACGCGGCCATGGACTGTGGTGGTTCTCAGCGACTGGGGTCGCGATCGTGATGCCTGGGACGCCTACGATGCGCTCTTCAGCCCCATTGTGCCGCCCCGTTCTTTGCCCTTGGGGAACCTCTACGTCCTGCGAATTCAAGCGGTCTACAGCCTGCTCGACTGGCTCGCGCAGCGGCTGGGGTACGGACGGAATTCGACCTGGGCAGACAGTTCGGGTCCTGCCGATCTGCTCGCCAAGGACCCCAGGTGGAGGCCGAAGACACAGGAACGGCAAACAAAGCTGGCCGATCTTCTTGCTGCACTTCTCCGTGACGGGCCTGAGCGCACCTCATTGACCCGCCACCTTCGTCGAAGTCTGTCTCTCGGAAACGGGACGGTTGCCGACGTTACGGTCGACAAGATTCTCTGGGAGGCGCCACGGCCGTTACTGGCGGCAGTTGTTCCAACTCTGCGCCGCAGGCTTCGGGATCAGTGGAACGCCGAACGACCTGCTGATGACGACTCTGGCGTGAGGACGCGCACACCTCTGCGTGAGTTTGTACCGGGAAACCTCTTCGACGAACTGCTCGTCCCGGATGTGGAGTTCCAGGTGCCTTGGGCGCGAGGCGAGACCACCGTCGAGCACCTTCCCGCGCTCCGGGCGATTCGTGAGTTCCTTCCGGGCAATGTTTCGCGGCACTTCGGAGTTTGGGCTGCCAACAAGCGCCATTGGGTGGCTCTACCGCCCGAACTCGACACCGACGGCACCCATCTCGTCGACGTGGCGACGTTCGGCGGCATTCCCATCGATGACGTTGTGACAGACGGACGTGTCACACACGTGTTTGCTCCGAGCCGCGTCGCTCTGGCGTCGGTACCGCCGGAGGTCAGTGATGCGTCGTCCATGCGCGCCGATTGGAACTTCAACGCAACACCTCTTGGGGCGGGGACACCCCTGCCAGTCGCGGGTGCTGCCTGCGGCTTCTTCCCAGCTATTACTGCCCACCTGCACAGTCAAGGTGGCGGTGTACGCCTGGTCCGTTACGCGGAATCGGGACGAGGCGTGCTCTGGCTGAACGGCCAGTCCAACCCGAAGCGAATTCGGTTCTGCGCGGGCAGTGACGGGTCCTGGGAGCAAGCCGCACTCGGGGTCGAGATTCATGCCGATGCTCTCCACGGTCGTGTGGCTCTGCCGTCCTTTGACGCCGGTCCAACGCCCGCCGAGCGCGCCGAGTGGATGCGCGAACTTATAGAGAGCGACCCTGGATTCCCCGACGAAATGTCCACATTCGACCGGAGCGGTCTGGCGGATGCGGCCGAAGCGTTCGCCGCCGTGTGGGACTGGAGCGCTGGCCACCCTGACGACCGGCAGTTCGCCGACGAGATGCGGCGAGTGGGGACCGTGCTTGGTCTGATCGACCCGGCGAATCCCGGCACCCTCTCGGCATGGATCGGGGACGCGGACGTGCTCGGAAGCGTGCTCAGTCACCTGATCGGTTCCCGCGCCCCTCGGCGTTCCGACGAGTGGCTGGCGTGGAATGAGCGACGCTTCACATTAAGCGCTGCCCACACCTTGCTAGACGCACTCGTTGCCGGCAATGGCCATGTCGATGCCGACGACCTTCTGATTGATGTCGACCCACACGAGAGCGCCACGTTCTACATCTCAGAGCAGTCGCCCGGCGGTACCGGTCAGATCGAAGCCCTCGCGGTCGATCTGATCGAGGGACCAGAGCGGTTGCCGATGGCACTGGCCGATGTGCTTCGTCCCACCGATCTTGAACTGCTCGACGACCAACTGCGTGCGGTGATCGACTGCACCGATGTGTCTGTGCAAGGCGCTGTAGCTGCCCTGGCCGACAGTTGGCCGGAAGGGCACGACGCGGTGCGGCGTGCCGCCGTGGGATTGGACACCGCCCTCGAGAGCTCTGGGCTTGTGCTGGAGCACCCTGGGAAGATCGCGCTCTCCACGCGCCTCGCAGGTCCGGGAGCAGATCCGGCCTTCCTGGGAGAGGTGAGAGAGTGGCTGCAGGCCCGTGACGCCGCCGAACGTCGGAGCGGTCTCGAAATCGAGCCTCGGACTTTGGCTGCTCTCCTGGCTAGCCGTGACAGCGTTGACCCGTATCTGCACCTTGAGAGCCCCGACGAGATGAAACGCGCGCGTGCAATCGCGAACGTGCTGTGGCCTCGGGGCCGCTCTGCACGTTCGACCCGTAGCTTCAACCCGTACGCCGGACGTGGCGACGGATCGATCGAGCTGCTCCGCGCACATTGGCACTCGCCGGTCGAGAGTCTCGAGTTCACCGCCTGGAACGACGGGAGCAGATCCGAGGCCCATAGGCTCCTTCGTGCCCACGGCGAACTTCTCCTGCGCGTTCCAGCGGCGTCCAAGCGAGCACTTCGAACCGCCGTGATCGACCTCCACACGACACCGATCGAGGTAGGTCCGCTGTGGTGCTATCCAGAAGTGCTCGGCGTACACGACCGTGGCGCCCTCGCCGAAGCCCGGCTCGCGCTGAGGGAGACTTGGTGAATCGCGTCATCCGGAAGTCGCAAAGCGCCAGCGCAACTGAGGCGGCTGACCTCCTTGCCGGCCTATTCAGTGCCGAGCTCTGCTTCCCAAGCAAGTGCCTCTGGCTCGTCTCGCCTTGGGTCTCCGATGTGGAACTACTCGACAACACCGCGGGGAACTTCGACGCGCTGACTCGCTTCGGCAAGCGAAGAATCCGACTTGCGGAGATCCTGGTGGCTCTTGCTGAGAAGGATGCACACATCGTCGTCGGCACGACGACTGACGATCACAACACGCGCTTCCTCGAGAGGCTCAAGTTGCTGGCCGCAGATCTGCGTGTGGAGGGCCAGTTCACAATCGCCATTGATACGTCGAACAACCTCCACACCAAGGCCCTCACCGGAGACGACTTCGCTCTCGCGGGAAGCATGAATATCACTTTCAATGGCATCCAAGTCAGGGAAGAGTCCGTCGATCTCCGCACGGATCAGGGGTATGTAGCGCAAGCGCGCATGGATGCGTTCGACAGGTTTGGTGGTGTCCTGTGAGGATTGATACCGCTCTCCCTGACCTGATCGGCGACCTCGGTCGATTCGGAGCGTTCGTGGACCGCATCGAGGGGCTCGTCGAGTCTCAGGTCTCTAGGTTCCGAACGGGGGCGAGCGAGTGGCTCGTACTTCCGTGGACGAACGGCTTCTACCTCTTCAGCGAGGACAGCGAAGGTCAACGTCGCGGACGCGAGGTGGTCGTTGCATTCCTCGGTCCGGGCGTAGTGTCCGTCGACACGGTCACCGAATCACGCCTGAATGCGGAACTACCGCCTGCATGGAAGTCCACGGGCCTGGTCCGCGCGTCGTTCCTACGGCGGGTCGACCACAGGCCCAACGGAGCAGCGGAGATGCTGGCGCGACTCGAAGACATGGTCGCCTCGGTCGGAGGGCGCCAGTGGACGGCCTTGGAGATCAAGCCGACGAACAGTGAACTCCTTCGCGACTTCCGGTTAGCACTCCTGCGCCGGGACGACGATTCGGCCCGCAGTCTGCTCGACCAGATCGTTCTCAACGGCCATGTGAGCGCCGAAAATCTTCGTTACCTGCGAATTGAGTACTTCGCCGCGTTCGGGCGCTGGGCCGAGATGCGGGCAATGCCTTATATCAGCGCGCTGCTGCAGACGCGTCGCCCGAGGGCGATTTCGGAGACTTTGCTGCGAATGGTCTGGTGGACGGAACTCTCCGGACCAGAGCACGAGAACCCCCGCATCGCCTTCAACGAACGCGGCGTACTTGGGGAGTTCGGGCCGCTAGTGCGGTCCGTGCGCGTACCTTCCACGCCGGAAGGTCGCGGAGTGTGCTTCTTGGCGGCACTCGCGGACGAAGATGTCGAGTGGCAGACCTCGATTCTCGAGCGGGCCGAAGAGCCAGAAGAACGACACCGGTTGAAAGCGCTCGCCAGCGCACCCGAGCGTGAAGCGACGGCCACGCCAGCCGACCTGCCGGGTCACGCTCCAGTCCTTGTGCCAGTGGCCGACCCTGTTGCTGAGGCGTTTCGGGAAGGCCGACTCGCGGACGTGGTCTCGACCTTCATCACAGACCCCACTGCCAGGTATGCCGAACTTGCCTTGCAGGCCATCCTCGATTCTGGCGAGGTAGAGCACGCGCCACGCGTGCTCGCTGCGGTCCGTGATCTCGGGAAGCGCGGGGCACTCGAACTCACGAGGCACGGCAGAAGAGACCTGGCGGAGCTCGAGCAGTTCGTTGATGCCTCCTGCGCAGATTGGGTCGAATGGGCCAAGAGGCTCGCAGGCGACGTGAGATGGGCGGATGCGGCCGCGGTTGCCCGCAACAACGCGGAGGCTTGGCCGCAACTCGGAACTCTGGACGCCCAGCAACTCGCCGCCGTGTGCGATGCATTGCTCGAAGCGTCCGGAGGAACCAATGCGGATCAACTGCGGGCATGCATCGACCTACTGTGCCGGGAGTCGGCCCGCATCTTGGCCGGCGGCTCCTCGAACGACTTCTGTCAGGTCGTGCTGGCGTTGTTGTCGGAACAGGACAACTTCAGCGAAATGGTTCGCTCCGCCTACCTCGATCTCTTCGCCGCCTGGCTCGAAGTGGGTCCTTCGGCAGGGGAGTACGAAGAGGTGCTCGACCTAACCCTCAAGATCTGGCAGCGGATCGCGTCACCCAACGCGGTCGGATGGTGCATCAACGTACTTGAGCTCGTGGCCGATTCACCGTGCCCCGTTGATTCGAAGCGCACCGGGCTGGCGGTCTTGATGATCGATGGTGCCCGACTGCACTCCGGACGCTTGAGCTTCCGAGAACGGGTAGAGGTGGAAGTGCTCGCCGCCGGCCTCGGGTTGCCATCACAGGAAATTGAGGCGCCGAAGATTGAGCGCGACGTGTGGTCGGCACTCGACGGCAAGCTCGTCGGAATTTACTCGCTTCTGCCCCGCGTCGAGACCCACCTCAGGGCCCGTCTCGCGAAGCTATGTTCCGTCGGTGACGTGAAGGAGAACCACGACGAGGTCGCCACCCAAGCGCTCAAGTCCCTTGCAGAGAGGGCTGACTACTTCATTGTCGATACCTGGCATGCAGCGCACCAAGCCACGGGCGCGATTGACGCCGTGCGTCCGCGGGAGAAGCAGATCCTTCCGCGCTTGAAGGGCCACTCCGGCTTCTTGCGCGCCCTGGAAGAAGCGCTCGGCGGCTAGAACCAACTAGGCTCGTCGAACGGCCCGCAGCAGGTGACTCGACAGCAACCTCACATCGTTTGGGGTGTTCTGGATGCCGTTCCACCGACGCGGTTCGTCGCCACCCAGGTTCCACGATCCGCTCGTCCACGCGCAATGCTCCGCAAGCGCCGCGATTTTGTGCTCGATGCCAAGCTTCGGAAGTCGAGCAGCAGGCGTTCCGTCGGTCAAGGCGTCCATCACGTAGCCGAGTGCTTGAATGCCCGCGCCATGCGTGAGGCGTGACTTGGTGGGCGGGAGTTCCCATGCGTCGGGAAAGGTCACCTGCACGACGGTCCAGTAGTAGTTGAGATGCAACACGATCTGGTCGATGTCGCCGCTCCCGTCCACGGGATCGCGATATTGGTACAGGGCGCCGTCGTAGAGGCTGTTCTCGATCATCTTCAGGACGCTGTTGTCCTTGATGTAGCCATCGGCCATGGTGGGCGTTGCGATTCGTCCCGCAAACGGTTCGCCCTTCGCCCGTTGCCCGAAGTTCAAACGCGTGAGCACCTGCGCCGGCAACTGCTTCTTGGCGTATGCGGTCGGGAGATGCCCTTTGGTGTCCGGCAGGAGTTCATGGATGAGGCCCTTCGGCAGGGGCTTCGTGTTGTTCACCAAGATGAACTGCGAGCGCTGCTCCGCTTCGCCGTGGGCGATGAATCCGACTGCAGCGACTGCGAACTCGGCGAGGTCCGCATCGCGGATCGCGGCACTTCGCTGCTGCCCGTCCACGAGCCAAGCGGGCTTCTCGTCATCCGGCAGCGATTCATCGACAGGAATGACGAGTTCGCCGGCGGCGACGTAGTCAACGACGCTGCGGGAACCTACCGGCTCGAACTTCACCCGTTCATCGAAGGCAAGCACGATCGCGTTGGGAAGCATTGCCCCATCGGACTCGAGGTAACGGCGGATAGCTCGAATGTGGCTGAGCACCTCAGGACGCTGGTAGCCCTGGAGTTCGATGTCGTGACGGTGGACCCGACTGACTGTTGCGAAGTCGTGGATCTGCTTGCCATCGACGCCGAAAGTGTAGATGTACTGCTGTCCCTGACGGATCCGCAATGCGGGAAGCCGGATTTCGTAGCGATCGGCCATCAGGCTCTCCTCGTGTTGGACCTAAGAACACTCATGCGTTGAGCGAGCACCGACATGTTGTGGAACCCACGACGCTTGTTGCGTTCGGTGCCGCGGAAGATGGCGATCTCAACGCCATGTTGCGTGCACAGCTTGCAACGGCAGCGCGTCCAGGGCGCGTCCGCGAGTGTCTCGTCGTATGCAGCTAGATATGACTTCTTGGACTGGCACACCGCCTCGTACGCGCCGAGTGCGTCGATGCATGCCCGCCGGGCGCGCACGGTTCCGTCGTAGGCCCTGAGCGCCTTGAGGGCGTCGCGTTCGGCGGTCAACGCCTCCCTTTGGCTGACCGCGCCGGCGAGGATGGCGCGCTTGAGTGTTGGGTTGCCGTCGACTTGCGGGACTCGGATGGCTACGTAGGCCCGCTCAGCTGTGTGGTAGTTCTTCCGGTCGTCCATGAATGCCTGGCGGAACGCCGACGTGCTGTCGAAGCTTGCAACGCCGAAGTCGGCGAAGTCATCCATCGAGTCGATCCGCGTGATGCCGAGAAGATGCAGTTCGGTCTCGGGCTTGAGTACTTCATGGATGCGAGTGAGGCAGGCGAGGATCTGGTTGGTCTTGAGAGGGACCATGCCGCCCAGCGCGATTCGTTCGTATCCCATGTCCTGAAGGGCGTGCACGCTGTCGGCGAAGCTATCGGGACTCCAGCCCTGCGCGGCGCCAACCGGTTGCACGGTGCTTCGTCGTTCGCGGACTGCCTCGATGAACTGCTCGGCAAGCCTCAACGTCAGACGTCGACGTTCTGCCCACTGCGGGTCGACATCTGCTTCCGTGGCGCCCGGGGCGTAACCGAAAATGATGTGGTCGGTGCTGACCCCCGCATCGAAGCCGCACTCGTCGTAGAAGTCGAGGGTTTCCTCCGCCGTGACTGGAGGCACTTCTTCATCGACGTAGTTGAAGGCGCCGTTGTCGCCGAGCGTCTCCACCTCGTCTGGGAGGCGGAAGAAGCGCCGTACGCCCATCCGATACATGCGGGCGCGCTGGGCGCCCGAGTACTTGCCTGCGCCCTTGATGGAACCGTCGACGATCGACTTGCTGACAAGCACGCCGTGGTAAGGGGCCCGTTCAAGCACCTCGTGGGCGTATCGGTCGTCCCTTTGCCGGACTCGATGTGCCACGTACTCGTCGCGTAGGAAGTCGTAGGTCGGACTGACGAGGTCCTGGCTGTCTGGGAAGTAGAACTTCACTTTCGACCGGTCCGTTCAGCAAGGTACGTGCGCACGAGGTAGTTCGAGAGCGCGCTGATGTGTCGCGGCGTGTTCTGCAGGTCATTCCACGCGACACCCAGATCCTCCCAAGTGCCGCTAGTCCATCGGCATTTCTCCGCGATCAGCCCCAGTTCCTGCGCAGCGCGCTCCTGGGCCCGCGGGTCATCGTCGCGCACATGGGTCATCACCCGGTCCATGACCCGACCCATCGCCCGGATGCCAACCCCGTGCATGAGCCGACTCTTGTTCGCGGACTTGCCCCACGCCTCAGGGAACGTCTCTCGCACCGCCCCCCAGTAGGCCAAGAGCACCCGCCGGATGCCCTCGGTGTCGGTTGTCCCGCTGGCGATGTTTCGGTACGGGAAGAGAACCCCTGACGGTGACTCGACTGATTCGCGGATGGCCTCCACAAGGCTGGTGTCAGTGACGACGGCCCGCTTTTTCTCTTCGGCCCGCGTGGATGCTCGCCGGATCATCCCGCGGAAAGGCGAGTCCTTGTCCTGATTCAGCATGTCGACGAGCGCTGAGGGCAACTGTCTTGTGGCCATGCGTGCGGACGGCACGCTGGAGATCTCGGGCAGTAGTTCGGTGACGAGACCGGTTGGCAAAGGCTGAACGGTGTTCACGCGTAGGAACTGCTCACGCTGGAGCTCCAGGGTGGGAGCCACAAACCCAGCAACCGGGACGGGCAGGCGTCGGTTCCTGGTTCGAGCAAGCGCCAAACTGCGCTGCTGCCCATCAACGATCCATGCCGGTCGGGGACCTTCCCGGTCCGTCGCGATCGGGATCTCCAAGGTCCCAGCCACGGCGAGCCCGTCGGTCGTCGTCGGGCCGCGGCTGGACTTGAACTTGACCTCCGGTGGCAAAGCGAGGATGAGCCCGTTGGGGAAGAGGGGATCTTCGGAGTCCAGGTAATCCTGGATCTGCTTGACGTGCTTCTGCTTCTCGGGGCGCTGATAGCCGATCAACTTTCCCGCCTCGTCCCGGCCGATGCGGGCAACATCGGCAACCAGGTCGACCTCCTCGGCCGCGAGGGTGAACAGGTAAAGCGGCGTCTCGTCGCTCTGCAGCACCTTCAGCGCTCGGCGTATCAGCCAATCTGGGTTAGTCACCGGGCTGCCGCCTGTAGGAAGAGGTCTGAGAAGCGCCGCTGCTCGCAGGCCAAGCCCGAGTCCCGTAGCGACTTGAGAGCGCGAGTCTTGGAGATTGCCGGATCGTGTGTCCTGAGGGCACTGATGAACTCAAGCACTGCGCTGTCCGACATCGCCTTGCGGTTGTACTCCTCCTGGCGGCGTGAACGCTCCGACCAGTCGCGCCAAAGTACAGGGGCGTCTTCGGCAAATGGATCCGTGTTCCTCGTGAGCGTTAGCCACCGCGTAGCCGCGCGAAGGTTGAGGCTCGTCGTGGTGCCACCGAGGGCCTGGCGGAGCCAGCGATCTGATGCGATCCGGAAGTCATCGGGGATCTCCCGGGAGCCACCAAAGACCAGCAGTTCGCTGGGTGCGGTGCTTTCTAACAGGTCGGTTCCTATCGCCCGTGAGTAGCTCTCTGAGAGCACCCACAGGGCACGCCCGCCTACGGGGGCCGAAGTTCGGGGGAGTGCTCTCCACCAAGCCCGAGTCTCGGCCATCGAGACCGCAACTGAATCAGCGTGGCCAGCGCTGAAGGTTGCCGCGTACGCAGGCGCCGTGTCGCTCAGGGAGCGAAGCCCCAGTCCGGCTGAAGCTACCAGTACGTCCGGTTCGAAGCCGACATCTCGTGCGGTGGCGATGAGTCGCTTGACCTGGCTCCAGGTCTCGCCACGGTACAGATCGATCAGCGGCGAGGTCGTTTGCGATCGGGCCACTGACTTCGTCCACACCCGGGCGCGGGCTTCCACCTCCCCACGGGGAAGATTGCGAGCCATCAGTTCGGGGCGTGGGGTCGCCAACTTCCTGTCAGTGCAGGTGACGATGATCGTCAGTTTCCGTCGCGACATGACCTCACAGCTTCCGAAACTACATGTTCGACGCGGCTACTCTATCGTGTAGTTTCGTTGCTATGGAGTAGGACCGAGGTTGTGTACAGATGGAGAGGATGAGGCGCATGACGAGGAAGGCCGTCGTACTGCTGAGCGGGGGACTGGACTCCACCACCGTGCTCGCGATCGCCAAGGACCAGGGTTTCGAACCGTACGCCCTGAGCTTCCGCTACGGTCAGCGCCACGAGATCGAACTCGCCGCTGCGCAGCGCGTCGCGGAGGCAGCCGGAGTCTCTCGGCATGTTGTGTGTGACATCGACCTACGCGTGTTCGGCGGATCCGCCCTCACGGCCGACGTCGAGGTCCCCAAGCATGACTCCGCCGCGGAGATCTCCGGCGAGGAGATCCCGATCACCTACGTGCCGGCCCGCAACACGGTCTTCCTGTCGTTCGCTCTGGCCTACGCGGAGGTGGTGGGAGCGACCGACATCTTCATCGGCGTGAACGCGCTCGACTACTCGGGCTACCCGGACTGTAGGCCCGAGTTCATCGCCGCCTACGAGCGCATGGCGAACCTCGCCACCCGCGCCGGAGTCGAGGGGAACGAACTCAGGATCCACACTCCGCTCATAGAGCTGACCAAGGCTCAGACCGTCGAAATCGGCAAGCGGCTCGGAGTGGACTACTCGCTCACGTCCTCGTGTTACGACCCGGACGACCAAGGCCGGCCATGCGGCCACTGCGACTCTTGCCTGCTCAGGCTCAAGGGCTTCGCTGAGGCGGGTCTCGAGGATCCGCTTGAGTACCAGGGGTCGCAGGCGTGACCTACAAGGTCAAGGAGATCTTCTACACCCTCCAGGGTGAGGGTGCCCATGCTGGACGCCCTTCCGTGTTCTGCAGATTCAGTTCCTGCAACCTCTGGACCGGGCGCGAGAAGGACCGAGAGCGCGCCATCTGCAAGTTCTGCGACACGGACTTCGTTGGCACCGACGGCGAAGGCGGCGGCAAGTTCCGCGACGCCGAGGCTCTCGCCGACGCAGTTGCATCGAGGTGGCCCCATGGTTCCGGCGGTGAACCCATGGTTGTTTGCACCGGCGGGGAGCCGCTGCTGCAACTTGACGCTCTCGCCGTACGGGCCCTCAAGGCTCGAGGCTTCTACGTAGCGGTCGAGACCAACGGAACGATCGAGCCGCCGGCCGGGATCGACTGGCTCTGCGTCAGCCCCAAGGTTGGCGCCGAGTTGGTGGTCCAGAGCGGACAGGAGTTGAAGTTCGTCGTCCCCCAGGGCGGCGTAGACCCTGTGTCATTCGAGCACCTGGACTTCGCCAGCTTCCGCGTCCAGCCGATGGATGGCCCCGACCTTCCCGCCAACACCGAGCTCGCAGTCAAGTTCTGCATGGAGCACCCGCGCTGGCAGCTCAGCCTGCAGACCCACAAGTACCTGGGGATTCCGTGACACACACAGCTGAGATCTACCGCGAGTTCTCCTTCGAAGCGGCGCACCGCCTACCGAACGTCCCAGAGGGTCACAAGTGCGCTCGCCTCCACGGTCACTCATACAAGGTCGAGATCCATGTCCTCGGGCCCGTCGGCGACGAGAGCGGCTGGGTTCAGGACTTCGGCGACATCAAGGACGCCTTCAAGCCCCTCGAAGACCAACTCGATCACTACTACCTCAACGAGATCGAAGGGCTCGAGAACCCGACCAGCGAGGTTCTCGCCAAGTGGATCTGGGATCGCCTGATCGCGGTGCTTCCAAACCTCAATGAGATCAGGGTCCGAGAGACCTGTACTTCCGGCTGCGTGTACCGAGGGGCGTGAGCGAATGCAGCTGCCTGACATTCAGGACCAGGCTGACCGTCGAGGGATCGAACTCGACGAGGTTGGAGTCGCTGGAGTGCGATACCCAGTCCGGTTCAGCGACGGAACGACACTGCAGAGCGGGGTTGCATCCGTTGATGTGACGGTTCGACTCCCCGCTAATCGCCGCGGCACGCACATGAGCCGGATGCTCGAACTCGTACACGAGCACCTCCGTGACTTCGACCCGCGGGAACTGCCCACCACCCTCAAGGCAGCTGCCGACCGATTGGACGTCGACGGTGTGCGGCTGGCCGTGTCACTGCCGATTGCATTCGAGGTCGTCTCGCCCGCGTCCGGCATCGAGGCATGGCAAGCCAGCGACGTCTCGATTCATGCCGCGCTGAACGACGACGCCGTCGTGGCGCGCACGACAACGGAGACCGACGTCACGAGTCTTTGTCCGTGCAGCAAGGCGATCAGCGACTACGGCGCTCACAATCAGCGCAGTCGAGTGAGCCTCACCGTCTTGGGGATGTCCGACGACGTGTATCCGCTGCCGGTTCATCGTCAGTTCGACATGATCCGCGACGTTGGGTCAACTCCGGTCTTTCCGATCATCAAGCGCGTCGACGAGCGTGTCGTCACGATGAATGCGCACGACAACCCGGCATTCGTTGAGGACATGGCGCGCGATCTTTCTCAGGCATGCCGTGCGCTTGGAGTCGCGCACGAGGTGCGGGTTCGGAACTTCGAGAGCATCCATAGCCACGACGCAGTCGCTGCAGTGACCTGCACCAACATCGGTTGACCGTGGACCGCCGGCGACTCGAGATCCGCCACTTCCGCGGCAGCAGGGAACTCACCTGGAGGATCCCGGCAGAGCGACCCTTCATCGCACTACTGAGGGATGGAAGGTGAACCTCGAGGACCGCGGCAACTTCATCCGCGCTTGGGCTATAAAGCCCCAGCGCTTTGCTTGGCTACTCGGCGCTGGAGCTAGCGCTCTTGCGGGACTGCCGACCGCGAGCCAGATCCGCGACGATCTTCTGCTCCGCCTCTACGCCGATAGGCACGGGCTCGTCCGCCAACACCTGCATCCCAACGACCCAGCCATACAGGCTGCCCTCGATGCGTACTTCAACGGCCACAATGGGATGGTCCCGTTCGGGACCGACGACGACTACTCCACGGCATTCGAGCTAGCACTGCCCGAGGAGTCCTCGCGCCACGAGTACCTTCAGGGTCTCCTGTCCGGCCGCAAACCCAGTTATGGCCAGCGCATCTTTGGCGCCCTCATCAGTGCGGGCCTGGTGAACATCACGGTCACCACCAACTTCGACGCGCTGATCGAGCAGGCCGCCGCCGAGTCGTTCGCCACGGTGGGCGATGCCAACAAGCCGACGCTCCTCAACGTCGCTGCCCTCGGAAGTTCCGACCGGGCACGACAGATCCTCAAGCCGTCGGCCCACCCCACGCTGATCAAGCTGCATGGTGACTTTCAAGAGTCGGCGTTGAAGAACCTTAAGTCCGAGCTCGCCAGCCAGGACGCGGTCTTACGGCAATCCGTTCACGATGCGAGCCGGAGCATTGGGCTCGCCGTAGTCGGGTACAGCGGCCGCGACGACAGCGTTATGGAGATGCTCGAGTCAGCTTCTAAGGTCGACGGTGCCTGGCCAGCCGGGCTCTGGTGGTTCACGCGCAACCGTGACCGCACATCGAACCGTGTTATCTCTCTGCTGCAGGACGCACAGGATCTCGGAGTGTCAGCGCACCTGCTCGAACTGGAGACGTTCGATGAGTTGATGGTCGACTTGGCCAAGCAAGCCGATCTGACTGCCGAGGCACGCAAGTACGTCTCAGGCCTGCAGCCGCGGGCCCAGCGAACTGCGGCAGCGCCGCCGACGGCAACAGGTAAGCACTACCCGATCATTCGGTACAACGCCATCCCCATTCTGTCCGCACCGGCGACAGCCTTGCGCGCCACAATCTCCGGAGTCGACCACGAGGAGTTTCGGGCACGATGCAGAGAGACCGACTGGCGCGGCGTCGCGGTCATGGCAGGCGGTGCCGTTTGGGGATGGGGCAACGGCGAGGAGTTCAGCGATCTGGTCGGGAGCCGCGCCGAAGTTGTTGACCTCGATCTCACGTCGGGCGTATTGGAGCCTGGCCCACACGCGCTTCTTGTCGACGGACTGACCCGAGCCATCGCCAAGGCCCTACCCGCCTGGCCCAGGATCACGCGCCGGCACAACGAAGTGGTCCTCGAGGAATGGGACGATCTGACCCCCGAGCGCACTGAACTACTGCAGATGTTCAAGAACGTCTACGGCGGCCACGTGGCCGGGCGACTCATTGACCGCTACGGGCCCGACCGTGACGGCCAGCCAAGGCGGTGGGCCGAGGCTGTCAGACTTCACGTGGAATTCCGGTGGGGGCTTACCTGGCTCATCTTCTCGCCGTACACCTGGGTCGATCGCTGGGAACGCTCTGACGAACAGCAGGACGAGCCGGACTCGGCGTCGGAGTGGCGCCGCGAGCGGTGGGTGCAGCGTAAGAAGAACGAGAAGTGGGCCGAACTGATCCAGGCGTGGACCACGGCAATCGCGCCGGGTCGTAAAGCAGCGTCACTCCGCCTTCCGTACGCCGCAGATCCGAAGACGTTCGGCGGGTTCCGCGTCGGGGCGACCTCCGCGTACAGCTGGAGAGCACCATGAGTGCTAGTGCCCTACAGCCCGGCCAGCCGTGGGCCCCCCACGCCTGGCTCCCGGAACCCCTGCTGAAGTTCGACAATTCTGCGAGGCCGCGAACGGCCGGGAACCCGCTGCTCGGGCTGCTTCAACACGGCCCCTATGCCGGGCCACCGACCGGAGTTGTGCGCGTCGCCACGATCACCATGACTGGGCAGCGGGAAATGCTCTACGCCTTCCTAAGGGGTGCCACTTTGGCACACGAGCCCAGTGACCGGCACGCTTACGTGCCCCGTTTCCCCGGGTTCACCAATCTGGTTCGCGCGGAGCTGCTACCTCAGCGAGCCGCGCACGTCGACCTGAGCTCGGACGCCCCGGGTACAGGCTCAGACGCTCACGAACGGCTCAGCGAAGTCATCGCGCGAGCAGTTGCGCAGCTGCAATCGATCAGGGACAGCTGGGACGTGATTGTGCTTCTTCTCCCTCGCGCCTGGGAGCCGCTCCGCCGCAGCCCAGACGGCTCCTACGATCTGCACGACCGCCTTAAGGCGACCGCTGCACCCTTGGCCTGCCCGATCCAAGTGGTGCGCGAGGCGGGCGCGCTTCAGTTCCCCTTGTACTGCTCGATGTACTGGCGCCTCTCGATCGCGCTGCTGACCAAGGCCGGGGGCGTCCCCTTCCGGATAGTCCAGCCGACGCCGACCGACACCGCCTACATCGGTCTGGCATACGCGATCCGTGGAGGTACGGCCAACGAGTTCGTCACCTGCTGCTCGCAAGTGTTCGACGCCGAGGGCGGCGGGTTCGAGTTCATCGCGTACAACGTCGGCGCCGACCGCGACCTTGACAACCCACACCTGACCCGCGAGGAGATGCACACCGTCATGACCCGCAGCGCGAGTCTGTACCAGCGCCGTCGTGCGGGAGCCATGCCAGCCCGTCTTGTCGCGCACAAGACGACCCGCTGGACCCCAGATGAGATCGCCGGCGTTTTCGACGCCTGGAGCGCGGCCGTGCCCGAAATCGAATGCCTGCAGGTGCGTTCCCAGACCCCATGGACTGGGGTCGCCCTCCGTGAACACAAGGACAACAAGGGTGCAGAGCCACACGACTGGCCTGTAGATCGAGGTTCCCTGCAGTACCTCTCCTACCACGAGGCGCTCCTCTGGGTATCCGGCACGGCACAAGGCGTTGGAGTGCGCGGAGGTAAGTACAACCAGGCCGCGAAGGCACTGCCAATGCCCATCTCCTTCGAGCGCGACGCAGGACAGGGGCCTCTCGAAGTGCCCGCAGCCGAGATCCTCGCCCTCTCAAAGCTCGACTGGAACAACGACGCTCTTTACGGCCACACACCGGTCACGATCTCGTACAGTCAGAAGCTGGCGAAGATGATCGGACGCGTCCCCGACCTCCCCGATGACAGCTACCAGTTCCGCCTCTTCATGTAGACAGAAGTTGAGTGCCGCACATCCCGAGTGGTACGCCCAAGTGCAGGGACTTTCAGCCGACGGTTATCAAGCGTCCAACCTGCCCAAGAAGGGAACCGAGGCTCGATGAGCATCATGATGACGCCATGGGTCTAGCGAAGAGGTGGGCGGAAGAACTCGCGGCCCGCGGCTACGACGACGTCGAGGGATCGATCTGTCTAACTCATGTCATCGATCCCGCACTCGAAGCCGATCTCCGCGAAGAAATCACGCCCGGAGTCTGCGGCCTTTGTGGCGAAGAGGCGGACGAGCCAGCTGTAGTTCCGGTCGAGACTCTCATGGCGACGTTCATCGAATCCTTCCGGTACTTCTTCACGACGTCCGATGAGTTGCCATGGGACAACGAGGACGGCGTCTACGTTGGTCCCCAGTTCGACACGCGCGAGGCGGTCTACGAGTTGGCCGCTGACGCGTTCGAGCCCGCGGTCATCGATGACGCCCTTGAGCTTGTCTCGAGTGCGATTGGCGACGACAACGAGTGGACGACCTGGGGGACAGCGGCGGACACTGACGATCTCGACTACGAGTGGACGCAGTTTGCTGAAACCGTGAAGCACGAGGCGCGTTTCGTCTTCCTGGATGACGACACGCGCCACGACCCGACATCACGCTTCCTCCGCAAACTTCGGGAGTACGTCAACGAGAAGAACGGTCTCGTGCGATCGCTGCCCGCAGGGACGCCAGTGTTCAGAGGCCGACTCTGCGAGAAGCCAGGCGCGATTTCCCCGACCGCAGAGGCCCTGGGGCCCGCTCCGAGAGGTAGGGCGGCGGCCAACCGCATGTCTCCCCAGGGAATCTCGCTGTTCTACGGATCCTCCGATCCTGAAACGGCGGTCGCCGAGATTGCAGGGCACGGCGTCGACCCCCTCGCGGTCGTCGGACGTTTCATTACCACTCGAGATCTGACCGTCCTTGACCTCACGGTTCGACCACGCCTGCCGTCTCCCTTCGACCAAGGGCGACGTCGGGAGTACCGGATGCTTTCGTTCCTGGGATCTTTCGTGAGCGCGATAACGGCGCCCGTGATTCCGGATGGTCGCCAGCACGTCGAGTACGTGCCCACGCAAGTCGTCACTGAGTATCTTCGTCGGGTCGCTGCAGTCGACCTGGACGGGATCGTTCTACCCAGTGTCCAAACCGGCAGACAGACGTTCGTGCTCTTCTTCGATTCAGACGGTGTCGCGAACGGCACGGACGAGCCAACGTCGCCGTCGCTTCGTGACGAACTTCTCGGCTTGCCGGCAGCGCCCCCAGCGGCGATCTTGGACCCCAGCAACGTGGCGACGTACCGGGTGACGCGCACCTACGGGATCGAACCCCTTTACTCACTGCGTGGTGCCAGCGTGTAGACGCGGTCGCCTGGATGAGACTCGCGCGCGTCGCCACGTCGGCGACGGGGTGAAGGCGGTGGTGTGAATGCCAGGGGACGGGCAGCCCCTTCGTTGCGCGCACGCCACTCGCGTCACACGCAACCCGCACTCGCGGCGGCCTCGGACGGTTGGTGGTTCTAGTTGACCTGACGTGGGGGCCGCGAATGAGATTCGATCCATGCCGCGTTTATGCCCCGAAAACCTGGTCGGAGCCGTATGTAGTGAATTGGCGAGGTCCCCAGGTGTCTGTGCGGCGATCCGGTCCGCCGAGGCAATGATGACCACCAGAGCCGGGACCTCGGCCTGTGATCGGCAGCCCGGACGAGTTGTCACTCGGGCAGTGGCTCGGTCGCTATCTCGCGGGCTTCGATCGGATCGACGCCGAGTGCGCGCAGCACCAGTTCGGCTGCGTCGGTGCCGGCGTCGCGCCAGGCCTGGTGGCCTTGGAGCACCATCCAGATCGCGCTGACCGTCGCGCCCATGATCAGCGAGGCGACGCTGAGGTCGCGACCTGCTGTGACGGTGTAGCGGCCGGCCTTGATGCCCGCCGCAACGTCTGCCATGGGCGGCCCCGCGACCATGCTGCGCAAGGATTCATCGGTCAGCGCGAACCGCGCGAGGAACTGGCCGAGCGGGGGATCCGCATGGGCTCCGCGCACGAGCATTCGCATTCCGACCGCGAGGCGAAGCGGGGGATCGGTGATGCCTGCGGCGTCCATCACTTCGACGTTGGCTTGGTGCAGCTCGACAGCCAGGTCCCCGCGGACCTGGTCGAACAACGCATCTATCGATCCGACGTTGCGGTAGAGCGTGCCGCGGGCCACGCCCGCCTCGGCGGCAAGGTCGCTGATCGAGACGTCGGCGTGGCCGCGCTCCGCGAACAGCCGGATGGCTGCTGCGCGGATGCGGCGTTCGGTCGCACTCATGTTGAGAGTGTGACATGTATCGGCTCGATGAGACACTATTGACACGTATTGAACAGAAGTGTTCAATAGGTGGTGTGGAGAGAGTTCAAGTTCTGATCGCCGGCGCTGGCCCGGTCGGGCTCACACTCGCTCACGAGCTCGAGCGACACGGCGTCGAGACCCTGCTCGTCGAGCGCAACGCGGGTACGACGCAGCACCCCAAGATGGACATCACCAATGGGCGCTCTATGGAGCTCTTCCGGCGCTTGGGTATCGCCGACGACCTTCGCGCCCGCGCCGTCCCCAGCGATCACCCGGTGAAGGTCACTTGGGCGACGGGCGCTGCCGGGTGGGAGCTCGCCTCGTTCGCCTACCCGTCGGTCGAGGAGGCGCGGGCTCTGGTCGCGGGCACCAACGACGGCACGCTGCCTCTCGAACCCGCGATGCGGGTCTCCCAGGTCGTCCTCGAGCCCGCGCTGCGTGACTTGCTGGTCGCACGTGCCGATCACGGTCGGGTCGAGTATGGCTGGGGTCTCGACTCGTTCGCCCAGGATGACGACGGCGTGACGGCCGAGCTCGTCGAGACGGCCACGGGCAGTCGCCGAACCGTCCGCGCGTTGTACCTCGCCGGCTGCGACGGTGCGGGCAGCCGGATCCGTCGCGGTCTCGGGATCGGTGAGCACCAGATCGATCTCCGCAGGCTGGCGGTCAAGCAACTGGGGGTGCGCCGAACGGTCGGCAGCCTGCTGCGCAACGTGCGGTACGACGGCACCCGACCGCCCGACGGTCGTTTCTACCTCGTTCACTTCCACTCCCGCGACCGCGAGATCCACCGACGCTTCGGCTACGTCTGGCATCTGCAGTCTCCGGAGGGCTGGACCCTCATCTCCCAGGACGACGGTGAGATCTGGACCCTCCACTCGCCACTCGGTGTCGGTGTTGATGCCGACTCGATTGATCCGGTGCAGTTCGTTCGCGACCGCCTCGGTCACGACCTCGACGTCGACGTGCAGGTCGCCAACGCGTGGGTGCCGCGCCTCGTCGTCGCGGACTCCTTCGGCGCCGGGCGGCTATGGCTCGCCGGGGACGCGGTCCATCAGGTCACGCCGACCGGTGGCTACGGCATGAACACCGGCGTCGGCGACGCGGTCGGCCTCGGTTGGGCGCTCGCCGCCAATGTCCAGGGCTGGGGCACACCGGGCCTGCTGAAGGCGTACGCCGCGGAGCGCCGCGCCGTCGCAGTCCGCAACCGCGACGCGGCTGCACGCCACGCGCTGGTGCGGGCCGCGATCATGACGACCGACTGGCGCGACATGCACAGCGAAGGTTGGTCTGGCGAGCGCACCCGCCGTCGGCTGGGGCGCGAGATCGCCGACCTCGGAAACCTCGAGAACGAGGCACTGGGCATCGAGCTCGGCTATCGCTACGACACCTCACCGATCATCGCCCACGAGCCCGGCCCGGCGCCGAAGCAGACGATGGACGCCTACGTCCCCTCCACCACACCCGGCGTGCGGCCGCCGAGCATCAAGCTCGTCGACGGGACAGCCATCTTCGACCTGTTCGGCCCGGGGTTCACCTTGCTCTGTTTTGCCGAGCACGACACGGCAGCACTGGAGAAGGCCGCCGCTGCGGTCGGCCTGCCGCTCGAGGTCGTCGACGTCCGCGACCCCCACGCCCGCGCCCTGTACGAGCGTGACCTCGTCCTCATCCGCCCGGACCAGCACGTCGCCTGGCGTGGCGACGTCCCGCCCGCCAAACCGCATTCGCTCATCGACCTCGTCAGGGGAGTCGCCGCATGAACACCGTCCTGTGGGTCCTGCAGATCGCGCTCGCCCTCATCTTCCTCGGCGCGGGGCTGATGAAGGCCACTCAGTCCCTGGCCACGCTGGAGACGAGGGTCGGCGGTTGGGTGCACGACGTGCCCCTTCCGGTGATCCGGCTGACCGGCGTCGCCGAGATTCTCGGAGCGGCCGGGCTGATCCTGCCCCGCGCCCTCGACATCGCCCCGGTCCTCACCGCCCTTGCCGCCGGAGGCCTCGCGATCGCCATGGTCGGCGCGATCGTCGTGCACGCCCGCCGCGGAGAGCACCGAGAGGTCGCCTTCAACGGCGTCCTGCTTCTGCTCACGCTCTTCGTCGCAGTCGGCAGGCTCTGATGGGCACGCACAACGATCTGCACAGCGAGCAGGGTGCGCTGCGTGGCGAGCACCCGGGCCGGGCAGCCAACCCGGTCATCAAGGTTGCCGATCTCGCCTGGCTCGAGTTCGAGAAGCCCGACCTGGCCGCTGCTGAGCGGTTTGCCCACGCCTTCGGGTTCGCGACCGTGAGCCGGACCAGCGAGGAGGTCCAGCTCCGCGGTGTCTACGCCGGCAGCCCGGCCGTCATCATCCGACGCGGAGCCCGATCGCGCTTCGCAGGCACCGCGTTCCGGGCTGCTGAGGGCAGCGACCTCCTGCGGCTGGCGAACGCCACCGGCACCCGGGTAGACGCATTGCCCGAGAGCCTCGGTGGCGCGGTCGTCGACCTCACCGCGCCCGACGGCGCCGGTGTCCGTGTCGTCGCCGGCACCCACGAACTCCCTGCCCAGCCGCCCCAGGAGCCGCTGGTCGTCAACACCGGGGGTGAGGTACGACGCGTCAACGCCACCCAGCGGCCGCCGCGCGCGCCGGCCGTCGTCGAGCGCCTCGGGCACGTCGTGCTCCAGAGCACCCGTTACCGCGAGAGCCTGGACTGGTACCTGACGCACCTCGGCATGATCGTCAGCGACTTCCTCTACTACCCGGGCCAGCGCGAGCGGGGGCCGACGATGAGCTTCATCCGGTGCGACCGTGGCTCCGAGCTGGCCGACCACCACGCGCTTGCGATGACACTGGGCCCCAGCAACCGATACGTCCACTCGGCCTACCAGGTCAGCGATCTCGACGCGCTCGCGGCAGGCGGCGAGCACCTGCTCGACCTCGGGTACGACCGATCGTGGGGGATCGGCCGGCACATCCAGGGAAGCCAGATCTTCGACTACTGGCGCGACCCCGACGGCTTCCTTGTCGAGCACTTCACCGATGGCGACCGGTTCGACAACACCCTCGAACCGGGCTGGGCACCGATGACCGCGTCCGGACTGGCCCAGTGGGGACCACCCGCGACCAAGGACTTCCTCGGCATCGCGCCCGGACGCGAGTCCTTGAGGGAACTGCGAGCCATGGCCACCGCTCTTCGCCAAGACAACGAGTTCGACCTGTCCCGACTGCGGGGCCTGATGAAAGTGGCAACCTCATGAGCATCTCCGTCCTCCGCACCGCCGACGCATGGTGGGTCCAGACCGCCGAGGGCGCCGTCCGCGTCAACACCACCGCGGCGACGACCGCCGAACTGCTGGCGGATCGGGCGGCCGTCGAGACCGCCCGCACCGGTGGCGAGGCGGTCTCCGTCGAGTCGCTCGAGCTCGTCTCGCCGGTGACCGCGCCCTGCCGCGTGGTCGCGCAGATGACCAATTTCCGCTCGCACGTCATCGACTCGGGGATGGATCCAGACAGCATCCCGTTGACGTTCTTCCGGAAGACGTCCGGCTCCATCTCCGGCCCGTACGACGAGATCGTCCGCCCTGCCCACGTGCGGTTCCTCGACTACGAGGTCGAGGTAGGCCTCGTGATCGGCCAGCCACTGACCGTGGGCACCGAGATCACCGCGGCCAACCTGGAGGAGTACGTCGTCGGGCTGGTGGTCACCAACGACGTCAGCGCGCGGGACCTGCAACTGCCCAAGACCCAGTTCTTCGAAGCGAAGTCCTACCCGACGTTCACGCCGGTCGGCCCGGTGCTGCTGCTGCTGGAACCCGGTGAGCTGGACCGCTTCGGCGACCTGCGCCTGCACCTGTCGGTCAACGGAGAAACCCGCCAGAACATGATCATCGCCGGCGACATGGTCTTCCCGCCGATCGAGGCGCTGCAGGCGCTGTCGCGCTTCCAGAGGCTCGACCCCGGCGACCTCGTCCTGACCGGCACACCGGTCGGCACCGCGCTGTCTGCTCCTCCGAAGGTCGTGCAGCTCATCGCCAACCTCCTACCGGCGCACGTGAAGTGGAAGGCGTTCTTTGACAAGCAGGCGAAGAATCCGAAGTACCTCCAGCACGGCGACCTGGTCACGGTCAGCGTTGCCACCGATGACGGCGCCCTGGACCTGGGGAGCCAGCGCACCCCGGTGACGCACGCATAACATCCGGTGGAGCCGCCCTGGTGGACCACAGTCGAAGGGTTGGGCCGCACGTGCGGCAGGAGCGCTGTTGGCTACAGGCCGCGAGCTCTGGGCGACTTCTCGAGCAGCCATCGCGCCAGGAGCCGGTGCAGCCCGGGCATCACGATCCACGTCAGGATGCAGACATTGGCGATGGCGTTGACGACGATGACAGCAGGCAGAGGCAGCTCGGGCGCCGTCAGCGTGCGGAGCTCCGTCACGACGTACGAAACCGGGATCAGCCCCGCGATCACCACCAGCGCCTGCTTCCAACGGACCGGGACGCGCCCACCCGCATCCGCGAACCAGCCGGGGAAGCCGTTGAGGACGTTGATGCTGCGCTCGGAAACTGCCAGGTCGTCCATGCCGCGGAGGACCTCGGCGCGCTCGGGTGAGGCAAGCCATTGGTCGAGATGTGCACGATCGATGAAGGTCAGCAATGCCACGGTCTCGACCTGAACGCCGGGCACCGAGGCTACAAGTTCGTCGCGCACGAGGCCTCCTTGCGCCCGCGCAGCGGCGACCCCGGTGTCGTGAAGGATCCGCTGTGCGTCCTCTGCGCCCGCCCGAAGCCGGACAGCGCTGACGAGTGTTACCTGCTCGCTCACGTCCTGGGCGGTGCTCATCGTTGTTCCTGTAGCTCGTGGGGCTGGGTCGCAGCTCAGCCGAGCATGACGTGTTCGGTGGTGAAGAAGTACGACGAGCGGCTGAGGTCGATGAAGTTCTTCTCGTCCTCGGCGAGCTTGTTGTTCGCCTGTGCTCCGGCAGGCGTAGCCAAGGCGGTGGCCAGCGCAAGTGCCGAGCGGAACCAGACCTCGGTCACTCCGTCGAATGGCGGCATGGTTCCGCGGCTCTCACGCAGCGTCAGGTTCAGGGCCGCCTCGGTGGTGTGGCTCTGGACGTACCTGTATGCGCCGAGCTGCTTCACCTGTTCGGTCGCGAACGGGCCGTGCTTGTAGAGCCAGTAGTCGTAGAACTCGCGCGGGGTGAGATCCGGTCGACGCTGGATCGCGCACACCAGCTTGATCGGTGTCGTGATGGCTGCTTCGGCGGGCTGGGGCACAAGCGTCGCGGCCAGGGCGCCGAGTCCGGCGGCAGTCGCTCCGGTGATCAGGGTGCGCCGCGTCGGGCTGGTGCCGTTGCGGCTGTCTTCGATCGACATGGATTCTTCCTGTGTTGTGGTCACTGGGCTGGGTGCTCGTGGAAGCGTTGGATCATGGCTTTTCGTTCGTCGCGGATGTCGTCGCTGTAGCAGTCGATGGGCATGCCTCCGAAGCGGGCGATGCACCCGTTGCAGTAGCCGCAGACGGGCCGGACAGAGATGTCGCCGACGGTGTTGCGGTAGAGGTGGGGGTCGGCGATCATCGCCCGAGCCGCTGAGACCGCGTCGACCTTCCCGCTTGTGATGGCGGCTTCGATGCCTGCCTTGGTGTGGAAGCCACCGACGCAGATGACGGGTACGTCGAGAGCGGCGGCGAACTGCTCGGCCTGCGAGAGGTTGAAGCCCTCCTGGGGCGGGCGTAGCAGCTGGGCGACGCGTTCAGCGATGGGCGCCAAGGCGAACTGGACGACCTTGCGGCGCCGTGTGTTGTAGCGGCCGGCGCCGACCGTGAGGCTGGTTTTCAGGAAGCCCCGGTAGTTGCCCTGGACCATCCCCGGCCACGACTCGTAGTGGCCGCGGGAGACCTCGACCGCGTCGATTCCCTCGTCCTGGAGCAACTGAGCGACCTGGACCAGCTCGCCGGTGGTCGCGCCCTTGCGGAAGGGAAGGTCGTCGGTGCCGTTCAGCTTGACCAGGATGGGGTAGTCCTCGCCGAGTCGTGATCGGAGCCCGCGCAGCACCTCGATCAACAGCCTGGCGCGGTTCTCGAGGCTTCCGCCGTAGGCGTCGTTGCGGCGGTTGGTGTGCGGGGTGAGGAACTGGCTGAGCAGGTAGCCGTGGGCGGCGTGGATCTGGACGCCGTCGAATCCGGCCTCGCGTGCCCGTTCACCTGCGGCGGCGAACGACTCGACCACGCCGGACATCTCGTCGAGCCGGAGAGGCGACGGCTTCGTGCCGTAGAGGGGCTCGCGGACCGAGGAGGCTGAGACGAGCCGATCGACGCCCGGTGCTGGGTGGCCGATCTGGCGGCCGCCGTGGTTGAGCTGGGCGACGAGCTTGACGTCGTGGCGGTGGGCGAGGTCGACCCAGCGGCGAAGGCCGGGGATCTTGTCGTCGGTGTCGATGCCGGCTTGGCGGTCGGCCGACTTTCCCTGGAGAGAGACGTAGAGGTTGCCGGTGATGATCATCGGCGTTCCGGCCTCGATCATCGGTTCGTAGAAGGCCAGCAGTTCGTCGGTCACGAATCCCTCGTCGGTGGCCCGAGTCTCGCTGGTGGCCGACTTGAACAGGCGGCCGCGAACGGTCATGGACCCGATGGCCAGTGGGGTCGCGAGCGTCGGGGCGCTTGTCATCGCCGTTCCTCCGCGAGTGCGGTCAAGGCTTGTTGCATCTCGGATTCGACGCGCGTCGCGAAGTCGGCAGCCGATTCCTCGGGCCCCGCGGTCATCGCCGGGAGCACGCGGGTGGCCAGCTTGGTGGGAAGTGGCAGATAGGGGAGCAGCCCGACACCACCGACGTTGAGGCCCCAGGGAAGCGAGACCGACACCGGCAGCGCCTTCACCCGCAGGGTCTTGTCGAGCCGGAGCGCTCGAGCCAGGCGCTGGCCGTCCGAGAGCACCATCAGGGACTCGCCAGCGCCTGCCGTGACGATGGGGACGATCGGGACGCCAGCGTCTATCGCGAGCCGGGCGAAACCGGAACGGCCGCCGAAGACGATCTTGTTGCGATCCTTGAAGCCCTTGAACGCGTCGAGGTCTCCGCCGGGCATGACGAACACGTGCCCGCCCTCCGCGAAGCCAGCCTCCGCCGCCTCCCGCGACGCGGGCCTGGCACCGAACGGCTCGAACAGCTTTCCGACCCGCATTGTCCAGGCGATCTGGTGGGTGAGGAAGGTGATCGGTCGGTCGATGCCGAGACTGTCGAAGGTCGCGAGCGCGGCGAAGACGTTGAGGTCGACGATGCCGCCGAAGCCGTGGTTGGCCACGAACAGCACCTGCTGATCGGGCTTGAGCAGTTCACCGGAGAGTTCCAGCCGGTGGTATCGGCGGACCCAGTCGATGCCCAGCTTCTTCAGGATGCTCAGCGTGGTCAGCACGGCATCGGGGACTCCGGAGTCCTCATGCGGCTGCAGATCCTCTTCGACCGCGTCTAGTACGGCGTCGGCCAGGGACTCCGCGTCTTCGCGCTCGCTCATCGAGCGCTCGCCAGATCGAGCGCGATGTCGACGATCATGTCTTCCTGGCCGCCGATCAGCTTGCGTTTGCCGGCTTCGGCCAGCAGCGTTCGGACATCGACGCCGTAGGTCGCCGATGCGGCCTGGGCATGCCGCAGGAAGCTGGAGTAGACGCCGGCGTAGCCGAGGGTCAGGGTCCCTCGGTCGACTTGGATCGGTTGTTCCATGAGCGGCCTTGGGGTGGTCATGCGATCTCTCCGATCACGGGGCCGATGACTGGGACGGTCCGGTCTACGCCGTACGCATGGACCGCGGTCAGATGGGTGGCCTGCTCGGTGATCACGGCCCGGATGGTCGGAGACTCGAGCAGTCCGTCGATGGCGGTGCGGTCGGGCAGGCCGAAGATGATCGCTCCGTGGTGCCGGTGGCTGGGCGGGTGGATGTGCGAGGTGCCTGGCGTGCGGTGGGCGACACCTGTGAAGGGCAGGAACGTGTAGGTCCGTACGTCGCGGGCGCCGGCCGCGTCGAGTGCCGGCCCGAACGTCGTATGGACGAAGGACCGGAACGCCCGGTAGCTGTGCCCTCGGCGACGTCGCAGCATCAGCACAGTGCGATGGCCGACCGTCGGGTCGTGGGTGGGGGTCCACCAGCGCGCACCGCCCGGTCCGCATACGTGGCCGAGGACGTTGTCGAAGACGTTCTGCTCGTCCCGGAAGATCGTGTCGAGCATGCCGTAGGCGGCTCGTGCCATCTCGGTGAAGCTCGCCAGTCGTACCTCGGTGACGCCGTCCCAGCGGAACGCCGGGTCCGGGGTCACCCCGACGGTTGGGGTCGCCGGCCAGTAGCCGACGTCGGTGCGGGAGAGGTGGTACTGGTTGTACTCCATGATGTGTCCACCGCGCTTGACCAGCTCGGCGTGAGGGCCGGCCCAGTAGGCGTCGGCCTCATCGTGGGGCAGGTCGGAGCGGAGCAGCACCGGATAGATGGCCGACAAGGTGTTGATGGGCCGACTCATGGCTGGTCACCCCGGTTGTGCGCGTCATCAAAGGTGGCCTCGACGGTGCCGAGCGGCCGCCCGTCGGTGGTGGTGAGGGACGCGGTGACCTGGCATCGGGCGAGGACTGTGTAGTCCTGTCGCACCAGATGGTGGTGGACATCGACCCGGGTGGCGGTCGTCATGAGGCCGTGACTGACACGCGCGTGGCCAGGCCCAGTTGGTCGGTGAGGGCAGTGGTGAGGGAAGCGCCGTCGCCGACGCCGAAGACGAACTTGTCCGGGCGCAGCACGACGAGACTGCCGTGCCGGATCCCGGCCTTCTTCAGCCACGCCGTCCAGGCTCCGGTGGTGTCCTCGAGGTCCACCAAGCCGGCCTTGCGCCGGCCGTCGCCGATCTCCCCCTGGGGCCGGGTGCCCGCGGCGAAGACGGTGGCGAAGGTGGCTTCCACCTGCTCCCAGTGGTGCAGGTGCTCACCAAGCGCCTCACGAGGGTCGATGCCCACACCGACCACCGTCCAGCCGAAGCCGACCGCGTCATCGAAGCGAGTTGGGCGGCCGTCGTACCGGCGCACCATCGGCTGCGGGGACAACGTGCCCTCGACCCCGCGCACGCCGCGCGGAAGCCCGAGATAGCAGCCCTTCTTGAGCCGCGGCTTCGGCTTCATGCCGGCCCGCTTGACCCACTTGCCCAGGCCGGGGGTGCGCAGTGAGGCGGCCATCGCGAGGTCCCTGCTCCGGGCGCGCATCGGGTTCTTGATCGAGACCAGGGACTTGTTGAACACCGACAGCTTGATCATCGCGGTCGCGTGCGGTCGGCGCTCGGTCTCGTAGGTGTCGAGGATGCTGTCGGCGGCGCCGTGCTTGAGGATCGCGGCGAGCTTCCATGAGAGGTTGTCGGCGTCACGGATCCCGGCGTTCATGCCCTGGCCGATGAACTGCGGCGTCATGTGCGCGGCGTCTCCGGCAAGCAGGACCCGGCCCTCGCGCCACTTGTCCGCAACGACGGCGTTGAATGTGTAGACCAGCTGCCGCTTGACCTCGACCTCGTCGGGGTTGACGTAGCGCGAGATCAGCTCGCGGACGGTCTCGTCGGACTCGAATCGCTCCTTGCTGTCCTGGTCCTTCAGTGCGAACTCGAACCGATGGTGCCCACCGGGCTGCGGGCAGGAGACGGTCGGCATCTCCGGGCTGCAGACGAAGTCGAAGTACGGCAGGTGCCGGAACGCGTCGACGCCTTCCTTCGCTTTGAGGTCGACGACAAGCCAGCGCTCCGGGTAGGACTTGCCGGTCATGTCGATGCCCAGGTTGAGGCGAACGACGCTGCGACCGCCGTCGGCGCCGACGAGGTACTTGGCCCGCACCGATTCGCGGCTCTTCTCGTCGACGACGTTCTCGTGCCGGCCGTAGCCGCTGCCGGTGCTGGCGGCGTGGAGGACGTCGACGCCGCCGGGGTCCTGGGCGAAGTCCACGACCTCGCGGCCACGCCGGATCTCAACGCCCGGGTAGCGGTCGAGTGCCTTCTCCAAGGTGGTCTCGAGGTAGGGCTGGTAGAGGAAGTTGGTGACCGGCCACCACAGGGGGCGCTGAGACTCCTGGAACTGGATGAGAACGTCGCCGTTGGCCTTGACCCACTGGACGATGGAGTCGACGTTCATGTCGGCGTGCAGTTCGTCGGCAACGCCGGCGGTCTGGAAGATCCGCAGTGCTTCGTCGTCGGTGTAGACGGCGCGGGCGTTGCCGTAGAACTGGGGCTCCCGCTCGAGCACCAGCACGCTCACGCCACGGCGACCGAGCAGCGTGGCCAAGGTGAGGCCGGTCGGCCCGAGGCCAGAGATGACGACGTCGTACTGCGTGCTCGTGCTGGTCATGCCGGGGCTCCTGTGAACGGGGTGCTGAGTTCGGGAACGTTGATCTCTGGACGACGGGCGTTGCGGGCGGCTTGCCGCAGCTGGCCGAGCTTGTCGAGGACCCCGTCGTGGACGGGGGTGTGGCCCCAGATGCTGATGCCCTGATGGGTGGCGACCTGCCAGGCGGCCTCGAGCTCGGGGGTGATAACGATCGGGTTCCAGCCGACCTCGAGCTCGAACCCGCTCGGCGTCACGCAGTAGAAGGAGAGCTCGCGGTCGTTGGTGTGCTGGCCGACCGACCAGGCCATCCGGAACCCAAGACGCCGGACCCGCTCATAGGAGCTGATCATGTCCTCGAGCGATGCTGCCTGGATGTTGACGTGCTGGGCTCGCGTGCGGATGGGGTCGATGTTGAGGCCCTGCACGTTGGCGACCGCAATCGAGTGGTGGCGCTCGTTGACCCGCAGGAACCGGATCTTCAACGTCAGGCCGCTGATGTTCTCGTCGATGAAGTCAGAGAGCCGGGAGTCGAAGACGGTGTTGTAGTAGCCGTGGATGCCACGCGGGTCGCGTGAGGTGATCGCGACGTGGCCCATGCCGCCCTCGCCGGTGACCCAGCCGCTGTTGATCATCCGCAGCGGCCTGCTGGTGGTGGTCGGGGTCGTGAAGATCTCCTGGACGATGCCCTTGGGGCCGGCGAACCGCCACAGCCGCTCGACACCGCGCAGGGCAGCCTCCTCGGGGGTGCCTTCGGCGAGGGGTACGCCGCGCTCGGTGACGCGCTTGACGATCCGGTCGAACGTCTCGTGGTCGTCGACGTGCCAGCCGACCGCCATCAGGTCCTCGGCTGGTCCGCGCTGGATCAGGAACCGGCACTCGCGGTCGTCGAGCCGGAAGCGCAGGACGTCCTCGGTGACCTCGTCGACGTGGAGGCCGATCGCGTCGGCGCCGAAGCGGCGCCAGTCGGTAAGCCTTTGCGACTCGACCACCAGGTAGCCGAGGTGGACGGCGCCGAAGACCGACCCGTCGGTGTTGGGCCGGAAGAAGTCGCTCACGGCTGCGCCTTGTCGCTGCCGAAGAAGTCGATCGCCATCGCGTTGAACAGCTCCGCCCGTTCCCACTGCACCCAGTGGCCGGTGTTGGCCACCTGGAAGAGGTCGCAGTTGGGCATGGTGTTGGCCAGGGTCACGCCGCCGGCGGGCCGGTTGACCTTGTCGTCTCGGCCCCAGATCACCAGGGTCGGTGCCTGCACGCTGGCCAGCCGCTTGTCGCGGGTGAAGTCCATCCTGATCAGCGTCTTGAGTGCGGTCGGCCCTGACGGGCGCCGAAGCGGGGGGTTCGCGACGACCTCGGGCTGGATGCTGGCCTGGTAGCGAAGTTCGATGAGGTCCTGCGGCACGCTCGCGCCGTCAAAGACGAGGTACTCCCGGATGAAGGTCTCCAGCTTCTCGCGGGTCGGCCCCTCGCCGCCGTAGTAGCTCAGCAGGCTGTTGAGGCCCTTGGTGGGCAGCCCGCGAGTGGTGCCGATGCCGCCCGGGCCCATCAGGATCAACTTGTCGACCTTGTCGGGCCGGTCCATCGCCAAGCGAAGGGCCGCGGCGCCGCCGTACGAGTTGCCCACGAAGTGGGCCTTGTCGATGCCGAGCTCGTCGAGCAGGCCGCGCATCGCGCTGGCCAGGTCGCCGAAGGGATCGCTGTGGTCGAGAGTCTTCGAGGACTGCCCGTAGCCCGGCATGTCGGGGACGATCACGCGGAAGTGGGCGGCCAGCGCCTCGATGTTGCGCGAGTAGTTCGAGCCCCCGGTTGCGCCTGCGCCGCCCCCGTGAAGCAGGACGACCGGGTCGCCCGTGCCGGCTTCGATCACGAAGATGTCGCGGTGGCCGACGCGGATGGAGTGCTCGGTGCGGGGGAGCTCGTTCGTGGTGGTCATCAGTGGCCCTCTCTTGGCTAACTGATGAAAGCATCACTAACGATGAGACCCTCTGTCAAGTGTTTCTGATGAAGTCATCAGGTATGATATGGGTCATGACAGAGACCGCTGCCGCCCCGACACGGGTCGATCGCCGCCGCGAGCGGACCCGGAACGCACTCATCACGGCGGCCCAGGAACTGCTGGCCGAAGGACGGTCGAACGCGAGCATCCAGGAGATCACCGACGCCGCAGACGTCGGGTTCGGCACCTTCTACAACCACTTCGAGTCGAAGGAAGCGCTCTTCACCGAGGCCGTCGAATCCGCCCTGGACGTCTGGGGCGCCTTCCGCGACGAGATCGTCGCCGGCCTCGAGGACCCAGCCGAGATCTTCGCGACCAGCTTCCGAATGTCGGGTCGCCTGCAACGCCAGCTACCCGAGCTCGTGCGCGTCATCCTCAACGCTGGCGCCTCGATCCTGCTGACCGACCGAGGGCTACGGCCGCGAGCGATGGCCGACCTCCGGCGCGGGATCGAGACGGGCCGGTTCACCATGCCCGATCCAGAGTCAGCGCTCATGGCCGTCGGCGGCGCGCTGCTCGGGCTGCTGCAGATGCTCGACGCGAATCCCTCGCTTGACGATGCTCAGATCTCCGACACCTTCACCAAGCATGTCCTTCTCCTGCTCGGCTTGGACGCGGGAGAAGCATCCAGGATCGCTGCGCTTCCACTGCCCGAGGTGCCGCAGGTCCTCTGAACGGACGGTGAGCAGCCAGTCACGCACCTTGGCATGGTGGATGATTTGCACGGCCGGTAATGACGGTCAGGTCAAGGGCTTCGACAACGACAGGTAGCCGCCGCAATCAGGGGCGGAGTGCCGCGCCGCGGTGGCGTCATCCCTCCGCCGTCGTACCCACGTTGTCGGCTTCTCCGCGCTCGAGTCGCTCGTCCTGGTCACGTTCATCACCAATGACGTGTCCGGGCGCGACCTCCAGATCCTCAAGAGCCAGTTCTCGAGACGAACCTTTCCGACCGACCTTCGCCTCAACTGGGAAACGCCTTGGCTCACGCCGGCGCCCACCGGGTCTCGTTCGGCACGGTGCCGGAACGCTCAGGTCCCCGCCCGCCACGGACCGGTCGTCACCACATCGCCAGGCCGCCGGTCACCGGGAGCGAAGCGCCGGTGATGTTGGAACCCGCTGCGGAGAGGAGGAATGCCACAGCCTCCCCGATGTCCTCGGGCCGCTGTCCGCGACGCAGCGGAACCTGCTGCTCCTGCCGGGTCCACTGCTCGGGGTCCAGCGTGTCCCAGATCGGGGTCCGGACGATGCCCGGGCAAACGGAGTTTACGTTGACGTTGTGCGGGCCTAGTTCGAGCGCGAGCGTCTCAGTCATCATCACGATGCCGGCCTTGCTGACGTTGTAGATGATGTACTCCTCCACCGCCTTGCGGGAGACAAAGGACCCGATGTTGACGATGCGGCCACCCTCGCCGCGCTGCTTGAAGTACACCCCGGCGGCTTGGGCGGCGAAGAAGGCGCCACGAAGGTTGATCCCGGTGATCCGGTCCCAGTCCTCCTCGGAGACGTTCTCGAAACCGCACTGAGTCGCCACGCCTGCATTGTTGACCAAAGCGTCGTAGCGTCCGAAAGACTCGAGGATCGAGGTCAGGACCGCACGAGTGTTGCCGGGGTCACTGACGTCGTGGGCGAAGGCCTGTGCCTGCGCACCTTCAGCGCGCAGCTTCGCGGCCGACTCCTCGACACGCTTCAGGTCGATGTCGGTCATCGCGACGGTGGCTCCGTGCCCGGCCAGGACCTGGGCGATGCCCAGGCCCACTCCCTGCCCGGCGCCAGTGACGACGACCACGCGGCCGTCGAGAATGTCAGTCATCCGTTCGCTCATCTCCTTGTGTTCGTCTACTTGTAGCTGGCGATCAGGCGACCGCGGACCTCGCCGCGGTGGAGTCGCTCAAGACCGGCGGGGATACCGCCGAAGTCGGTGTGCTCGGTGCGCGGCTTGATGTCGCCGCTGCTCATCCAGGCCAGGACGGCGGCGATGTCGTCCGCAGTTCCACCCACGTTGCCCAGCACCTTCACGTTCTTCATGATCAGCGGGTAGGTATTGATGGTCGCCTCGAGCTTCGCCATTCCGACCACGACGACTCGGCCGTCGTCGCCGATGACCTCGATGGCGCCAGCCGTGGTGGTGCCGAAGCCGGCGAAATCCACGATGACGTCGAGGTCGAGGCCGGCGAACTCCGTGACGTCCTTGACGACCTGCTTGGCGCCGGACTCCATCACGCTGTCCCAGGCGGCCTCGTTGATCTCGGCGACGTGCACCTCGGCGCCGGTCAAGATCGCGACCCGTGCGCCAATCTGACCGAGTCCGCCGAAGCCGATGATGCCGACGCGTTCGCCGGCCTTGACCTGGCCGGTGGTGATGACCGCGGCGTGAGAGGTCATACCGGCGTCAGTGGAGGTTGCCGCGATCTCGAAGGAGACATTGTCGGGGATGGGAACAAGGGCCTCGGCCTGGGCGAGCACCTTGGTGCCGAAGCCTCCGTTGCGCATGTACCCGTGCCAGCTCAGCATCGGGAACACCACGACGCGGTCGCCGGCCTTGCGGCTGCTGACGCCGGGGCCGACTGACTCGACGAGACCGGCGATCTCGTGGCCGGGGATGACGGGAAGGTCCATCATCTGGAGCCACTTCTCGTCCTCGAACAGGGAGGCGTCAGAGTGGCACAGGCCGGCGGCCTTGACAGCGACGACAACCTCGCCCGGCCCCGGCTCGGGGTCGGGAAGAGTGACCACCTCAAGTGGGTTATTGGTATGGGTGAACTGCCAACCCTTCACGGGTTCTCCTTTGTTAGGCGGCCGTGCGTCAGCCGGGTAGGGGCGGGGTGTTCGGGGTGACTCAGTAGCCGGCGAACCAGTAGGGGTCGAGACGGACGCTGGCGAACTTCCAGCCGTCCGGCTTGCGGGTGTAGGTGTCGAAGTAGCGGCCGACGAACCGGACCGGGTGGACGTCGCCTTCGCGGGGCTGGTGGTAGACGGTCACGTACCAGGTGCCCTCGGCAGAGTCGCCGTCGACCTCGATGCGCGGGGTGGTGGCGTGGTGCAGGCAGGCGGGGGCCGGGTCGGGGGCGACGAGCTGTCCGGCGATGCCCGCGGTGATCGCGGCCGGGCCGGCGAACACACCCCAGTCGCCCAGGTTGCACTCGCCGTCTTCGGCGAACAGGGCACCGAACGTAGCGGCGTCGCCGTTGTCGTACGCCCAGGAGTACTCGGACCTGAGACGGATGATGGCGGCGACGTCGTCGCCGTAGGAGCTGGTCATCTGCTTCCTTCTTCTTGTGAGGCGGGTGCGCTTTGCGCGAAGGGGGCCATGTAGTGAGGTCGTTGTCTTCGGGGTCTAGGGGTGCACGGAGACCTGATCGGAGCCGAGGTACCGGCCGGCGAGGTATCCGTAGGTGACGATTGGTCCGAGGGTTCCGCCGGCTCCCGCGTAGCCCTGACCTGATGGGGAGGCGGCGGCGTTGCCGATGGCGTAGAGGCCTTCGATGCGCTCACCGCGCGTGTTGAGGACCCGACCCTGCAGGTCGGTGCGCGGTCCGCCCTTGGTATCGAGCAGTCCCGGAGCCAGGATCGTGGCGTGGAGCCGGCCGTCGGTGTCGAGCGCCCTGAGCAGCGGGTTCTTGCCGTCGCCGTCGCCGAACCGAGAGCTGACGTAGCGCTCGAAACGAGTTTCGCCCCGGTGGAAGTCGGCGTCGACGCCATCCGCGGCGAAGCCGGCGAACCGGTTCAGTGTCTCCTTCAATTGCGCGGCGAAGTCCGGCTCGAGGCGTCGGTGCCCAACGTGGCTGCCGAGCTCGGCCAGTCGCTCGTCGATGGCGTGGACGAGCTCCTCAAGGGTGTCGCCTGAGATGACCCAGTAGGCGTTATCGGGGTCGACCGGGACCGGGTTTCCGAGCCGGTCGATGGCCCACCGGTCGGCAACCTGCTGGTCCCAGATAGTGATGAGCGGGAAGTTCTCGTAGCGCAGGGTGCGCGGGTCGTAGGCGGCCATGACTCGGGCGAGCTCGTTGTACGGGGCCTTTTCGTTGGCTACTCGCTTGCCTCCGCAGTTCACCGATACGAGTCCGTCGCCGAGGGTGTAGAAGGAGCAGAAGACCTCGGTGGGTTCCTTGAGGAGGCGTTCGACCACGATCGGCCCGGCCCATCCCTGGTTCATGTTCGAGAGTTGGGCGCCGAGCTCGGAGGCGATCGCGACCGAGTCGCCGGTGTTGGTGGGCACGGCGCACCCGCCGATGTAGGGACCGTCGAGGAAGTTCAATCGCATCTCGGCGTTGTGGGTGAATCCGCCTGTGGCCAGGACTACCCCGACGCGGGCGTGGATCTCGAGGCGCTCGCCGGCGGCGGTCTCGACGACGACGCCGACCACCCTGCCCCGGTCGATGATGGTGTCGACGACCCGGTGTTCGGTGCGTAGGTCGACCTGGAGGTTGCGCGCCGCGTTGACGAAGTCGTCGATCAGCAGCTGGCCGCCGTCTGCGCCGCCCATTGAGGCTGCCTGGTACATGCCTCGACCCTCGGGCATCTTGTTCTCAGGGAGGTGGGCGAGATAGTCGATGAGGCCGTTGGTGGCTTGGGCGAGATGCAGCGCGTCGAGTTCTTCGAGTGCGGCATGAGCTCTCGCACCGTGGTCATAGAAGGCCTCGAGGCCGTCGTACTCCCACTGGTCGAGGCCGAGGGTGGGGGAATCTGGGTCGTACATTGCTGGGCGGCCAATGCGGGCTAGGTACTTCAGGACGTCGAGCTTGTTGTCCTCGATGCCCTTCTCTTGCAGGAACCGGTTGTTCGGGATCCAGACACCTGCTGCGGACTTGCGGGTTGTCCCGCCGAACCGGGAAGCACGTTCGAGCACGAGGACCTTCCGGCCGAGCGAAGCGGCGATGACCGCTGTCGACATTCCTGCTGCGCCGCTGCCGGCGACGACGACGTCGACGTCGACGTCGTATGGGCCGGGGCGCTCTGATGCCTCAATCATGAGCCCTCATTTCTATATTTACACGCTCTGTGTAAATAGAAGATTGGGACATCATGTGGCAGACGTCACGACTTTGGCAAGGGTCTGGTGAGGACTCGATGCGTCCAGGGGAGCCGCCCAAGGGCAGGGGAGGAATGGTGAGCTCGGGAGAGATGCCTGCGTTGAGTTGAACGGAGGTCGCAACAGGCCTACCGCATTTGTTCGATGACAGCGCGTCCTTGCGGCGGCCTGCGGAAGGGCGAGAGCGCGGTCGCACAGCTGACCTACGGCGGCCAGGCGACTGGCGTCTCGCGGCGAGCTGGTCGCTGCCAGGCGTCTGCTTGGGTTAGGTGGATCCTGCGCCGACTCGCGGGCGCCCTCGCTGTGGCGGGCCGTCTTGTCAGTGGAGCTCGGCGTTGATCACGGCGACCTCGGCGGCCATGATCGGGAGAGCTCGCTCGATCAGGTCCTCGCGGTAGGTGATGAGGTTGATGCATGCGGCTGGGAGACCGGGCACGTACTTGAGCGGGAATGCCAGTCCGTAGGCCCCGGGTTCAACCTCGCCGTGAGTGCGGGCATAGCCCCGTTCGCGGGTCTGTTTGACCTCGTCGGGGTCATCGGGGGAGGCAGGCATCGCGGCGGTGAGCGCACGTCCGGCCGAGCCGCGGTCCAGCGGGTGACGGCTGCCGGCGCGAAAGGAAAGGTGGTAGCTGGAGTCCGGCGGCTCGATCACGGACACGGCAACGGCCTCGCGGCCTTCGACCACAATGAGAGCAACGGTGGCTTGGAGTTCACGCGCCAGGGACCGCAGATGAGGCTCCACCTTGTCTCGCAGACCGTGCTGAACATGGTGAGCCAGGGCAGAGAGCCCGCTGCCGGCGCGATAGCGGCCTTCGGCATCCTTGGCGACCAGGCGGAAGTCCTCCAGCGTCGCTAGCACTCGGTACGCGATCGTCCGGTGGATGTGGAGTGTCATGGCGAGCTCTTGGACCGTCAGTCCGTCGACCGTGGTCGCTACCAGCTCGAGGGCGCGCAGGCCGCGTGCGAGGGTCTTCGACCCGATGTTGCGCGAGGAGACGGCTGACTCGTCGGCTACATCGTCGGTCTTGCGGGGTTCGGGGGCCTGTGCCATGACGCTCACCTTAGGACTGAGGGATCGAGCCGGCTGAACAGATCGTCCGTCCGGGACCGATCATCGGATGTGCAACAAGTACACGGTCCGCCATTGTGTCACCAATATGTGAACGAAATCACGGCAAGGTACTTGACAGGGGTGACGCGAGTCACTCATGCTCTCCCGCCAGGTGCATATTGCACACACGCATGTCCGATAGTTACACAAGGAGAGAATTGTGCGGTCCCCATTCAGCCGTTTCCGTCGGCGCGCCGTCGTCGCGGCATGCGTGAGTACGTTGGCCATTGCCGCCCTCGCGGCCTGCGGTTCGTCCCCAAGCGGAGGCGACGACAATGACGTCACGGTCGACAAGAGCTCGGTCAGGGACCTGGTCAGGCTCAGCGGAGCCGACCCGGACCACCTCGCTGGTGGTCAGAAGATCAAGGTGGGCCTCGTTCTTGCGCTCTCGGGCCCCGGTTCCTACTACGGCAAGGTGCAGGCCAACGGCGCCAAGCTCGCTGCCGCCCAGATTAAGGCCGCTGGCGGCCCGGATTTCCAGATCGTGCTCAAGGACCACAAGTCCGGTGACACCCAGGCCGGCGTCCAGGTCACCCGCGAGCTCGGCCAGGAAGGTGTCCACTTCGCCTTGTACTCCTACTTCGGAGTCGTCGGTTCCGCTCTGCCGGGCATCGAGCAGTACAAGATCCTCTCCCTCGACGGCGGAGGCGGCACCGGCGTCGCAGGCAAGGGCAAGCCGTACTTCTACGGTTCCCGGGCCAACACGCCGCACGACTCCTACGACGGCGTCGCCCAGTTCATCAAGCAGGCGCACCCAGACGCGAAGACCGTAGCGCTCGCCGTCTCCGACTACGGTCCAGCCTTCACCGACGAGGCCACCCAGCTGCTCGAGGCGGCGCTGGAGAAGCAGGGCCTGAGTCTGGTCACCACCGAGGTGCTGCCGGTGGGAAGCCAGGACTACTCCAGCTCGATCGCCAAGCTGCAGTCCTCCGGCGCCGACGTCATCTCGCTGGGCACCTTCGGCAACGACACCGGCTACTTCTTGAAGTCGCTCAAGGCTGCAGGCGATGACACCCCGGTCATCGGCGCCGAGTACACCAGCGACCTCAAGGATGTCGCCGGTGCTGCGGCGGACAACTACACCTTCGCCTCCGACTACTTCAACGCCGCATCCCCGGACAACGACTGGGGCAAGTACTTCGTCGAGAGCTACACCAAGGCCTACCCCGGCGCCGACGCTCCGGACTTCTACGCCGCGGACTACTACGAGGACATGTTCACGTTCTGGCAGGTCCTCCAGAGGCTCGACGCCGAGGGCAAGAAGGCGGACAACCCCGACGACGTCCTCGCTGCGTTCACGTCCGACCTGGCCTTCCCGTCGGTCTACGGAGTCAGCGCGGACGGCAAGCCGTACGGCATCTACGCCTTCGACGCGAGCACCCACGCGCCGAAGATCCGGCAGATGGGCGTCTACCAGTTCGACGGCACGGCCGTGAAGCCGCTCGCCACGTTCGGCATCGGTGGCGCCGACTTCCAGATGAAGTAGCGGACGCGGCGTGCGCGTCGGGAGAACCCTGGCGCGCACGCCGTTCACCTTCATCTCTCTCCCCGTCCCAGGTCACCGATCAGGAGCGCTCCGTGGACCTCAACCTCACAGCCCAGCTGGTCATCTCCGGCATCACGCAGGGCGCGACGTTCGCCGTTCTCGGCCTGGGAACGTCCCTCATCCTCAACGTCGCGAACCGGTTCCACTTCGCCTATGCCGCCACGATCACCGGCAGCGCTTTCGCCGCAGCCGTGCTGCAGCGCGACACAGGACTCCCCGCCGTCGTCTGCCTGGTCATAGCCATCGCCGCAGCCGCAGTCTTCGGCGCACTGACCGAGGTCGTCGTGTACCGGCCGCTGGCAACAAGGTCAGGTGCCAACGCGACGCTGCCCATCTTCGTCAGCTCGCTGGGGGTGACTCTGGCCGTCGAGGCTGCCCTGCAGTACTACTTCACCCGCGAATCACCGACCGTCCCGTTCAACCTTGTCGGGGACTCCGTCATCGCCCTTCCGTTCGGGCTGCACACCACTCGCCTCGACGTGATCACCCTGACCGTGTGCGGCGCCATTGCGGCGGGAGCAGTGGTGCTCCTGCGCTACTCACGGGTCGGGCGCATCGTGCGCGCCGTCCGGGAAAACCCGATGATGGCCAGCGCGGTCGGGGTTCGCCCGCAGCGGGTCAACGTCTCGATCCTCTTTTGGGCTTCCGCGTGCGCCGGCCTCATCGGCTGCCTGACCGCAGCGAAGTACTCCGCCGCGGCCGGCATGGGCTACGGGTCGCTGTTCTCGGCATTCGTTGTCGCCTTCGTCTCCGGACAACGCGCTCCAGGACTTCGCGTCGTCCTCGTCGGGGTCGCGGTCGGACTGGTCCAGTCCCTCAGCGTGCTGTTCATCCCCGCCAACCTCACCGACCTCGTGGTGTTCGGAATCCTGTTCGTCTATCTCAGCGTCAAGGGTCTGTCGGCCTACGGGATCCGATTGCCAGCTCGGCATCCTGTCCGCCTCACCGCCGGAAGGGCATGACCATGGACTTCTGGTACGCCTACATCTGCATGGGGCTGATCTACGCCGTCATGGCAATCGCGCTTAACCTCATCGTCGGCTACGCCGGCATCAACTCGGTCGGGTCGGCCGCGTTCGCCGCTATCGGCGGCTACACCACCGCCCTTGTCGGCATCCACCAGCAATGGCCGCTCCTGCCCACCGTCATCGCCTCTGTAGTGGTCGGCACCGTCGTGGCTGTCGCGCTCAGCGCACCCATCCTCGGGCTGGCGCAGGAGTACGTGATGCTGATCACGATGGCGATGTCGATCCTTGTCTCCGACATCGCCAGCTCGACGACTTCCCTGGGCGGGCAGACTGGACTCATCGGGCTTCCGGCCCCTCAACTGCTCGGCAAGGTGCTCCTCGTCCCGGCGGACTTCCTGCCGCTGCTCATCGGCGTGCTCGTCCTTGCCTCCTTCATCGCCTGGAGGCTCGGGGAGTCGCCGTTCGGCCGCCTCATGCGCGCGACCCGCGACGACGACCTCGGCGTCCGCTCCCTGGGTAAGTCGACGTTGGGACGAAAGGTGCTGGTCTTCGGTATTTCGTGCGCACTGACGAGTGCCGCCGGCGCACTCCTCGTCCTCTACAACGGCCTCGCCACACCCACGCTGTTCTCCCTCGACCAGACCCTGCTGGTCTTCGCCATGGTCGTCATCGGCGGTATCTCCTCGGTGCCCGGCTCCATCGTCGGCGCGTTCATCGTCGTCTTCCTCGAGCCCGTCCTCCAGCAGACCCTGGCGATGTCGCCCGAGGACTCTGCCGGAATCCGGCCCATCGTGTTCGGGGTCGCCCTGGTCCTCATCGTCAGGTTCCGCCCCGCCGGCATCATCCCCGAACGACACCACGTACCGCGTGTCCGGAAGGCAGTGACCGAGGCGCCGGTGGCTCAGCCAGGTGCCTTGACGGTCCTCGAGGCGAAGCCGGCCATCAACCCCGCCGAGCCTGAGACCGCACCTGTTGTGGTCGAGATCCGTGGCCTCGCCAAGCGGTTCGGCGGAGTGGTCGCCGTGAACGGTCTCGACCTGAAGCTACGAGAGGGCCTGGTCACCGCGCTCGTGGGAGCGAACGGCGCGGGGAAGAGCACTGTGTTCAACCTGATCACCGGTGCAATCGCGCCGGATGAGGGCACCGTTCTGCTCAACGGCGACGACATCACCCGCCTTTCCCCTCAACAGGTCGCTCGCCGCGGCATGGTTCGTTCGTTCCAGGACCTGCGGGTGTTCAACGAGCTCACGCCCATGGAGAACGTCATGCTCGCGGGCCGTCACCATCCCGGCGAGAGCGCGGCGGGAGTCTTCCTGCGGCCGTTGGCCTCCCGGCGCCACGACCGTGAGCTGGCGGAGAAGAGCGCTGAGTGGTTGGAGTTCGTCGGCCTCGACCCTGCGCACAAGGCCAGAGCCCGCGACATGTCGTTCGCGCAGCAGAAGCAGGTGGCCTTCGCCCGGGTCCTGGCCACCGAGGCCAGCGTCTTCCTCCTCGACGAGCCGCTCTCCGGCATCGAGGGCCGAGCCGCCGACGACATGCTGACCCTCGTCGAGAGGGTCCGCGAGACCGGCCGCACCATCTGCGTGGTCGAGCACAGCATCCAGGCCATCAGTCGACTTTCGGACTGGGCGTACTTCATGGAAGGCGGCAGCGTGAGCGCCGAGGGGAGCATTCATGACCTACTTGCAGACCCACGACTCGGGGAGGCCTACTTTGGTGCCGTCAGCTGACGTCGTCACGGCAATCAACCGCAATACAGGAACGTCGACACCTCGACTGGTGGTCGACCAGCTCAACGCCGGCTACCGAAACAAGCAGGTCGTTTTCGACGTCGCCCTTCGAGTCGAGCCGAGTCAGGTCGTCGTGCTGCTCGGTCACAACGGCGCGGGCAAGTCGACCACGATGTCGACGATTCTCGGCCTGCTGCGCGCGTCCAGTGGCTCCGTCACACTCGATGGGCGTGAGATGTCGGCGCTCGACACGCGAGCGCGTGTCAAGGCAGGGATGGCATACGTGCCTGCCGACGACTTCGTCTTCAGTGACCTCACCGTCACGGAGAACCTCTCGCTCGGTGGACTGACCGAAAGCGACGCAGCGGTGTGTCACGAGCGGATGGAGTGGATCCTCGACCGATGGCCCATCCTGGCTCAACGAGCCAAGCAGCGCGCCGGCACCATGTCCGGCGGCCAGCGACGGATGCTCAGCCTCGGAATCGCCCTGATGTCCTCGCCCTCGCTGCTCCTTCTCGATGAACCGTCACTGGGCCTTGCGCCGAACGTCGTCGACAAACTGTTCGCCGACCTTCGCGAGCTCGCCGACGCCACGGGCCTCTCGGTGCTTCTCATCGAGCAGGCGGTCGCCAAAGCACTGTCAGTCGCCGACCATGCCTACGCCATGCGTTCGGGACGGATCATCGCCGATGCACCGGCCGACCGCATGTCGAGCGAGATGTCGCTGTGGGAGCTGTTCTGAGTCCGTAGCGGTCGAGTCGAATCCATGGGCCACGTCCAGAGGAGCGACTCCGCTATGTCGCGACTGCGAGCACCTTCTGCGAGCCTGCGGCAATCTGCCGTGCTCCTAGGGTCACGATGGATCGGGACGCAACGAGGTGCGACGCGCGACCAGGGCGCCGAGTCCGTGTGCCGCTGCTCGAACGGCATCGGCGTGCTGCTCAGGACGAAATCGGCCCACTGGGCCGGTCACGCTGATGGCGGCCACCAACTTGTTGTCGAGGTCGAGCACCGGAGCAGCGACACACTGAATGCCCAGCGCCGACTCCTCCCTCTCGAATGCCACACCGGCGGACAGTGCGGTGTCGAGCTGGCGAGCCACCCGGCCCGGCGCGGTGATCGTGTGCGCGGTTAGCGGCGGCATCGGACGGGTGAGTACCGCGCGCCGCACCTCCTCGTCCGACCACGCGAGGAGCACCTTGCCGATAGCGGTGCAGTACAACGGCATCCGGCCGCCGGCCCGCGAAGGGCTCCGAGCTTGACGACGCCCGGTGATCTTCGCGACGTACACGACTTCGTGCCCCTCCCGGAGACCGAGATGAACGATCTCGTGGGTCCGCTCGTACAGGTCCTGCAAGAACGGCATGGAGAGCTCGGCTAGACCACGCTCGAGCGAGGCACGCATGCCGAGTTCGAAGAGACCGCCGCTGAGGCGGTACCCGTGGCTGGTGCGGTCCAGAAGCCGATGATGGACCAGGTCTCCGGCGATGCGGTGGACGCTGGTCTTCGGTAGCCCCGTTCGCTCGACCAGTGCGGACAGCGACAACTCGTGGTCATCGGCCGAGAACGCCCGAAGGACCGCGATCGCCTTCCCGAGCACTGTGTCCACGTCCGAGGACACGGGTCCGGGCTCCGCCTCGCTCACTGGCACCACAAGAGCGTACCGCTGAGTGGAACGACCTCCTCGGTCTTTCCAGGTCTTGCTCCGCACAGTTGATACATGACCGAGCCCTCGACCACCGCTGCTGTTCAAGCAGCCGCTCACAGACTCGCGGTTGCCGCCGCGAGCGGGCAGCCGTGCGCACCCGTCCGCGGCTTCATCGGACGTCACGACCTCGAAGCCGCCTACGCCGTCCAGCAGCAGCGCGTCGAGGACCGCCTCGCAGCTGGTGCGACGATCGTGGGCCGCAAGATCGGGCTGACCTCCGCCGCCGTGCAGGCACAGCTCGGCGTCGACCAGCCGGACTTCGGCGTGCTCTTCGACGACATGAGCTACGACGACGGCGCGGCGGTACCGTTCGACGCCGTGCTCCAGCCCCGCGTCGAGGCCGAGGTCGCCTTCATTCTGGGCGCCGACCTTGCAGAGGGGGAGCTGGACCTCGACCAGGTACGAGCCGCGGTGGACTTCGCCCTACCTGCCCTGGAGATCTGCGGAAGCCGCATCGTCGACTGGGACATCAGCTTCGGCGACACGGTCGCAGACAATGCCTCGGCCGGCGCCTACGTCCTCGGGGCGGACCGGGTCCGGCTAGAGACGGTCGAACCTCGCGAGGTCGAGATGGTCATGCGCATCGACGACGAGATCGTCTCCACCGGAACCGGCGCAGCCTGCCTGGGCGACCCGCTCCTGGCGCTGCAGTGGCTTGCTCGTCAGGCACGCGAACTGGGCAGCCCATTGCGAGCCGGCCAGGTCGTCCTGTCCGGCGCACTAGGGCCGATGCGCCCCGTCGCGCCCGGAGCGACAGTCACGGCAGAGATCTCCGGACTGGGCAGCGTCTCGGTCCGCTTCACCGCCGAACCCACCAGCTCCAAGCCAGTTAAGGAGGACGCATGAGCAGCCAGAAGGCCAAAGTAGCCATCATCGGCTCCGGCAATATCGGCACCGACCTGATGATCAAGGTGCTTCGCAACTCCGAACACCTCGAGATGGGGGCGATGGTCGGCATCGACCCGGCATCGGACGGACTCGCACGCGCAGCCCGGCTCGGCGTGCCGACCACCGCGGAAGGCGTCGACGGCCTCATCGCCATGGACGGGTTCGAGGACATCGAGTTCGTCTTCGACGCCACCTCCGCCAAGGCCCACGAGCACAACGCAGGGCGCCTGCAACCGCTCGGGAAGACCATGATCGACCTGACGCCCGCAGCGATCGGCCCCTACATCGTGCCGGCGGTCAACCTCACCGAGCACCTCGATGCTCAGAACGTCAACATGGTCACCTGCGGCGGCCAGGCCACCATCCCGATCGTGGCGGCCGTCTCGCGAGTGGTGCCCGTTGGCTACGCCGAGATCGTCGCCTCCATTGCGTCGAAGTCCGCCGGCCCCGGCACGCGCGCGAACATCGATGAGTTCACCGAGACGACCTCCGCAGCGATCGTCTCGGTCGGAGGTGCCGCAGCCGGCAAGGCCATCATCATCCTCAACCCGGCTGAGCCGCCCCTGATCATGCGCGACACGGTCTTCTGCCTGGTCGATGCCTCAGCGCCAGGCATCGGCGATGAGATCCGCAGCAGCGTCGAGAAGATGGTCTCCGACGTCGCTGCATACGTGCCGGGCTACCGGCTCAAGCAGCAGGTTCAGATCACCGACATCCCTGCCGACCGGCCCGTTCGGAGCCTCGTCCCTGCCGGCACGCACCGCCCGACCCACCAGGTCTCGGTGTTCCTGGAAGTCGAAGGCGCCGCGCACTACCTCCCTGCCTACGCGGGGAACCTCGACATCATGACCTCGGCCGGGCTCCAGGTCGCCGAGCGTATGGCTCAGCAGAAGGCAGCACGAAAGGTGGAACTGTGAGCACACCGATCTTCGTCCAGGACGTCACACTGCGTGACGGCATGCACGCCGTACGCCACCGCATCGACCCCGACGATGTCAGGCGCATCGTCCGCGCACTCGACGACGCCGGTGTCGACGCTATCGAGGTGGCGCACGGCGACGGCCTCGCGGGTTCCTCGGTCAACTACGGCCCCGGCTCGCACACCGACTGGGAGTGGATCGAGGCCGCGGCCGAGGCTGTGCAGAATGCTCGGCTCACCACGCTCCTGCTCCCCGGTGTCGGCACGATTCACGAGCTTAAGAGGGCCTGGGACCTTGGAGTCCGCTCCGTTCGCGTGGCCACCCACTGCACCGAAGCTGACATCTCCGCGCAGCACATCACCGCTGCCCGTGAGATCGGAATGGACGTCTCCGGATTCCTGATGCTCTCGCACATGGCCCCTGCCGTGGACCTGGCTGCGCAGGCAAAGCTGATGGAGTCCTACGGTGCGCATTGTGTCTACGTCACCGACTCAGGCGGTCGCCTGACCATGAATGATGTCCGCGACCGTGTCCGCGCCTACCGCGACGTTCTCGATGCTGCGACCGAGATCGGCATCCACGCACACGAGAACCTCTCGCTGTCGGTCGCAAACTCGATCGTCGCCGTCGAGGAAGGCGTCTACCGCGTCGATGCCTCGCTCGCGGGGCATGGCGCCGGAGCGGGAAACTGCCCCCTCGAGGCATTCATCGCCGTCGCCGACCTGTCGGACTTCGAGCACCGCTGCGACCTGTTCAAGCTTCAGGACGCCGCGGATGACATGGTCCGGCCCCTTCAGGACCGACCGGTTCGCGTAGACCGGGAGACCCTCACCCTGGGTTACGCCGGCGTCTACTCCTCGTTCCTCCGGCACGCCGAGAACGCAGCAACGCAGTACAAGGTCGACGTGCGCGACATCTTGATGGAGTGCGGCAAGCGACGCCTGGTCGGTGGTCAGGAAGACATGATCATCGACATCGCCCTGGACCTCGCCGAGGCTGTCTGAACGATCGATACCTCATCCCGGGCCGCACCTTTAGGCGTGGTTCGTGAAAGCGTGCCTAATGCGATCTCAAACAGGTTGGGACCGCGCGGTCATGACACCGAAGCCGGCGATGTACTCCTTGATCGGGTGGTAGAACGAGGTCTCCAGCTCGTACGGGCCCGATGCGCCGAGCGCGGCGAATGCTGCGACCCAGGTGCGGACCTCGTGGGCTGAGTTGCCCGCATCGGCGGCCATCTGGGCGGGGTTCATCTCGTCGATCGGTGAAAGGTCCCCTGAGGCGAGGACCTTCATCAGGGCCTGGTCCCATTCAGGGTTGAGGTCGCGGATCGTAGCGGTGCCGGCGGTGAATGCCTGTGCGGTGTCGATGACGCGTTGCTGGCGTGCGTCCCGCGCTTCGGGTGAGGGGTTCCGACCGTTGAGCAGCAGGGCTCGTTGCGCGTCAGTCGCAGTGGCCCACTGCGGCACCGGCGGATCGTGTGAGAGGCCACCGGACCCGATGATGAGTGCACGCTCGGAGGTCAGAGTGCTCAAGAAAGAGCCGATGGCTTCGCCCAGCGCCCTGACCCGGGACATTCTTACGAACGGTTTCGCGACACCGTTGACGAAGACAGGGATTGTGGGAACGGTATCGATGCCGCCGAAGAGGATCTCCAATGGCTGGATCGCGCCGTGGTCGACCTCCATGCGCCGGGAGATGGCAACGTCGAGGTCGCGGTCGGCGACCCACTGGGCAAGACGCTCGGCAACCTCCGTCGGGACGTCGAGAGGTCCCGGAGTAGTGCCGTAGTCGCCGACCCCGAGCGCCTCGTATCCGATACAGAACGGAGGCATCAGGTCGTAGAAGAAGCCGTTGTAGTGGTCAGGCGCGAACGAAACCACCAGGGTCGGGTCGTAATCGCGAACGAACGACCGTGCCTGATCGAACGCAGCGTCCACGGCTGCGGTCACCTCTGCTGGCGGCGAGGCGTAGTCCAGCAGTGGGCTGTGCGACATGCACACCAGGGCCAGGCTCATGCGGAAGCTCCTTGCTCAACGGGGGCCAGAGAGCCCGCGGCGACGACCGCGGCGAGTGCTTGCGAGGTCTGCTGCGTCAACGCAGCGGCGGCGACGAAGTGGTCGGGGCGCAAGATGATCAGTCCGCACGCCCGGATGTCGAACCACCGCTTGAGTGCGCCTGTGGTGTCACCGACGACGGTCACGGCAGCCGGGGAATCAGCGAACCGCTTCTCTGCCCACGGCCGTTGGGTCTCGGGCATGAACGAGACCAGCTTGACCCGGTGCCTGGCAAGGAGCTGAAGGTCAGCTGGGGACAAGTACGCCGCTGGGTTGGTTCCCCAGGTCGCAAGCGTCCACCAGTCACCCGTGACCTCATCGAGCAGGACGTTGGTGCTCTCAGCGGTGTTCACGCGCGGCTGGACGAACTGCAGCCCCACCGGTGAGGCGGAACCGGCGGAGTCGATGAACGGGGCGAGCCGGGAGACCTTGAGGTCGACCCCGGCCCGGCCCGGGCTCATGGTTGCCTGGTCAACGACGACTCCCGTCGAGTAGCGCGGCATCGGCTTGAACCGCAGCTCGGTGAAGTAGGCCTTCCAGGGCGGCACGACGTTGAGCGCGTTGGCGGCGACGTCGCGGATCCTCGCGCCGAAACGTCCCATCTTCATCACCGACCCTACCGCCATGTTGATGTCGATCATGTCGGTGACGTGCTTGTGCCGCTCAGAGGTGTACGTGTCGAGCAGGTCATCGGAAGCATCCCCGGCGAGGACTGCGCTCAGTTTCCAGGAGAGGTTCGTCGCGTCCCTGATGCCGGAGTTCCAGCCCTGGCCGAGCCAGACCGGCATGAGGTGCGCTGCGTCCCCTGCCAGGAACACATTGCCCTTGCGGAAGGTACTGGCGACCCGGCCGTGGTGGGTGAAGGTCCGCTGGTTGATGATGTGCAGGGCGGAGGGGTTGGGCACGAAGCGTTCCAGAAGTGAGCGCTTGAACTCCGGATCGTCGACCAGCTCGCTGGGTTCGTCGTCGTGAAGCATGAACTCCCACCGGCGGATGCCGTGGGGGAGTCCGATGGAGACGTAGGGGCGCCGTGGGTCCGCGCCGAGATAGACGTTGGGAACTCCGATGGGGTCGTCTGCGACGTCGATTACCAGCCAGCGTGTCGCAGGGGACTTGCCCTCGAACGGCACCCCCATCCACTTGCGGGTGAAGGATCCGCCGCCTTCGCAGCCGACTGCATAACGGCCGGTAACAGTAACGGGCCCGAGGGGCTCGCCCTCGGGCCCGGTCCGTTCGGCGGTCACCGCCACGTGGTCGCCGCGGTCGGCGATCGCGATGACCCGGTGGTTGAAGCGGAGCTCGGTGCCGGTGAACCGCTCGAGGCCTGAGGCCAGCTCGGTGTCTACGAGGGGTTGGATGAAGCCGTGTTTGCGGGGGAACCCGAACTCCTGGGTCTGGGGGTCGTTGGTCGCCAGGACCTGGCCGGTGCCGTTGACGAACCGGACCACGTGGTGGGGGACGGTGTACTGCTCGATCTGCTCCCACAGACCGGCGGTGCGCAGCGTGCGGATGGACTCGTCGTCCAAGCCGACGCCGCGCGGGTAGTCGATCAGCTTGTCGCGAGCCTCGAGCACGATGGCACGCTGGCCGCGGACGCCGAGGAGGTTGGCGGTCGTCAGCCCGACTGGTCCGGCTCCGATGATGACGACATCGGTGTCAAGAGAAGTCACAGTGGTCACGGTTGCTTCGCCTGTCGATGTCAGTTGTTGCCGAGGAAGTCGATGACCAGGCGGTTGAACTCTTCGGCGTGCTCGATCATCGCCCAGTGGCCGCACCTGTTGAGAAGCACTGCTCGCGAGTTCGGGATATTGGCAAGCAGCCACAACGTGATCTCGTAGTGGAGAACCCGGTCGTCCTTTCCGTGGATGAGCAGAGTCGGCGCGGTGATGGCCGCGATGGCGTCTCGGTCGACCCGAATCGGGATCGGCGCGCCGTGAGCCAGGCCGTCCAGGTAATTGCTCAGGTGCTCGGGCCGAGCGAGCGCAGCCTGCGAACGAGCAGCAGTGAGCTCGGGGGTGGCGAACCGCGTCTTGTCGAACGTCATGATCTCGACCAGTGCCTGCATGTTCTCGGGGCTCGGGTCGCGGTAGGCCTTCACGATCGCCTTGAGGCCCTCGCTTGGCCCGTCCGCGGGCCCGAACAGGGTGGTGCCCCGGCCCAATGAGGCACCCATCGTCACGAGGTGGGTGACTCGCTTGGGGTGCAGGGTCGCGAACCGGATCGCAGTGTGGGCGCCCATCGAGTTGCCGACAAGAGCCACACTCTCCAGCGCGAGGTAGTCGAGGAGTTCGACTAGATCCTTGTCGTGGTCCATCGTGTCGGTCGCGACAGCATCGGAGTCACCCCAGCCGGGCATGTCGGGCGCGATCGCGTAGTAGCCGGCCGCGGCGATGTGGCCGATGTTGCCAGAGAAGTTCGACCAGCCGGTGGCGCCCGGGCCGGATCCGTGGAGCAGGACTACCGGGTCCGCTTCAGGTGCGCCAGCCTCGTAGAACCGCATCCGTGTCCCCGACGCAAGAGTCACGTCGCGAGCAGTCGACTCCTGGGTGAAATTCATGGTCTCTCATCCCGTCGTTGCAATAACTACACGTGTTAAGTCGTTATCTACACCGAGAATGTGACCACTGTCTCCCCTTCCTGTCAAGGCGGTGGGCTTACGGACGGCAGTCGACGGCCCGCCGGCGGACGAACGGATCGCCGGCCGGTCGTATCGGACTAGATTTCCGATACATGAGGGCGAGTCCGCGCTGTTCTCCCATTAGTGACGTGGGTCGTGCGCTGACCTGCGAAAACGCGTGACTTCAGGTCCTCTTGGCCGTGCTGGGGCCGCACGCTGCAGAGTCGCACCCTGTTGAGACGCGAGTTCGCACGCTCGTTCTGGGTGCGGTTGGAAGGGCACGGCAAGGGCGTTGGTGAACTTGTGGATGGTCGACCAGGTTGGCTTGCCCTCGGCGGAGAGTCCTTGTATAGGTCTCCGCGGCTCGTTCCGACGCGGCCGAGTACGTGGGGGGACGACGTCGAACTGGACGGATCCCGTAACGACTCGCCTGGCACGGTCGTGTGGAATACAGCCAACTGCTCAGATGTATCGGACTGGTTCTCCGATACGTGGGGAGCGGGGCCGAGTCACGTTAGTTGAGTCTCGCTCGCGGAAAGACATACGTCCGCACATCGCCAGATCCGAGCGTGCTGGACGTGCTGAGCATCCGCCCTGCGCAATACGGATCGGCTCGAGACGCCCAAGGGATTCGATCGTGGGCCATCAACGGGCCAGATAGCTCTGCGCAACGGTGGGCGCCAACGGGCTACGATAGGCAGCGTCAGAGCGCGTCATCTCAAGCGCAACCAGCACGGATGCACTGCATCGGGCACTGACGAGCAACGGCGGGTAGGTGGCTGACTTCATCCAGAGGTCGCAGGTTCAAATCCTGCCCCCGCTACAAGAAAGTGGCCCCTGGCCTGCGGAAACGCAGATCAGGGCCACTTGGCATTTGAACCACGTCGGCATATGTCGCGCTTTGTGACCCAGAAACCTGTCCGGGCGATGGCTGCTGAGTTGATTTTGAGCGGCCTTTGCCACGGGGAATGACACGGAGAACTGGTCGCCCACGACCTTGTGGCGCTGGTTCGAATCCGTCGGTTCGGCCTCGAATCTGACATCCCTGCTCCCGCACACTCGACGTACAGGCCAGGAATCAGTTACACCGTTGATCGGACAGACGCCGGATTTTCCGAGGGTGACTTTGGGAGCCGGGGTTGGCGTGCGGGCCACCAGTTGTGGTTCTCGAGGAGGGCAGCGCAGGCGGGGACGATGAGGCTGCGGACCACGAATGTGTCGAGCAGCAGTCCGGACGCCACGGCGAATCCGGTTTGGGCCAGCGTGATCACTGGCGAGGTGAGCAGGGCGATGCAGGTGCTGGCGAAGATGATGCCTGCCGAGGTGATCACGAGACCGGTGAGGGTGAGGGCTTCGGCGACTTTGGCGCGGGTCAGGGTGGTGCCGTTCTCGCGCATGCGGCTCATCAGCAAGATGTTGTAGTCGGCGCCGACGGCTACGAGCAGCATGAAGGTGATCACGGGTACGGCGAATTGGATGTCGTTGCCGAGGAGGTTTTGGAAGACCAGGGTGGTCAGGCCGAGTGCTGCCGCGCACGAGAGGGCGACTGAGACCAGCACGTAGAGAGGTGCGGCGAGTGATCTCAGGGTGGTGATGAGGACGAGGAGGACGACCAGGAGCACTTCCGCCAGGACGAGCTTGGCGTCGTCGAGCAGGTAGCGGTTCAGGTCGGCGCCGAGTCCGGCGGCGCCGGTGCCGCTGACGGTGGCATCGGCAAGCCGCGTTTGTTCGAGGGCGGTTTCGGCCGTCTCCTGCACTTCCTCGAAGCGGCGTAGGCCGTCCGGGCTCAGAGGGTCGGTGTCGCCTGTGACCTGGATGCGTGCCACGCGTCCGTCGGGGCTGAGGAAGACTTCGCGGGCGTAGGCGAACCGTTGGTCTTGCAGGGCTTTCGCCGGCAGGTAGAAGCCTCCGGCCTCGGCGGTGTTGGCTTGTCGGTCCACTCTGTTCAGGTAGGACTCCGAGCGCTGTAGGTTCTCAGCGAGTCGGCTGGTCTGGTCGATGAGCTCTTCGATGCCGGGCGCGAAGGCGTCGGCGTTGTCGGCGATCTGCGCCGTGCCGTCGGCCATCTGTCCCAGTCTGGTGCCCAGAGATCGACACCCTTTAAGGCTGGCTCGAGACGTGGGGTGAGGAAGTGCCTGCCAGTGGCATGGAGCATGGCGACATGGGTCACGACTCCGGCGGCACCATGTCCGGCATGATGGACGAGGAACAGATGAGCGACCTGATGGCGGCCTCGGGTGGCGACTGGGACCAGATGTTCCTGGAGATGATGACCGAGCACCACGAGGGCGCGATCGAGATGGCCGAGGTCGAAGTTGACCAGGGCGAGAACCCGGACGCGGTGGCCCTGGCCGAGAAGATCATCAGCGACCAGCAGGCGGAGATCACCCAGATGCAACAGCTCCTTAAGCCCTAGAGACGTCGTCGCAGCGGCGATGTCGTTGGCCCGACTCAGCCGATCGGCCCGTTGTCGCGTCCCCGGACAGGAAACCCATGCCAGAACGCCATCAATCGTCGAACCTGACGGCCCGGCGACGAACGTTGTCCGCGGCGATCACTTCGACCGCCGGGTACCGCCTTTTGGGCTGGCCTCCTCCTTCAGCACGTCGACGGCTCGTTGCGCGATCTTCAGCTCGGTCTCGAGCTCGGCGATGCGCTTCTTCGACGCCGAGAGTTCGCCCTTCTCTGCTGTTGTCAGGCCGGGCTGTTCGCCGCGGTCGATTCGGTCCTGGCGGCGCCAGTTGTAGATCGTCTGGTCGCTGACATCGAGATCGCGCGCGACGCTCGCCACGCTGCGACCTTCGGCGAGCAGGTCAAGAACCTTGCGTCGAAACTCCGCCGGATAGCCCGGTCTTCCCATCTGAACCTCCTGATGTCAGACACCAGAATCCAGAAACTCAGACGCCGTGGAACCCGGGACACACCAGAGCCTCCACGAAACCCGGGGCGATTCATTTCGGCACCCCTCTGTTGTCAACCGGTGCGGAGGAGGACGTCGTGGGCTTCCTTCTTCCGACCCGGGTTCTGAGCGGCGTAGCGTTGCGGTTGCGGGTCCGGGAGTGGCTGATCCGAAGTGTCGATGTGCGGGGGCAGGTCGACCGCGCTGGATTCTTGAGTCGCCCCGCAGTGCCCTCCCGGGCTCGCCTCTGACTCCTGGATGACGTTTGCGGCGGCGGCCTCGCTGGCGTCGGCTATGAGCTGGCGATAGACGGCGTCTGAGATCCGTCGCTTCAAGCAGCGCATGGCTTCGAGGTGCGTTTTCCCGGCGGCGCGCTTGCGTCGGTAGTAGGCGCGGCCCTCGGTGTCGAGTCGGATCTGGCTCGTCGCTGCCATGTGCAGCATGTGGTTGATCTTGCGGTTGCCTGCTCGCGACAACCGGTGTCGGACCTGCTCACCAGAGGACGCATCCAACGGCGCGGTACCGGTCCATGACGCGAACCGGTTGCGATTGGCGAATCGGGTCACGTCCCCGACGTCGGCCAGGATTCGCGCGGCGCCGATGGGTCCGATGCCCGGAAGGTCCATCAGGTGCGACCCGGTCGCGAGGACCATCGCCTTCAGCTCCTTGTTGATGGCCTTGATCCGGGCGTCGACCACTACCAGGTCTTCCACCTGCTCGAGCGCCATCCTCTTGCGGGTCTTGTTGGCAAGGTCGCGAGGTCGACGCGATGAGAGAATCGCCTTGGCCTGCGGGGCTGTGAGGTTCGGCTTGGCCTGACCAGGCAGCAGTTCCGACAACAGCCGCTGCAACCGATTCACGGTCTGCACCCGGTGGCTGATGAGCTCGGCGCGACGCTCGGACAGCATGCGCAGCGCCTCGAGCTCCTGGTCGTAGGCCAGCGTCCGGAGGTTCTTGGTGCGCACTGCCACCGCGGCGACAGCGTGGGCGTCGTGGGCGTCGGTCTTGCGGTTGTGACCGGTGTCGAAGAGTCGCACCCGAGCTGACAGCTTCGGCGGGACATCGACGACGTGCTCGCCGTCAGCGAGCAGCCGCTGTGCCAGCGGACGGCCCGCGCCGCCGCTGCCCTCGACAGCCCAGACTCGGTCCGGCCACCTCGCGACGTGCTTGCGCATCGCGGCATAGCCGGCCTTGTCGGTGTCGAACCGGCCCGTGGCCAGCACCTTCTCCTGTGCGTCGACGACTTCGATCGTCGCTGACAACTTGTGGGGATCGACCCCGATGAACACTCTCGTCATCTGCATTCCGCCTCATCTCGCGACATCAACTGGGACGCGAGGCGCGCACTGCTACTGAGAGCCGGGCAGTCCCCTCTTGAGCCACACCTCGACACGGTGGACGACGGGGACGCAGACCGAAAACGAGCCACACCCAACGAGGGTGGGCAGCCGCAAAGAGAGCACCCCGCCGACCACCTGGACCGAGTCTGGCCGGACGCCGGTCCTGCCGGAATCGTCTAGTAGCCGCGAGGATCTCGGCTTACTGATGTGCTGGCGCCACCGAAGAGCTGCGGGAATCCGGGACTGCCTCGGACAGCCGAGGCCCGGATCAGGTGGGCGTCGGCAGAGACCGGGCGATGATCTCCTTCATGATCTCGGTGGTGCCGGCGTAGATCTGACTGATGCGCAGGTCCGTCCACGCGCGGGCAATCGGATACTCCTCCATGTAGCCGTAGCCGCCGTGGAGTTGCAGGCAAATGTCGGCTACTTGCTGAGCCCGCTCCGACGACCAGTACTTGGCCATGGCGGCGGTCGGGATATCCAGTTCGCCCTTGACGTGCAGGTCAAGACACTCGTCGATGAAGGCGCGGGTAACGCGGGCCTCGGTAGCGACCTCGGCGAGCTTGAACTTGGTGTTCTGAAACCCGAAAATTGGCTTGCCGAACGCCTCGCGCGACAATGTGTACTCATGTGTCAGGTCGAGCATCAGATCCATCGACGCGGCACAGCTGATTGCGACGAGGAGCCGCTCCTGCGGCAGCTGCATCATGAGCTGGATGAAGCCTTGGCCCTCTTCAGTACCGAGCAAGTTGCTGGCAGGCACCCGTACGTCATCGAAGAAGAGTTCGCAGGTGTCTTGGCCCTTCAGGCCGATCTTGTCGAGGACCCGGCCACGGCGAAATCCCTCGGAGTTCGTCGGCACGATGACCAGGGACACGCCTGCAGCGGACTCATCGGGGGTGGTCTTGCAGGCGAGCAGCACCATGTCGGCGTGGTAGCCGTTGGTGATGAAGGTCTTAGCGCCGTTGATGACGTACTCGTCGCCTTCTCGAATTGCCCTGGTCTTGATTCCTTGTAGGTCCGAACCTGTGCCGGGCTCGGTCATCGCGATGGCGGTGACGACCTCGCCGGACGCCATCTTGGGGAGCCACTCCTGCTTTTGCTCCTCGGTGCCGTAGTGCAGCAGGTAGTGCGCGACGATGCCGCTGTGTAGCGAAGCGCCCCAGCTGCTGTCGCCAATGCGTGCCTGCTCCTCGATGAGGATCGCCTCGTGAAAGAAGTTGCCGCCGCCCCCGCCGTACTCCTCTGGAATGGACGCGCACAACAGGCCGAGCTCGCCAGCTCGGGTCCAAAGTTCGCGGTCGACGCGCTTTTGCGCGATGAACCGCTCCATGTGGGGCTTGATCTCCTTCTCGCAGAACATGCGGGCGAGCTGGCGGAAGTCGTCGAGGTCCTGGGTCATCCAGGGCGAACGGCGGCCGGGCATAGGTCCTCCAAGGGGTAGTGAGTGCCGGGTACAACCTGTACCAGACTACGGGTACGACGTGTACCCGCGCCAGTGTCGTGGGTTAGATTGCGGTCGTGGATATCGCGAAGTGGGTGGACACGGCCGTGGTGCGCCGGTCGACCGCGCACGAATCCCACCGAGCCCCGCAACGTGACCGGATCGTTGTCGCCGCTGCCGGCGCGATCGAGGAGCACGGGGTCGGGGTCGGCACCGCCCAGATTGCGGACCGGGCTGGGGTGGCGCGGCCCCACGTCTACCGCCACTTCGACAGTAAGGAGGATCTCGAGAGCGAAGTGCTGCGGTTCGCTTCCGACCAGCTCATTGATGCTGTTCGGCCCGCCATGCGAGTGAGTGGCACAGCTCCAACAATCATCGGGGGTGTGATAGGTGCTGCCGTCGGGTGGGCTGCCGAACATCCGAATCTCTATCGCTTCATGGCCGCACGCCAGCAGAGCAAGGACACTCACCGCGCCAGGCTGGGGCGGACGCGATTCCTGGGTGAGGTGGTGGCCGCAGCGTCGGCCTACTTGCGCACTCCTGACGTCCAAGTTGATCCCCCGGACGGCGTCATGGCCGGGCTCATGGGCATGGTCGACGCCGGGATAATCTGGTGGCTGGACCACCGCGACGAGTCCCAGGAAGAGGTCGTCGCGCGGATCGCGCACCAGGTCTGGTTGGTCATGCGTGATCTCGCCCAGAGCGTGGGGCTCCCAATCGACGACGACAGTTTCCTCAGCGTCCAATGATTCCGACGCCCACTGCGGATGGGCCACTTGATCGCAGACGTGCAACGCATAGCCACTCGCAGACCGAGCGCATCAGGCCCACCTTGCCCCACTTCGCTCGTGCCTGCATACGGGGCTCGGCCAACCGCGGGCTCATCGATTACGAGCCTGATCAGGCACTCGGCACCGGGGGCGGGTGCGCTTCTGGGAAGCGCAGTTTGCTCTCGTGAAACGTCCAGATGCAACGAGGGCCTCGACAATGCGGGGCTCTCGCTGGCAACCCCGTGTTCTGGGGGCGTTCTGAGCCGGGGCAGCGTGAATAGATCGGCCCAGTTCCGACCTGGATCGCGCTACACCCCTATCGGGGACTCAATGATCAACCGTGGTCGTGGAAGCGCGCGCTGAGTTGGCGAAACTCGCTCGGGGACTGTCCAGTCCACCGCTTGAAGGCATGCGAGAAGTTGGTGAGATCGCTATAGCCGAGCTCGCCAGCCACCTGACTTATCGACGCGGACGAGTCGAGCAGGCGAACGATAGCCCGTTCCCGCAGCCAGGACTCGCGGATGTCTCGGAAGGTGGTTCCCTCCTCGGCGAGCTTCCTCTTCAGGGTGCTCGTGGAGATGCAGAGCTGGTGAGCGACGCGCTGGCTGTGAAACTGACTGGGGTCGTCCTCCAGGATGACCCGCACTCGCTCCGAGAAGGAGACTGCACCGTCGCGTCGCTCCAGCGCTCGGCGCAGTTCCGATATCGCGACGCGGTATGCGACGGGGTCGGCGAAGCGGCATGCCTCGTCGAGGGCATCTCGAGGGACCTGCACGTAGGAGGTGGGGGCGTCGAAGATCACACGCGTGCCGCGCGGTCCCCCTTCCTCGGTCCAGGACGACGGTGTCGGCCAGCCGAGGTGGAGTCTGATCGAGGGCAAGGTCCCGGCGAGCATGTCCAAGAGGCGCAGCACCGTGGCCCCGCAGTAGGCGATGACCAGGCAGTCCAGGTCCGGATCGCCCGTGTGGCCGGTAAGCCCGACCGTGAGACCACGCTCGTTGGTGTGGAACTGGGGGCGCACGGCGGTGGAGATCAACGGCAGGTAGGCGAGGAGCTCGACGATCTCGGCGACTGATCCCGCGCTCACCAGCGGCATGCTCAATGGTCCGAAGGAGGTCAGGTGAGCGTGCTCGGCGAAATCCAACCCCAGTCGGGTTGCCTCGTCCGTATCGAGATCTGGGAAGACCTCCCGAAACCAGCGCACCGGTGCCGGGACGCCGGACGCCACCAGGGCAGCCTCATGGGTTCCCTCGCGGGCCATGACCTCGCGAAATCGGGCCCTAGCCTCGGGTTCGATCGCGGCGCTGAGCAGCATCTGCGCGAAGGCGAGGGGAGGGACGCCGGGTTCGGGCGCGCGCATGCAGTGCGTCCTCTGAGCCGAAATCACAACATTCTGACTGAGGTGACCATAGCCACACGGGATCGGACTCACAAGACTTTCGAACACGTTTCGATCCGTGAGGAGTTGGACCATGGGAGTAGTCACCTTCGTATCCCACGACGGCGAGAAGCACGAGGCGCCGCTGGACGAGGGCCAGTCGCTCATGCAGATCGCTGTAGACAACATGGTGCCAGGCATCGACGGCGACTGCGGGGGAGAAGCCGCGTGCGGCACCTGTCATGTGATCGTCGACGCGCACTGGTCGGACACGGTGGGTCTCTCCGAGCCCGTCGAGGAGGAGATGCTGTCGATGAATCCTGAACGGCAGCCCACGTCCCGACTGTCCTGTCAGATGAGGGTGTCGCAGGAGTGGGACGGCCTGATCGTCCAGCTGCCTGAGTTCCAGATGTGATCGACAAGAGAAGTGGATCGATAATCATGAACGTTGCAGACACGCTGAGCGAGAAGGTCCAGTCGACCCTCCCGATCGAGTTGCAGATCCGGGGCGCCCATCTCTACGACAAGACTCGTCGCTGGGTGACCGGGACGAATGGACAGAAGATCTTCGTCGAGAGTCCCATCCCGCCCGTGGAGGAGGTCGAGCTCGCCGACATCGACCTGAGCAACCCGTTCCTCTACCGCCAGGGCAAGTGGCGGTCGTACTTCGAGCGTGTGCGGAACGAGGCTCCCGTGCACTACCAGCCCAACAGCCCGTTCGGGCCGTTCTGGTCGGTCACCCGGCACGCCGACATCATCGCTGTCGACAAGAACCACGACGTCTTCTCGGCAGAGCCGTTCATCATCATCGGTGCGCCTCCGAAGTTCATGGACATCGCCATGTTCATAGCGATGGACCCGCCTCGTCACGACCGGCAGCGAGCGGCGGTCCAGGGGGTGGTCGCACCAAAGAACCTGCGTGAGATGGAGAGTCTGATTCGCTCGCGCGTTCGCGAGGTGTTGGACGACCTCCCGGTGGACCAGCCGTTCGACTGGGTGCAGAACGTCTCGATCGAGCTCACGGCGCGGATGCTGGCGACCCTGCTCGACTTCCCTTACGAGCAGCGTCGCAAGCTGGTCGAGTGGTCTGACCTGGCCAGCTCGATGGAGCAGGCCAACGGTGGTCCCTCCGACAACGACGAGGTGTTCAATGGCATGGTCGATATGGCGCGGGGTCTCAGCGCGTTGTGGCACGACAAGGCGGCCCGGCTCGCTGCTGGGGAGGAGCCCGGCTTCGACCTGATCACGATGCTGCAGACCAACGAGGACACCAAGGACCTCATCGATCGTCCGATGGAGTTCCTGGGCAACCTGGTGCTGCTCATCGTCGGCGGCAACGACACCACGCGCAACTCGATGAGTGGCGGCGTGCTCGCGCTGAACCAGTTCCCCGAGCAGTTCGAGAAGCTCAAGGCGAATCCGGACCTGATCCCGAACATGGTTTCGGAGATCATCCGTTGGCAGACCCCGCTCGCGTACATGCGCCGCGTCGCCAAGAAGGACACAGTGCTGAATGGGCAGTTCATTCGCAAGGGCGACAAGGTGGTCATGTGGTACGCCTCGGGGAACCGGGACGAGCGCGTCTTCGAGCGACCTGACGAACTGATTATCGACCGCAAGAATGCGCGCAACCACATTGCATTCGGATTCGGGGTGCACCGGTGCATGGGTAACCGGCTGGCCGAGCTCCAGTTGAGGATCTTGTGGGAGGAACTGCTTCCTCGCTTCGAGAACATCGAGGTCGTCGGCGAGCCGGAGTACGTCCAGTCCAACTTCGTGCGGGGCATCAGCAAGCTCATGGTGCGCCTGACCGCGAAGAACGGCGCATGACGAACGGGACCGCGATCGTCGTCGGAGCCAGCCATGCTGGGGCTCAACTGGCCGCTAGCCTGCGCCAGGAAGGCTGGGACGGCGAGGTAGTCCTGTTGGGGGATGAGGCAACGTTGCCCTATCAGCGACCGCCGTTGTCCAAGGCCTATCTCGCCGGCAAGAGCACTTTGCAAGAGCTGACTATTCGGAAGGCGGAGTTCTACGCCAAGCAGCAGATCCAGCTGGTCGATGCGCGTGTGGAGTCGATCGACCGTGCAAGGGGCCGCGTCGTGCTGGAGGGCGGTCGGACCCTGCCCTACGACAAGCTGGCCTTGTGCACGGGGGGCCGGGCTCGGCGGCTCACCATTCCGGGAGCCGACCTTTCCGGAGTCCACTATCTGCGCACGTTCGCGGACGTGGAGCAGATCAGGGAGTCCTCACAGCTGGGTCGGCGAGCGGTCATCATCGGTGGTGGCTACATCGGTCTGGAAACCGCTGCTTCCCTCCACGCTCTAGGACTGGACGTGACGGTGGTCGAGGCGGCCGAGCGCGTGCTTGAGCGGGTCACCGCACCGGAAGTGTCCGCGTTCTACGAGCGGATCCACCGCGACGCGGGAGTGACCATTCATACCGGTGCTGTCGTTGAGGCGCTGAGTGGCGAGGACCGCGTCCGAGGGGTCCGGTTGGCCGATGGCGACGAGCTCGCGGCTGACCTCGTCATCGTCGGGATTGGCATCGAGCCCAACACCGAGCTGGCTGCCGCCGCGGGTCTCCTCGTCGATGACGGGGTCGTGATCGACGACCATGCCCGCACCAGCGACCACGACATCGTGGCCGCGGGCGACTGCGCTAGCCACCTGATGGGACGGTACGGGCGGCGCATTCGGCTTGAGTCCGTGCCAAGCGCCGGGGAACAAGCGAAGGTCGCTGCCGCCACCTTGTGCGGTAACGACAGGACGATCAGAGCGCTGCCCTGGTTCTGGTCGGACCAGTACGAGGTCAAGCTTCAGATCGCAGGACTGAACACGGGGTACGACGAGGTCGTACTTAGTGGTGACCCGATCAGCGACCGCGACTTCAGCTGCTTCTACCTGCGCGCTGGGGAGCTCATCGCAGCTGACTGTGTCAACCGGCCGCGCGACTTCGTGTTCAGCAAGCGGACTATCGCCCAAGGACTTCCCGTCGACCGGGCCGAGCTCCTGACCGCCGGAGCAACCTGAGCGTCGCCCCGCCGGCTCGGTCTCTACGAGCCGCCGCCACCTGCTCCCCACAACAAAGGAACCCTATGAAGAGCACGATGATGGACGTCCCACTCACGACGGCAGCGATTGTGCGCCACGGTGCACGCGTTCACGGCGGGGCGCGCGTGCGGACCTTGCAACCGGATGGCAGCGTCACGAGCGGGACATTCGCGGAGGTGGGACGCCGGTCGGCCCAGCTCGCCCACGCGCTGCGCGCCTGTGGCGTCAATGGCGACGAGCGAGTCGCCACCTTCATGTGGAACAACCAGGAGCACGTCGAGGCCTATTGCGCCGTCCCGTCCATGGGCGGCGTGCTGCACACCTTGAATCCTCGTCTCACCGCCGAGCAGCTCGCCTACATCGGAAACCACGCCGAGGACCGGGTCGTCATCGTGGACGGCAGCCTGGCGCCGCTACTGGCACCCGTGCTGCCGCAGATCCAGAGCGTCCACACTGTCGTCGTGACCGGGCAGGCCGACCCGACGCAGTTGCGCCGCGACGGCGTCACCGTCGTCGGGTATGAGGACTTCATCGCCGGCCATCCAGGAACGTTCGACTGGCCCGACGTGGACGAGCGGTCCGCCGCAGCCATGTGCTATACCTCGGGCACCACCGGCAACCCCAAGGGGGTGGCCTACAGCCACCGTTCGACCTACCTGCACTCGATGGCCGCGTGCGCGGCCGACGGACTCAGCGTCACCGGTGACGATTGCATCCTGGCGATCGTGCCCATGTTCCACGCGAACGCCTGGGGCCTGGTCTACGCGGCCATGATGGCGGGTGCGGACCTGCTCATGCCCGACCGATTTCTGCAGGCTGAGCCGCTGGTGCGGCTCATCGCCACCGAGAAGCCGACCATCGCCGGCGCGGTCCCCACGATCTGGAGCGAGGTTCTCAACTATCTCGAGGCCAACCCGGGCCAGGACGTCTCCTCCCTCGGGCTGGTCGCCTGTGGGGGATCCGCCGTACCGCTTCACCTGATGCAAGCATTCGAGGAGAAGTACGGCGTGCACATCGTGCAGGCGTGGGGGATGACCGAGACCTCCCCGCTCGCCACGATCGCCAGGCCACCGGCCGCTCTCGGCCCTGACGAGCAGTGGGCGCTGCGCGCTACCCAGGGCCGCCCGGTGGCCGGCGTGGAACTGAGGCTGGTCGACGACGAGGGCAACGAGCTGCCGCACAACGGCGCATCGGTCGGCGAGCTGCAGGTGCGGGGTCCCTGGGTTACCGGCGCCTACGTTGCCGACGAGGACGGCGAGAAGTTCCAGGACGGGTGGCTACGCACCGGCGACGTGGGTCGCATCGACGAGCGCAGCTTCGTCACGCTGACAGACCGTGCTAAGGACGTGATCAAGTCCGGTGGCGAGTGGATCTCCTCGGTCGAGCTCGAGCTCGAGCTCGCCGGTCATCCCGACGTTCTGGAAGCCTCGGTGATCGGAGTACCGGACGAGAAGTGGCAGGAGCGACCTCTGGCCGTGATCGTGCTCCGCGACGGCAGCGAGGTCGCGCCTGGTCAGTTGCGCGACTTCCTGGAGGGCAAGGTCGCGAAGTGGTGGCTGCCCGAAAGGTGGTGCTTCGTCCCCGAGGTGCCCAAGACCTCGGTCGGGAAGTTCGACAAGAAGCGCCTTCGCGCTCTGCACGCCGACGGCGTTCTGAATGTCATCGACATCTGAGGCTGCTCATCAGCTCGCGGCCTCGGTCATCCAGTCCGGCCGCGTCCCTCGACAGGAGCTCCCATGAACGCCCCGTCCGCCTCCATCCTCGACATCCGTCGACCCATTGACGGAAAGGTGGTCCGCTCCGTGCCGGTCGTCGACGCCTCTGGTGTAGAAGCTGTCGCGGCCGATCTCCGTGCCGCTCAAGTCGAGTGGAGGGACATGGGGCCGGCGGCCCGTGCGATGTGGCTGCGCCGCTGGCGGACCTGGATCCTCGAGCACACCGACGAGCTGACGGACATGCTCGTGGCGGAGACTGGCAAGGTGCGGCCGGACGCCCTGGTGGAGACGACGGCCTCGTGCGAGTTCATCTCCTTCTACGCCGATCAGGCGAAGGCATTCCTTGCTCCCGAACGCGTCGGTGCCGGAGGATTGCTGAGCCTCCCGAAGCGGCTGACTCGCACCTATCGGCCCTACCCGGTCGTGGGCCTCATCATCCCTTGGAACTTCCCCATCACGCTCTTCCTGATGGACGCGGCACCGGCATTGGCGGCCGGTTGCGCCGTCCTGACGAAGTCCTCGGAGATGACGCCACTGACCTGCGCGCGCGTCGTTGAGGGATGGCACGAGATCGGCGCGCCACCCGTGCTCGCCCACGTGGCTGGTGCCGGTGAGACGGGAGCGGCGGTGGTCGACATCGTCGACTTCGTCCAGTTCACCGGGTCGACGGCCACCGGGCGCCGCGTCGCCACTCGCTGCGCCGAGCTCCTGAAGCCGGTCAGCCTGGAGCTGGGGGGGAAAGACGCGGCGATCGTGCTGGAGGATGCCGACCTGGACCGCGCCGCGCACGGCATCGTGTGGGGGGCGATGTTCAACTCCGGTCAGGTGTGCATCTCCGTGGAGCGCGTCTACGTCGTGGACCAGGTCTACGACCGGTTCGTGGAGAAGTTGGTGCAGGCACTGGACTCGCTCAGGCAGGGGTCCGGCCCACGCGATGACGTGGGTGCGATGGTGACGCGGGCGCAGGTGGACACCGTGGAGCGCCACGTGGAGGATGCTCGAAAATCGGGTGCACGGGTGCTGGTCGGGGGAGCCCGTGGTGCTGAGGGGAACTTCTACGCCCCCACGCTGCTCGTCGACGTCGACCACCGCATGGTCTGCATGACCGAAGAGACGTTCGGCCCGACCCTGCCGGTCATGAGAGTGGCTGACGAGGACGAGGCGGTGCGCCTGACCAACGACTCGGAGTACGGGCTGTCCGCTACCGTGTGGACGCGCGACGTCGCGCGCGGTCGCCGGATGGCCGATCGGCTCGACGTCGGGGCGGTCAACGTCAACGACGTCTTCAGCAACCTGTTCGCGGCTGGGCTGCCGCACAGCGGCTGGAAGTCGTCGGGCTTGGGCGCGCGGCTGGGTGGAGCGCAGGGTCTGCGGAAGTACTGCCGCGTGCAGGCCATCACCGAACCGCGCATCCCGTTGGCCGCCAAAGAGCTCACCTGGTACCCGTACTCCGCCCGGCGTACGGCCATCGCCGGCCGTGTGCTGCGGCTGGCCGCCGGACGCGGCCTGCGACAGCGGCTCGGCTTCTGAGAGGAACAGGCAATATGACGACGATGACGAGACCACGTGTGGTCGCCATCACTGGCGGCGCTCGCGGCATCGGCTTCCACACCGCCGAGGAACTGATCAGGCGCGGCCATCGCGTGGCGATCGGCGACATCGACGAGATCCAACTCAAGTCCGCTGCCAAAGACCTCGGAGTCGAGGTGGCGGTCCGGCTCGACGTGACTGACCCGAAGTCGATCAGCGCCTTCCTCGACGCCACCGAGGACGCGCTCGGCCCGATCGACGTGCTCATCAACAATGCGGGCGTGATGCCCACCGGTCATGCCCACGAAGAGGAGGACGAGGTCACGCGTCGACAGGTCGAGATCAACGTCCTGGGTGTCATCTTCGGCACGAAGCTCGCGCTTCAGCGGATGCTGCCGCGTCGGCAGGGCCACATCATCAACACGGCCTCCCTGGCCGGGGAGCTGCCCGTGCCGGGGCTGGCGACCTATTGCGGCACCAAGTTCGCCGTCATCGGATTCACCGAGGCGGCCCGGCTGGAGTACCGCAAATCGGGCGTCACCCTGTCCACGGTGCGGCCCACCTTCACCAACACCGAGCTGGTGTCCGGGACAACCGGGGCGAAGGGCATGCGCAACGCCGAGCCGCAGGAGATCGCGCAGGCCACTGCGGCGCTAATTGAGCGGCCGCAGCCGTTCGTTCGGGTGACGCGCGTGGCGGGTTCTCTGGTCGCAGCGATGAAGTTCGTGCCGGAGCGGATCGCAACCCGGCTCGGTGCGGTGCTCGGAACCGACACTGTTTTCCTCGACCGCGTGGACACCGCAGCTCGGCAAGCGTACGTGGAGCGAGTCAGCCGGAGCTGACACGAGCGGGCCTGAGCCTCCAAGCTGAACAGCAAGGACTTGCGGCGCTGAGGTCACCGCGCAGCGTCACCGCGACATGGACGCCCACTCCTCGCCCAGCAGCACAGCCAGCCGTTGCAGGTGGGGCACGGCCTCACGATCACCGGAGAAGCCGAAGTTCAGGGTGCCTGCATAAGACAACAACGTGATATTGAGAGCGGCCGCATCCAGCTGCAACGACGCGGGGTACATCGCCTCGAGACGACTCCCACGGAAGTACCTGTCCTCTTGTGGGCCGGGAACGTTGCTGACGATGAGGTTGAAGCTGAACGGGCCAGGCAGTGGCGCGCCCACCGCGGCGAGCCCCGCCTGCGCCAGCATCGGCGCGACGAGGAGGGCGGCGTAGGCGACGGCCGAGAGTGGCCCCATGCCCGCCAGCTGCGCCTTCGCCGCCCTGGTCGAGGCCACCACGGCAGCCAGTCGCTCGTGGGGATCGGCTAGGTCGGTGCCCAGTGAAGCCAGTACCGCGCCGAACACGTTGCCTCCGCCGGCGTCGCCGTCCCGCCGCGTACTTACTGGCACCAGCGCGACCAACGGCTTGTCGGGGAGCGCTCCCAGCTCGGTGAGGTAGGTGCGCAGCGCCCCGCCGACCAAGCAGAGGCTCACGTCGTTGAGAGAGGCACCGTGGCGCTTGCCGAGCATCCGCAGTCCGTCCAGGTCCAGCTGTTGGGTGGCGAAGCGCCGGCTTCGACCGATGCGGGTGTTGAAGATGGTCCGGGGCGCCTCGTGCGGCCGGATGAGGTCTGCCGATCCCACGGGCATCACCGCCCTGGCCGCCGCACTTGTGAGCGACCTGGTCGAGCGCAGGGCGTCGACCATCGCGGTTCCCGCGCTCACGAACGGGGCCTTCGATCCCTGATCCCTTGACGGCCGCGCCGGAGCGTTGGCAGCGAAGAGAATGGGGGACTCGAGGTCGTCGGGGCTAGTGGACAGACTGCGCTGGAGTAGTTTCATGCCGGTGTAGCCGTCGACGAGGGCGTGGTGCATCTTGACAAACATGGCGAACCCTCCGTTGTCTAGCCCTTCGATGAGATGCATCTCCCAGGGCGGGCGGGAGAGGTCGATCTGACGACTGTGCAGCCTGGAGACGAGGGCACCGAGCTCCCTCTCGTCGCCGGGACTTGGCAGAGCCGAGCGACGAACGTGGTACTCGAGGTCGATGTCGTCCTCCACGACCCAGCGCTGCAGCGGCCCGGGACCGAGCCGCGGATGGGCTAGCTTCAGGTTCCAGGGACGGGCGACCGCGACTTCTGCCCGCACCTCGTCCGCCAACTCTGACAGATAGCGCTGACCAGGATTGGGGGGAGGGGAGAATCGCAACAGTGCTGCCACGTGCAGCATGGTGCGGGGGGTCTCCGCGGCGAGGAAGACCCGGTCGATGAGACCGATGCTCTGGCTCATGTGACTCCTGTCCTATAGAGCGCCATCAGGCTCCCACGTTCCAGCAGACGTCGTCTTGTGCACGAGTTCAGTCAAGTAGCGAGCAGCAGGGCCAACGCACAAGCGCCGGGCCGGTCGCCGTCGAAGGCTGGTCGACTCACGGAATCTGCGGAGAGGGGAAGCCCCGCCGGCGTCTATTGCGACCCGTTGCGCACACCACCCATGTCGCGGTTGGTGGAGGGAGCGCCTATACGCGGTGGTAAAGGGCGTGGTGGTCGAGGGCGACCGAGAGAGCGGGGCTGATCTTGGCGATCGGGCGGTTAAGCAGTTCCTCGGCCTGTGCGATGCGGTAGCGGACCGTGTTCCGGTGCACGACGAGCAACCGAGAGGCTTCCTCGGCACTGCCTCCACTCGCGAGGAAGGCAATGAGGGTCTCGCGAATCCGGCACATGGATTCATCCTCGCGCGCCAGCGGGCCCAGTTGGCGCATGACGAAACGATCGACAGCGGGGCTGCAGCCGAGGAGGACGGGAAGCTCGACAGCGTCGTACCGGCTGAGCCAGGCCGCTGCGCCGGGGACGGCGACCTCGAGCGCCCCCTGTGCCTCGCGGTGGCTTGCGACAAAGCCACCGATTCCCGGGATGGAGGTGCCGATGCCAACCGACGCCTCGCCGGGACCGCTGGGGAGGCCCTCGAGCCTGGACAGGTCCAGCAGACCCTGCGTGGCGACCCACAGCCACAGCTGACGGCCGCCCGGCTTGACGACGAGCGGGTGAGCAGACCCGGCCGCGCGTAGCAGGTCGGCGGCGAGCGGCTCGAGAGCCCCGGCCTGCTCCGCGTCGCCCACAGAGACCACGAAAGCAGTGTGGTGGGCGGAGAACGGATAGCCGCCGAGTGCCCGAGATGCCTCGCGAGCATCGGTCAGCTGGCCGTCGAGTACTGCCTTGACGGATTCGAAGCGCTGAGCGGCGGCACCGGCGAGCACTCGGCCACGAGCCTCCTGATAGAGGTCGATCGACGTGCTGACTGACTTGTCCAGCCAGACACCGGCGCGGTCCCAGAAGTAGACCAGCAGATCAGCGCGGTCGAACTCGGCCGAGGTCAGGCTTCCGATCAGATCACTGACGTAGTTCCACACTTCCATCTGGGCGATCCGGTACAAGCGGACCAGTGTCTCGAGCGGGATCTGAAGCTCGGCCAGAAGTCCCGCCAGACGCCCGGCCTCCTCGACCAGATGAAAGTGCTGACGAGGCTGAACGAGGTCGCTGAGGAAAGCTAGCCAGTGTTCCCGTACGGCATCCTGCACCCTGTCCTCGAGGCCGTCGATGATCCTGATGTCGGACACCTCGTCGAAGAGGGCCGCCGTCACCCGGTTCACCCAGGCCTCGAGCTGGTCCGGCTGCGCCTGCTCAGCGACGTACTTCAGCAGCCAGGGCGCGATATCGGCGGGGACAGCGTCCTTGCTTGCCATGTCGCCACCCTAGTTGCCCCCCGGCTCCCTTTGTGCAAATGGACAAGGCCGTTCGTTGAGGTTGGCGGCACGCACGAGACGGTGACGGTCGTCACCTGATGAAGTTAAAGCCTCGTCTTGTCGCGGCCGTCGCGGCGGGGGCCGCTCGATTGCTCAGAAGAGGTTCGCCATGTCCGTCGACTCGCTCGACGACACCGCGTACGACGTGGTGGTCATCGGCTCCGGCTTCGGTGGCTCGGTGGCGGCACTCCGATTGACCGAGAAGGGTTATCGCGTCCTCGTTCTCGAGGCGGGCCGACGGTTCGAGGACCACCAGTTCGCCAAGACCTCTTGGGACGTGCGGAAGTTCCTGTTCGCGCCTCGGCTCGGGTGCTTCGGCATTCAGCGGATCCGGCTGCTGCGCGACGTGGTCGTACTGGCCGGGGCGGGGGTCGGGGGCGGCTCGCTCGTCTACGCCAACACCCTCTACGAGCCCGCCTCCGATGCGTTCTACAACGACCCGCAGTGGGCGCAGATCACGGACTGGAAGGCAGAGCTCGCTCGGTATTACGACCAGGCGAAGCGGATGCTGGGAGTTGTCGACAACCCCACCATCACCGCGTCGGACGAGGTGCTAAAGGAGGTCGCCGACGAGTTGGGGTGCGGCGATACCTACCGGCCAACGCCGATCGGTGTCTGCTTCGGTGCCGAGGGCCGCAAGGAGCCGGGTCGACCGGTGCCTGACCCGTACTTCGGAGGCGTCGGACCCGAGCGGAAGGGCTGCCTGGAGTGTGGCGAGTGCATGACGGGTTGCCGTCACAACGCGAAGAACACTCTTTTGAAGAACTATCTCTACCTCGCCGAGCGAGCTGGCGCCGAGGTGCGCTCGCTGACGACGGTCACCGGTGTGGTGCCCCGTCCGGGGGGTGGTTACGAGGTGGAGCACCACATAACGGGCCGCAGTCGTCGTCGACGGACGTCGGTGTCGGCCGCGCAGGTCGTTCTGGCGGCTGGCACGTGGGGTACGCAGGAGCTGCTGCACGGCATGAAGCGCTCCGGTGCCCTGCCTGGTCTGTCCGAGCGGCTGGGCTACTTGACGCGGACCAACTCCGAGGCGCTGTGCGCGTCGAGCGCCACGCTGCGCAACAGGCCCGCCTATGACTTCCACCACGGCGTTGCGATCACGTCCTCGATCCACCCCGACGAGGTCACGCACGTCGAACCCGTCCGCTACGGCGAAGGGTCGGGCCTGATGGGCCTTCTGCTGACGCTGATGACCGACGGGGGCGGAAGAGTGCCGAGGTGGCTGCGCTGGCTGGGGCAAGCAGCGCGCCACCCCGGCCTCCTACTGTCGACCTGGTTCGGGCTCGGCAGTTGGCCGCAGCGCACGATCATCGCGCTGGTCATGCAGACCCGCGACAACTCGATCACCGTCTTTCCAAAGCGAGGCTGGCTGTGGCGTCGCAAGCGCGTCCGCCTCACATCTCGGCAGGGGCATGGAGAGCCGAACCCGACGTGGATCCCCATGGGCAACGAGGTGGTCCGCTCGATCAGTCGGCGGATCGGCGGGGGCAGTTACGGCACGGTCGGCGAGATCTTCAACATCCCCATGACCGCGCACTTTCTGGGGGGATGTGCGATCAGCGAGTCGCCACAAACTGGCGTCATCGACCCCTACCACCGAGTCCACGGTCACCGTGGGCTCCACGTCGTCGACGGCTCCGCCGTCTCCGCCAACCTCGGCGTAAACCCGAGTCTCACCATCACAGCGCAGGCCGAACGAGCGATGGCAGCCTGGCCCAACAAGGGGGAACGGGACCACCGCCCGGAGCCCGGAGGGGCCTACGTCCGGCTCCGAGCTGTCCCTCCAGCCCACCCCGTGGTCCCCCCGACCGCACCCGCCGCGCTGCGGCTTCCCCTCCATGTAGTGCGGAGCCGCGGCCCAAAGGATCCCGAGGAGGTCTTTCGATGACGCTGGCTCCCGAGCGATCAGCAGCACCGCGACGGCCCGGGCCGGCTGGAATGTCAGAGGGCTCTCGGCAAATGGCCGCGGAAGCTCTGCGCGGCACACTGCCCTTCAAGGCGTTGTCCACCTTCGGCGACTTCTACTCGTTCGTCGGCAAGGTCTTCCGCACCATGTTCACCACCCGCTTCAGGTTCAGCGAGTTCATCTCCCAGGCCTGGTTCGTCACCACTGTCTCGCTGGGTCCGGCCCTCCTGGTGGCGATCCCGTTTTGCGTCGTGATCATCTTCCAGGTGAACCAGCTACTGATCCAGATCGGCGCGGTGGATCTCGCCGGAGCAGGGGCGGCGGTTGCCGTCGTGCGCGAGATCGGACCGATCGTGAGCGTGCTGGTCGTCGCAGGTGCGGGTGCTACAGCGATTTGCGCTGACCTCGGCTCCCGCAAGATCCGTGAGGAGATCGACGCAATGGTGACGCTCGGCATCGATCCGATCGAGCGTCTCGTGGTTCCCCGCGTCGTGGCCTCCACCCTCGTTGGCGTTGCCCTGAACGGAATCGTGACCGTGGTCGGACTCGTCGGCGGCTACTTCTTCTCCGTCGTGCTGCAGGGAGCGACTCCTGGGCTGTTCCTGTCCGACCTCACACTGCTCGTCGGCCTCGCCGACTTTCTCGCCTCTGAGGCAAAGGCCGCCGTTTTCGGCCTACTCGCAGGCCTAACGGCGTGCTACCTCGGACTCAACGCCAAAGGCGGACCCAAGGGGGTCGGCGAGGCCGTGAACCAGACCGTTGTCTTCGCCTTCATGCTCCTGTTCGCAGCCAACAGCGTGATCAGCGCCCTGTTCCTCCAGATCAAGCTGGGAGCTTGAGATGTCCCAGATCACCCAGTACCTGGCCAAGCCGACGACCTCGCTTCGCAATCTCGGCGACCAGCTCAGCTTCCACGGCGCCGCGTATGCACACATCCCCCGGGTGCTCAAGCACTACCCCAAGGAAGTCGTCCGGCTGCTGGCTGAAGTCTCGCTCGGTTCGGGTGCCTTGGCCCTCATCGGCGGAACCGTTCTCGTGATCGGCTTTCTGACGGCGGCGTCGGGCATCGAGGTGGGCCTGCAGGCCTACACGTCCTTCGACAATATCGGCGTCTCCACGCTTTCCGGCTTCTTCTCGGCCTACTTCAACACCCGCGAGGTAGCGCCCATCATCGCTGGCATTGCGCTCACGGCAACCGTCGGAGCTGGATTCACCGCGCAGATCGGCGCAATGCGCGTCAGCGAGGAGATCGATGCCCTCGAGGTAATGGCGGTGCACCCGGTTCCCTACCTCGTCACCACGCGCATCATCGCCGGGCTGATCGCCGTCGTCCCCCTCTTCGCGATCGCACTGATGATGTGCTGGCTCGCAACATACCTAGTGGTCACCGTCGGCTACGACCAGGCTCCCGGAACCTACATGCACTACTTCGACACCTTCCTCATCCCCGGGGACCTCTTTCTGGCGATGGTCAAGGTGGTCCTGATGGCTTTGGCCATCGTGTCGATCTGCTGCTACCACGGATTTCGCGCCTCGGGTGGGCCAGCAGGAGTTGGCCAGGCCGTCGGCAAGGCGGTGCGCTCTGCCCTGATCTGCACCATGTTTATCGACCTGATCTTCGCCATCGCCGTCTGGGGTGGCCCGTCGGTCCACATCGCGGGGTGAAGACAGCATGAGGACGACATCGACACCGCTCGGGATCGATCGCAAGGTCAGCTACGGAATGGTCTTCCTGGCGCTCATCGCACTTCTCATCGTCGGGACGATCGCGAAGTACCGGGGTGACTTCAAGGACTCAGTGGAGCTGACGGTCGAGTCAGACCGGGCAGGTCTCACGCTCGCTTCGGGGTCACCGGTCAAGTTGCACGGCGTCGAGATCGGTTCGGTCGGGGCGGTCGACATCGACGGCGACCGAGTGATGGTCACCCTAGAGATCGATCCAGACGAGCTCGAGCTGGTGCCGGCCGACGTGACCGCGCAGATCGTGCCACCGACCGCCTTCGGTGCGAAGTACGTCCAGCTGACGCCGTCGGAGACCGCCGACGGGGCAGAGAGCATCGAACCCGGCGCCGTCATCACAGCGGACCGGGTGACGGTGGAAGTGGATGAAGCCTTCACGAACCTGACGAAGGTTCTCGACGTGGCCAGGCCAGCAGAGGTGAACGCTGCACTCACCGCCGTCGCGGTCGCGATCGATGAGCGTGGTCAGCTCATCGGCGACCTGATCTCTCAGACCGACGCATACCTGCGGTCCTTCAACCCCTCCCTCCGGACGCTGAGCGCCGACCTCCAGGTCGCCGACGACGTCGCTGACGTCTACGCATTGGCGCGGCCGGACCTGGTTGCCACGCTGAGCCAGGCAGGCACCGTGTCCCTCACGCTCGTGCGACAACAGGCCTCCCTCCGGGCGCTCGAGCGGAGCCTGGTCGGCTTCAGCGACGAGGCCGACACCCTGCTACGCAACTCGGAGAAGGGACTGGTCACCAGCCTGCGGTTGCTCGAACCGGTCACGCGCGTCCTTGACCGCTACTCGCCGGAGCTGCCGTGCATCGTCCTCGGCCTGGCCTCGGCGAACAAGCTCGCCGAAGATGCGGTGGGCGGCACACATCCTGGCATCACCACCATTACCCGCGTCGTCCCGGGACGCGATCCCTACACGTACCCCGAGAACCTGCCCGAGGTGGGCGACGACCGCGGGCCCGCGTGCTACGGGCTTCCCTACGTCACCGAGACTGAAGCGCAACAGCCACCGCCAGCCTTCCACGCGGGCGCGAACCCGTACGTCGGTCCTCAGCCCACGCCGGACCAGGCAGTCCTGGACACCCTGCTCGGCCTGATCAGAGGAGGAACTCAGCTGCAATGAGCAGGCAAAAGCATCAAGAGCGTCGAGACCTCATCAAGTTCGGGGCGTTCCTCACGGTCGCCGCACTGTTCACCGTGTGGGTCGCGCTAGTGACAGGGGAAATACGACCCGGCGAACGCGACACCTATCGGGCGGTGTTCAACGATGTCTCCGGGCTGACCGTGGGAGACGAAGTCCGCATCGCAGGAGTCGACGTCGGCAAGGTCACCGAAATCGATGTCCGGTCGGATAACACCGTCATGGTGACCTTTGAAGTCGGCAGCAGCCACCAGCTCACGACCGACACCAATGCGACAATCCAGTACCGGAACCTTATCGGCGACCGCATTCTCCAGCTTTCCCGCAGCAGCGACGACCCATCGTCCAGGAGTGAGTCGTTACCGGTTGGCGGCACCATTCCGGCCGAGCACACGGAGTCGGCGCTCGACCTCGACACCCTGCTCAACGGCTTCAAGCCACTCTTCGCCGGGCTCAACCCCAGCCAGGTCAACGAGCTGTCCGGTCAGCTCGTCCAGGTGCTCCAGGGCCAGGAGTCTTCGGTCGCAAACCTCGTGGACCACGTCGCTTCCTTCACCACCGCCATCGGTGACCGGGAGGTGTTGATCGGGCAGGTGATCGGCAACCTCAACAGTGTCCTTGGCACGCTCGACGCACGAAAGGACACAGTGGGACTGTTGATCGACAGGCTCGCTGCGCTTCTCGCAGGTCTCGACAAGCAGGACACTCAGATCCTCGACGCCGCAGCCCGGCTCACCGGCTTCGCCGATCGGACCTCGACCCTCGTCGCTCGCGTGCGGGGCGACCTACGGTCCGATCTCCAAGCCTTGCGGACGACCGCGCGAGGCATCAACCTCAACTCCTCAACCCTCGAGACCGTGCTGAAGAAGCTCCCCCTTCACTACCGCAAACTCCAGAACACCGCCTCTTATGGCAACTTCTTCAACTTCTTCCTCTGCGGCGTCCGCGTCGAGACCGGGATCACGGACAACCAGGCACTACTTACCCCGTGGATCTACTCCGACGCGCCGAGGTGCAAGCGATGAGCCGGAATCTGAGTCCTGATCGCCTTGCGCTGCGCGGCCTCGTCGGCACCTTGGCGCTGGTGCTGGTCGTCCTTGCGGCGATGAACTTCAACTCCCTGCCGCTCGTCGGAAATCGAGGTGTCATCAGCGTGGAGTTCGCCGAGGCCGGGGGCTTGAAGGAAGGCGACTCGGTGCTGATCTCCGGCGCCGAGGTAGGCAAGGTGCGCAACGTCGCCATCGAAGTCGATCACGTTGTCGCCGACCTGGTCATCACCGACGACTCCATCAAGCTCGGCGAGCGCACCGAAGCGCAGATCATCACCGTCACCCTGCTCGGCCGAGCTGCGGTGGAACTCGAGTCGCGCGGTTCAGGCGTCCTGGAAGCCGGCGACACCATCCCCGTGGATCGCACGTCCGCGCCGTACAACCTCACCAGCGCCCTCAACCAGCTCACAGAGACCACCGCCGAGATCGACAAGCAACAACTTGCGGCCGCGCTCGAGCAGGCGTCGAACAGCCTCAGAGCTGCCAGCCCGGACCTTGGCCCTGCGCTGGACGGCATCAGCTCGTTGTCGCAGGCGGTCTCGTCGAATGACGAAGAGCTGCGTTCACTGGTTGCTCGCGCGAGCGATGTCACAGCAGTCCTCGCCAGTCGTGACCGACAGATTGCAGCGCTGCTCGGCGCCGGTCGCTCGCTGCTCGCCGAGCTCGACCGGCGCCAACAGGTCGTGATCAGTCTTCTTGCTGGCGCTCGCGAGCTGTCGCAGCAGCTTCGCGTTCTGCTCGAGGACACCGACGACGTGCTGGGTCCGGCGCTCGACGAGCTGGATGGAGTGGTCGCGACTCTCAATCGCAACCGGGTGAACCTCAAAGCGACCATCACCGGCCTGCTGGGCTACGCCACCGGATTCAACGAGGCCGTCGCAACCGGACCATGGTTCGATGCCTATATCCAGAACCTCACGTCGCCGACCACATTGGCACCCATCCTGTCCGGGGTCATGCGATGAACTTCTTCCGAGGTCAGTTCCTGAGCGTGCGCCGCGTCATCACCCTGGTGGTCGTTGCCGCGGTGATCCTCGGCGCCCTCGCGTGGAATCGCGATGCGAGTGCAACGACGGTTCACGCCTACTTCTCCAGTGCCGAAGGCCTGAACGTCGGTGACGAGGTGAAGGTGCTGGGGGTCAGCGTCGGTGAGATCACCGCTATCGAGAACAAGTCCGAGGGCGTCTACGTGACGATGACGGTCGACTCCGACCAACCACTCCCGGCAGACGCGCGCGCCGCCATCGTCTCGCCGAGCCTGGTGAGTGGTCGGTTCGTGCAGTTCGAGCCTGTCTACACCGGTGGGCCGAAGCTGAAGGACGGCGCCACCATTGAGCTCGGCAGGACCGCAGTGCCGGTGACCTTCGATGACGTCAAACAACAGCTGACCGATCTCGCAACGACACTCGGGCCGCAGCGGGGCGCGAGGCGGGGCCCGCTCGCCGACGCCATCGTCGCGATCCAGCGAGGGCTGGACAACGGCAGGTCCATCGACCTGCGCCGAGCCATCACCGAGCTCCAAGACGCCGCAACTGCCCTTTCAGACGGTCGATCCGACCTGTTCAGCACGATCGAGAATCTGAACAGCTTCACGAAGAACCTCGCGCTGAACGATGCGGCCTTGCGTGGCTTCACGTCCGAGCTCGACGACGTCAGCGGTGTCCTGGCCGCCAACCGCTCCGATCTCGGCGGCGCTCTACGAGACCTCGCGTCGGTCCTGAATGTCGTCGAAGACTACTTCGATCGGCATCGCGGGCGGATCCGGAACGCGGTCACCGACCTCAACGTTCTCGCCGCAACCTTGGCCGATCGGTCCAACGAACTCGCGGGGATCCTTCACGTCGCGCCCTTCCCCATCATCGGGCTGAGCAACACCGTCCAGGACCAGGCCATCACCGGCCGTGCGACGTTGTCCGGCCTCGACAACGTCGCAGAGGTGGTCTGCGGCGCGATCCTCGGGGCGGGCGGAACCAGTGAGCAGTGCACCACCGCGCTGCAGCCGCTGCTCGGCCTGCTCGGTGTCACCGGAGTCGGGGGAACCTCGTGATGAGGACGGATCTGGTGATGAAGGGATGCCGCTGGATCGCCGTGTGGTCCATGGTGACCGTCCTCGGATCTGCATGCGCGATCCAGCCGAACGACAACACGCTCCCGGGCCAGGTGGCTGTAGGGGACGACGGCTACACGATCGAGGTGCACTTCGACCAGATCGAGAACCTGGTCCCCAACTCCACGGTGCAGAAGGACAACGTGGTGATCGGCACTGTCGGCGCGATCGAGGTCGACGGATGGGAGGCGGTCGTCCACCTCCACCTGCTCGACAGTGTTCGCCTGCCCGTCGACGCCGTGTTCTCCATCGGACAGAAGACCCTGCTCGGCGCCCAGTACGTCGAAGTATCGTCGGCGGCGGAATCGCGCGCCTTCGCCAACCGGGAAGCGCTGTCCGATGGCGACGTGATCGGAGTGGAGCAGACGGGGACGTATCCCGCCACGGAGCAGGTACTGGGCGCGGTCGCCCTCCTGCTGAACAATGGTGGGCTCTCCCAGATCAGCACCATCACCGGAGAGCTGTCCACCGCGCTGCGCGACAAGGTTCCCGACACCAGAGGCCTCATCCGGAGGGCGAACGACCTTCTCGCGGTGCTCGACGCCAATCGCGGCGAGATCGTGTCGGCGCTGGAGTCCCTCAACGACCTGAGCGCGGGCCTGCGCGACGATCGGCATTCGATCGCCACCGCCATCGATCGGATCGCCCCAGGTCTGAAGGTCCTGGAGGACGAGAGAGCGCGGTTGGTGGAAGCGCTGACGCGCGCCGGCCTCGCTGGGGATCGCGCCGTCCGGGTGATCCAGAAGAGCGAGCCTGCATTGCTTGCCAACCTCGACTCGCTCGGGCCGATCCTGACCAACATCGGAAAGGTGAGCGAATCTCTGCCGGAGGCCCTGAAGATCGCGATCACCATTCCATTCCCGGCCATGACGACCACGGAAATCCTCCGCGGTGACTACGCGAACCTCTTCGCCACCCTGGACCTCGGCGCCACGGGTCTCGCAGACGTCTGGCTAGGAGGTATCCCACCCGCCTTGCAGGCAGGGGATCCGCTCGAGGATCCGTTGGTGGTCGATCCGGAGGACCAGCCGACTGGGCGGGGTGACGACACCGGTGGCGAAGACCCCACTGCTCCCGCGCCCGACGAGCCGGACGACGCGTGCATGCTCCAGCTCCTCGGACTCTGTTAGGACTACCCGGATGTTGCTCACTCCTCTGATCAAGCGCCAGCTGAGAATCTTCGCTGTTGTTTCCGTGGCGGCACTCGGGCTTGCCTTCATCCACTACGCACGTGTGCCAGCGATGGTCGGCATCGGTGTCTACGACGTGACCGTCGACTTCAAGGACGCCAGCGGTCTCTATCCTCGAGCTGCTGTCACGTACCGCGGGGTCGAGGTAGGTGTCGTGTCCAACCTCGACGTCACCGCCGAGGGTGCTGTCGCCACTCTCCGGATCGACAACGGGACAGACATTCCGGCAGACGTGTCGGCCGAGCTGCACAGCACCTCGGCCATCGGTGAGCAATACGTCGACCTCGTCGATTCCGAGGGCGTCCCTGTCGGCGACGGCGGCGCCGCCGACGGTGGCGGCCTACTTTCGGACGGAGCGACCATCCCGCAGGAGCGGGCGAGCGAGATGCCGCAGATCACACCGGTCCTCGACTCGGTCAACCGGCTGCTTGAGTCGGTTCCTCGCAAGGAGACGAAGGCCGTCCTCGACCAGGTCAACGAGGGGCTTGGAGGGAGCGGCCCCGATCTCCGGGAGTTGATCGACTCGTCGGGGAAGCTGTTAACGGAGGCACAGATCCAGATCGATGCGACGACGTCGCTAATCGCCTCCCTCCAACCCGTCCTCAACACCCAGGTGGCGATCGGCCCGCGGACCAGGTCCTATGCCGACGCCCTCAACGACGTCACCGCCACGCTCTCCGCGAGCGACACCGCGGACTTGAGGGAGCTCCTGCGAAACGCTCCGGGCGGACTCGACGCGGCGACGGCAACGGTCGCTGACCTGCAGCCGGTGCTGCCGATGATGCTGGCTAACCTCACGACCAACGCACAGGTCTTGAACGCCTATCTACCAAACGTTCGGCAGATCCTGGTGCTCTATCCCTCGCTCGTCGCACGACTGCAGTCAGCGGTCAACCCGCGAGCCGGCTTAGGTGACGTTCAGCTCGACCTTCGCGCGGCTCTGAACGATCCGCCGACCTGCCAGAGCGGATACTTGCCTCCCGAGCAGCGCCGCAGCCCGTCCGTCGCCACGACCCGAGACGTCAATAGGTTGGCGCACTGCGAGATCGCGCCGGCGGACTCGACGGCGGTGCGCGGGGCGCGCAACCTGCCGTGCCCGCAGTCGCCGGCTCGCGGCCCGCTGCCGAGCTCGTGCGGTCTCAGCTTCCGCGGGGGAGTGTGGCCCGATTCCAGTGGGACGGTGGCCTACGACCTAGCCGTGGGCAACGAGGACGGATCCGTGGACCCTTCTGCTGACGCCAGCGACTATGACGAGGGCGATCTGTGGAAAATCCTGGTCCTAGCACCACTGGCGGCGCGATGAAGCGGCCGGTTCGCCCGTCATGGACAACGATCGCCGTCGGCTTGGTCGTCTTGGGGCTGCTGGCCTTCTCGGTGGAGCGGGGGATGTCATGGCGAGAGGTGCGCAGCAATGAGGCAGACGAGCGCGCGGCCTCGGCAGCGGCCGTTACCCAGGTAGAGCAACTCGTCGGAATCAGCGGCTCGACCGCCGACGAGGACATCGAACGACTTCTCGACGGCGCCACCGGTGACTTCCATGCCGAACTGGAGAGTCAGATCAAGCGATTGCAGCAGGTCCTCGCCGACAGCAAGGTCAAGGCAACCGGGGAGGCAGTCTCGACCGGTGTTGTCACCCTGACCGACGACAAGGCGTCGGTCATCGTCGCTGCTTCTGGCACGGTGCAGAACAAAGACACCGACAAGGCCGAACCTCGGAACTACCGGCTCAAGGTGGACCTCGTGAAGATGGACGGTCGATGGCTGATTTCCGGATTGGAGTTCGTGGCATGAGCGACGCTACGGACGAGGAGAACATGCCCGGAGGCGCCGCCTCCGCGGTGCCGCGATGGGTTGGCAAAGGACGGTTCGTGGCCGCTGGCTTGCTCGTCGCATCGATGGGCGGTGCCGCATTCCTGGGGATGCAAGCGCATCGGGCCGAGGCAGACGCCGACGCTCGAAGCGAAGCCCTCAGTTCGGCCGAAGAGCGGGTTCCTGAGCTGCTGAGCTACGAGAGCTCGACGCTCGACGACGACCTTGAGCACGCGTTGGCCCAGACCACCGGGGACTTCGCCGAAGATTACGGCACCATTCTCGAGGACGTGGTGAGACCAGAGGCCCGAGCTCGGAAGATCAGCACCGTGGCCGAAGTCACCGCTGCCGGAGTCGTGCGCGGTGACCGCGACCGGGTCGTCGTACTGGTGTTCTTGACCCAGACCACCACGACCCGCGGCAGGCAGTCTGTTTCAGGCAGTCGGGTCGAAGTCACCATGGCTCCAGCGGACGACGGCTGGAAGATCGCTGGCCTCAAGCCTGTGTGAGGCCACTGCCAGGGTCGGAGCACAGATAGGTCACCTCAGTGGCCGAAGTGCTCGATGACCTGGACCTGGATCCGCCGACGATGCCGCCGCTGCTCGTCTTCCTTGAAGACCGGCCGCGAGGACGGCGCCGACGGAGATCATCGGCAGGATCGAGTCGTACTCGACGTTGTCGAGCTGGCCCACCTTCTCCACGATTGTGCCCTCGAGATCGATGACGCTCTCATGGTGTAGTTCTGCGCGTCGCCGGGGTGTCGGGCAGCCGGTCGATCCCCAGCTGCGCAGCGGTCTCCTTCATCTCGCGGTAGCGGGTGCTGCCGATCACGAGCGACACCAGTGGGGTGGCGAGGCCCGTCTGGGCATCGATCACCGAGCTCACCTCCTTAGAGATCGGGGAGTCGAGTTTGTCGCCACTGCTCCCCTGTAAGGTGAACAGCCGATGTAGCGCGTGGGTTCGAGCGGCCGGAAGGGCATGTTGAGCGCGATGTTGTCGCTGACGACGCCGAAGCCGATCGCCGGCATGATCCACGGCTAGTGGAAGACGCCCAACGCGGGACCATCTCGACCAGGCCGATGCCGAACCCGAAGCAGATGCCGCTGCGGCGCACGAACGCCGTCGCGTCGGTGCTGAGCGACCGCAGCAGGTCGTTGAGCTTGTCCTTGTTGCGAATCTGCGTCGTGACCGCGAGGAACTGGACGTCGACGTAGCGTCTGAGGTCGCTGCGAATCTCCTTCATCAGGCGTTCGCCCACCTTCGGCGCCTGGCTGAGCACGCGTGCCTGGATCGCGCGGCGGCCGGCCTCGGGCAGCGAGTCCCACAGACCGGGGCGGATCTGCTCGGCGAGCTCGGGCGTGATAGGTGCGATCGCCTGGACCAGCGGCTAGCGCAGCTGCTAGAGGACGTTGGTCTCGGCCATCACGATCTCGTAGTCCTGCTTCATCGAGGCGTGCTCCGGTCCCTGCTCGACCAGGCCCAGCGAGAGCAGATGCGACACGTAGGTGGCCGGTTCCATCGCCGGTAGCGCGAGGTTGGCGGTCGGGCCAACCAACGCGGCGTTATCGAGCTGGACCTTCCCGGGGCCCCGGGTCGCGGACCGGTCGCGGACCGTCACCAGAGGTGAGGCGGAGACGTCGGAGAGGGCGTTGATGATCCGCGCCTCGTCGGGGACGCGCTGGTCGTCGATCAGCCGGTGGAAGAGCTCGCTCTGACCGCCGCCGGTGCTCTGGTCGAGGGCTCGGTCGAGCAAGCTCTGCTCTTCTGGTCGAGCGATGCGGCCGGCCGCGGACCCTCGAGCTCGCGGGGCGCGTTCCTGGGGACGGCGATACGGCTGCTGAGCAGGGCGCATCGACTGCTGCTCGGTCCAGCTGGCCGCCTGGATCTTCGTCATCGCCGCCTCCACCGCCCCGGAGAACACCCCGACCGTGCGCGCGTGCAGGCGTCCCGGCGTCAGAGCCCGAGTGGTTCGGTTGTCGGACTCCCCGAGCTCTCTGATGATCTTCGGGCACTCGCCTCCAGGCCGCTGGTCCTTTGGGGCCGTCAAGTGATCACGTCGCGACGGGCAGCTCCAGCAGCCCGCGGAAGGTGAGGCCGGGGCGCCATCGTGCCGGCGCGCTCGCCCGCAGGGCGGGGAAGCGGGCGAGCAAGCGCGGGAAGAGCAATCGGCCCTCGAGCCGTGCGAGAGGAGCGCCCAGGCAGTAGTGGATCCCGGCACCGAACGCGAGCGATCCGCTGTCGGGTCGGCCTAGATCGAGTCGGTGGGGATCTTCGAACCGTGCGGGGTCACGGTTGGCGGCGCCGATGAGGAGCAGCACCATAGTTCCGGGTGCGATGGGGACACCGTCAAGGTCGGTTGCCTCCATCGCGGTTCGGCCATCGGTCTGGATGGGCGCATCGAATCGGAGCAGTTCATCGATCGCCGTGAGCGAGAGATCAGGGTTGCGCCGCCAGCGGTCAGCCTGGTCGGGATGGTCAAGGAGCGCTGCGGTTCCGTTGGCGATGAGGTTGGTCGTTGTCTCGAACCCTGCGGCGAAGAGCAGCATCGCGGTGCCGACGCATTCCTCTTGGTCGAGTGCGCCTGTGTCACGATTCGCGGCCAAGCGCGACAGGAGGTCGTTTGTCGGACGCCTGCGCTTCTCGTTCAGTAGGTCGCCGAAGTAGTCCGCTAGTTGCGACTCTGCACGTGCGGCGGCTTGCATGCCGGCGACGTCCGCAGCAGGCTCGAGAGGGATGAGGAGATGACGAACCAGAGGTGCGGCGACAAGTCGGTCGGCTGAAGGAACTCCGAGCAGGTCCCCGATCACCGCTACCGGCAGCGGCAGGGCAAGGTCTGCCACGATGTCACAGCCCTGCCTCTCCTCGATCTGGTCGAGCAGCGTGTCTGTCGTGGACGCGACCCGCGCCTCCAGATCCGCTACGTGCCGCGGCGTGAAGACGTCCGAGACGAGTCGGCGGAGGCGCGTGTGGTGGGGCGGGTTCTGGAAGAGCATGGTGCGACGCAGGCGGGACAGCGTGGTCTGTTGGAGCTCTGGCGGCACGGGGTTGAGTTGAAACCCGAGTGACTCGTCGGCTTTGCCGAGGCGCGGGTCGCGAAGTGCCTGAGTGCAGGCGCGCCAACTGGAGAGGACCACGGTTCCCCTGGAAGCGATGAGGACGGGGGCCGTGGTACGGATCCTGTCGTAACCCCGGTAAGGACCGGCAGCGCCGTGGTCGTCCAGAAGCACGGATGCAAGCAGCTGGTCGGTCTCGCTCATGGGGCCGGCGGGGGCGAGAAGTGCGAGCGATCGACGGTCACGAAGGTTGCCTTGGCTGTTCCGTGAACGGTGCCGTCCGGTGCATCCACTTGTGCGGCGACGTGGAGTCGTCGCCCAGATCGATCGTTGATCGAAGCCGTGAACACGTAGTCCTGGTGGAGCCGGACTGGTCGGAGGTATTCCACGGTGAGGGACCGGGTGACGGCAAGTTGTCCCACGCTGTAGAGCAAGAATCCGAACAGGTCGTCGAACGCCGCCGCGACCAAGCCTCCGTGCGCGATCCCGGGTGCGCCAGTCTGGCGATCGTCGAAGCGGTGGACCGCGCGGACACCGGCTGCCGAGTTTTCGACGCGAAGCCCTAGGCCAGCAGGGTTGTCGGGTCCGCACCCGGCGCATGTAGCGGAGTGCGGAGGGAGGAGCTCGCCTTCGGCTGCCGGCGAGGTGTCCTTCATGAGGCGAACCCAGCTGTCGAGGTCCGTGCCGTTCGCACTTGTCGAGCCTGGGAGGAGGCACTGCTGCTGGGGAAGGTCAGGCACTGGTTGTCATCCTCGTCGGTAGTGGTTGCGAGCGAGGCAGAAGACCGCCCGTCGAACGTGGTCCGGTAAGAACCAGCGGACGCATCCTCATCACCCGATCCGGCACGTCGATCCTGCTCCAGAGCACGTCGGACCAGGGGGCGAGCGGACAGGGCCAATGTGAGACAGAAGGGTCAGGTTTGTCAACGAGGTGAACATTACATCGGAGTATGTCTATGATCTGCTCATGCTGGTCCATGGTGATTCCGTCCGGTCCCGGAAGGCCGTGGCTGCGCATGGTCCCCATGGGCGTGACAAGGAACGTCGTGGCGTGCCGTGGTGGGTGGCGATCACCGTGATCAAGCCAATACTCGTGGTGGTGCGGCGACGAGATTGGAGAGGTACGGAGCTGCTACCCGGGTCCGGCGGCGTGATCCTTGCTGCTAATCACGTCTCGCACGTCGACCCGCTGTTGCTGAGTGAGATGGTCCTGGCCCAGCGCCGTGTCCCGGCGTTTCTCGCCAAGTCGGCCCTCTTCGATCGTCGGCTAGTTGGCTGGTGGTTCCGGTCGGCTGGTCATATCGCGGTCGATCGTGAGGAAGGTCGTCAGGGGTACGACGCTGCACTCGCCGCCGTCCGCAGCGGCCGAGTGGTCCTGGTCTATCCCGAGGGGTCGATTACGAAGGCCGACGATGGATGGCCCATGGCTATGAAGAACGGCGCAGCGCGTTTGGCCTTGGAGTCGGGCGCGCCGCTTCTCCCGGTGGCTCAGTGGGGAGCGCAGGAACTGCTGCCGGCCTACAGCAAGCGTCCGCACCCCTTGCGCCGTCCGCGAGTGCTGATCGAGATCGGCCCGCCGGTCGACCTGGATGATCTTCGCGGGGGTGGCTCAGTGCACGAGGCGGCCAGTGAGGGCACGCGCCGACTCTTCGAGGCAATCGTGGGCATGTTGGAGCGGGTGCGCGGCGAGGGTCCGCCCGTTCGGTTGAGGCCCGCAGAACCCAGCGAACCATCGCCGCCGGAGGTGTAGAACGCAACCTCCGCGGGGGCGTGGTGTCAGCCTTCGACGGGGGAGAAGGTGTCATCCTCGCCCCTTGGGTAGAGCATGCCCCCATAGGTCGCCCGAAGGGCTTCCATGACTTCGGTGAAGGGGAGGTCGGCGAAGACGCCTCGCTCTCGCACGTACTCCATGTGCCTGCGGCCTGCGCCGTCGTACTGGTGCAGGAGGGCGTCCTTCGTGCCGTCGAACTCGAGTGGTGTGACGCCGAACCGTTGGCACAGTTCGCTGTTGAACGCCGGTGAGGCTTTGCGCCACTGACCCCCGACGTACATCTGTACCCAGCCGTGGTAGACGAACAGGTCCGTGCCCATCAACGTGAGGAGCTTGGGACTGGAAAGGTGGTTGCGAACATCGGAGAAGCCCAACATCGCAGGGATCTCGACCGCGCGCGCCGCCGCCGCCAATGCGACGGCCTTCGGGACGCACCACGCCGACTCTGAGGTCAGGATGGCGCTCGCGCGGTACTGGCCGGGATCTGCCGAGAGGCTGTACGGGTCGTAGCGGAGGCGGTCCCGCACGGCAGCGAACAGCCGACTTGCGCGTTCGCGGTCATCGGACGCGCCCGAGGTCACCGAGCGGGCGAAATCGACGACCGCCGGATGATCGCTGTCGACGTACGCGCTTGGCTGGATGCTTTCAGGTGGCGGAAGGGTCACCGCGACAACCTCGCCCGTTGCAACGAGAGCGCGGCGGCGTCCAACGCATCCGCCAACGCTGACTCCAAGCCCGGCAACGCCTGGGCCGCAGAGCCGGCGTCCCTCCACCGCTCATCGACGGAGCAATCCTTGCTCCAGGCCAGGTGCGCCACCTCGGTCCATGCCCGCGCGCAGTTCCTGGCTGCCGTCGCCAGGTGGTTCACGTCGCGACTACCTAGGTGCTCGGCGATCTCCGCGGAACCGCTCGCCAGGAGCCGCCGGAACAGGCCCCCTCCGGTGCCGGCTTTCTCGATGAAGGCTCCCAGCCCGAGCAGCACGACGTGGAGCTCGTCGTTGGCGAAAAGCTGGCGCCAGGTCAGGATGTCAGAGGCGAACAGTTGCGCCGCTTCGAGACCCCTGGCCCCCACCATGCCAGTGTCGACAGCTGCGATGACGGAGCCGGACGAGCCGCGCATGGTCGCGGCTGCCTGAGCGAAGGCCTCTCCGGCGACCTCTTGGAGCGGAGGCACGGCGGCGGGCCAGGCGATGTCGTAGAGGGTGTGCCTGGTCGGCACGGGGAAGGACGTTGATGCACGTGCGCGTGCCAATGCGTCGTAGGGGACCTCTTGGACTTCCTCGCGGTCGTTGTCGACGACGAACGCGATCCGGCGGTCGTTGTCGTACCCGATGATCACGATGTCGTGACGGCTCATCTGCAGGCGGACGCGGAGGTAGGGGAGTTCGCCGATGTCCCCCCACACCATGACCGGCTGGCCGTCGTCGATGCGGTCGCGCACCCAGGTCCAGCCGAGGTCGGCATCATCTGTGGAATGCATCGAGACCGTTGCTCCGAGCCGCTTCGGCAGATCGACCTCGAGATCGCCTCCTCGGCCGACGAGATAGATCGGTGGCACCATCTCGCCGGTACGTGCATAGGCGATGTCGAGCGCCCCTCCCAGCGCGAAGACCATGCCCTCGCTTGGAGGTTCGCCCCACCCCAATCCAGCCCAGTGCATCAAGTCACGCAAGGCACCTGACCCGCAGTGACCGCCCATCCGATGCGGATAGGGCGTGATGGTCGAGCCACGTGCGGACGTCATCTCGTTCCCCCATGCTGTCGACCGAGTTGGCAACGCACCGCAACAATACGGTGCTCAGTGCCTTCATTGTAGACGGCATTGGAATTCTGTACCCCCTCGACGTTGCGTGCCCGTGCGCCCCCGGTGATTCGCGATCGTGGCCAGCGACTCTGTCCGTGACAGACGTCATGAATGAAACAGGATCCATTACGCTGTTCGGGTGGATCGTCCGAGCGTCCGAGAGTCCTATCGACGGCACGTCCGCGGCTTGATCCTCGAATCGGCGTATGAGCTCGCAGTCGCCAAGGGCTGGGACAAGGTCCGGATGAGCGAGATCGCCGAGCGCGCCGGCGCGTCGAGGGCGCTGCTCTACAAGGTTTTCGGTGACAAGGCCAGTCTGGGCGACGCATTGTTGCTGCGCGAGGCCGACAGATTTCTGGCAGGGATCCACCTCGAACTGGAACGCCACAGATCCGACGCGGCCGCCGGCATCTCCGCCGCTGTCCAGTTCACGCTCACCGAGGCTGAGCGAAGCCCCCTGCTGAAGGCGGTCTTGATCTCACATCGTGACGCGACGGATCAACCGCTCGGCGTCCTGCCCCTCCTGACTACCTCGTTCACGCTACTCGAACGATCCACGGAGGTGCTCGTCGGGTGGTTCATGGAGAGCTTTCCCGAGCTCGACCGGACGGACGTCGATGACGCTGCCGATGCGCTGGTTCGGCTCACCGTGAGCCACCTTGCCCTCCCGAACGCCGACATGAACACCACGGGCCGCCAGATCACTGAAGTAGCGCTGAGGTACCTCGGACTCAGGTCGTAGAAATCTCGACAAGATTGTCTATGTCAGCCACTGAACCGCATGTAGGTCTTCAACGTGGCTGGCCTGGCGCTGGCTGACAGGTTTGCGCCGGTCACTCGGCGCTCGTTGTGACTCCTGAATCGCCTGATCCCTCGGGGTGTCAAGGCCCGGACCTGTCCAGCGGATGCCGGGTGGATGCCGGCGCCGACCCTGGCCCACAGCAATGGCTTGATCAGAAGCATGCCCACCGCGGGGACTGCGCCCCTCGCTGTGGCTCATGACAGGTCCGCCTCGCGATGGGACCTCCTCGTTCTGGTGTTCCACCCGGGCTGGAGCCGGCGACGACGTCTCATCCCGATCAGTTTGAAGAACCTCTCTTGTCGCAGTCGTGCTCGACTACCCGGAAGTGCCGGGCTCGGGCTTCGGGCCGGGGTCAGGACGCTGCAGGGGATGGTGCCGTCGTGGTTGATCCGCGGCGCCGGGTCGCGGAGGCCGGCCACCAGTTGTGGTTCTCGAGGAGTGCGGCGCAGGCGGGGACGATGAGGCTGCGGACCACGAAGGTGTCGAGCAGCAGTCCGGTGGCGACGGCGAAGCCGGTCTGGGCGAGAGTGATGACTGGTGAGGTGAGGATGGCGATGAAGGTGCTGGCGAAGATGATGCCTGCGGAGGTGATCACTGGGCCGGTGAGGGTGACGGCTTCGGCAACTTTGGCGCGGGTCAGGGTGGTGCCGTTCTCGCGCATGCGGCTCATCAGCAAGATGTTGTAGTCGGCGCCGACGGCTACGAGTAGCACGAAGGTGATCACGGGTACGGCGAACTGGATGTCGTGGCCGAGGAGGCTCTGGAAGACCAGGGTGGTTAGGCCGAGTGCTGCCGCGCAGGACAGAGCCACCGAGACGAGCAGGTACAAGGGGGCGGCGAGTGACCTCAGGGTGATGATGAGGACGAGGAGGACGACCAGGAGCACTGCCATCAGGACGAGCTTGGCGTCGTCGAGCAGGTAGCGGTTCAGGTCGGCGCCGAGACCGGCGGCGCCGGTGCCGCTGACGGTGGCATCGGCCAGGCGCGTCTGGTCGAGCGCGGTTTCGGCCGTCTCCTGCACTTCCTCGAAGCGGCGTAGCCCGTCCGGGCTCAGTGGGTCGGTGTCGCCGGTGACCTGGATTCGTGCCACGCGCCCGTCGGGGCTCAGGAACACTTCACGCGCGTAGGCGAACCGTTCGGCTCGCAGGGCATTGGCAGGCAGGTAGAAGCCTCCGGCCTCTGGGCTGTCGGCCTGGCGATTCACTGTGTTCAGGTAGGACTCCGAGCGACGCAAGCTCTCGGTGAGCCGGCTGGTCTGGTCGATGAGCTCTTCGATGCCCGGCGCGAAGGCGTCGGCGTTGTCGGCGATCTGCGAGGTACCGTCGGCCATCTGTCCCAGCCTGGTGCGCAGGAGTCGCTGTCCGCCGGCGATCCGGTCAGCACCGCGTTGGGCCTGCTCCAACCCGGCCGCGAGGCGGTCAAGGCCCCCGGCCAGGCGGCCTTGACCGCTCGCGATGCGTGCTGCGCCGTCCGCTGCCTTCTGCAAGCCGGGAAGCAGTTCGTCCTTCAGGCCGCGGTGGATCTCAGCTAGCCCTTCGCGCGCTCGACGACAGACCGGGTCAGCGGTGCAGAGCAGATCCCGATTGAGCGCCTGGACGATCATGCCTATCCCGCCCACGGCGACGCTGACTTGGTCGTGCGCAGTCTGGAGCCCTGTCGCCAAGGTCGCAGCGCCCCTTTGGAGTCGGCGTGCGCCCTGTGCCGCGCCCTCCGTGTTCTCCGCAGCTCGACCGAGCCCCCCGGCGAGGTCGGTGGTTCCATCCACCAGTCTATCGACGCCGTCGCGCGCACGGTCGGCGCCGCCGGCGACCTGGTCGATCGCATCGGCCAGCTGGGTGCTGCCCGAGGAGAGACGTTCCAGCCCGGGTTGTCCTTCCTCCAGACCGTCGCTGGCACGGCCGAGCCCGTCGGCGAATCTCTTGAGCTGCCGGGCGATCGAGGCCGGCTTGAGCGGCTTCCCGGCGGGCTGGGTGATGCTGCGCACCCCCGTGACCCCGTCTACCTTGGCTACTTGGCGGCTGAGCTCGTTGAGCACGGCCAGATCCTTGGGGTTGCGCATGTCCCGGGGCGATTCCACCAGCAGGTAGTCGGGCAGGGTCTCGTTGCGGGGGTAGTGCTCCTCCAACACCTCCAGCCCTTGGTTGCTCGGCGTGCCCTCGGGCTGGGAGTTGCGCTGGTCATAGGAGATCACCATGGTGGGCAAGAACGCGGCCAGCGCCACCAGCACAGCAGTGCCGACCAGGAGCACGCGAGCGGGTCGCCGCGCCACCAACTGGCCGACCCGGGACCACGCTGAGGTCGGCGCCGGCGCCCGCGCGGGACCGATCCGTGGCCCGAACCAGACCATCAACGCAGGCGTGAAGGTCAGGCTCACCGCGACGGTGACCGCGACACAGATCGCCATCGGGGGACCGGTGGTGGAGAAGATCGCGAGCTTGGTGAACCCCAGGCACGAGGCGGCCACGATGACGGTCCCGGCCGAGGCCAGCAACGCTGGGCCCACCTTGGTGGCGGACTCCTGAACTGCTGCCAGGGGGTCGTCTGTTCGTCCGTAGGCCTCCCGGAACCGGCTGATCAGAAACACGCAGTAGTCGGTGCCGGCGCCCAGCACGATCGCGGTGACGAACGCATCGGTGTAGGTCGACAGCGCCAGGCCCTGCTCACCCGCCCAGGCGAGCACCCCGCGAGCGCAGGCCAGCGCCACCCCGATCGTCACCACGGTGATCAGCACGGTGGTGAGCCGGCGGTAGATGATCAGCAGGATCATGATCAGCAGCAGAGCCGAGATCACAGTGATCCTCACCGAAGCGGCATTGACCTCCGTCGTCAGGTCCGTGATCATCGCCGGGTCACCAGTCACGTTCGTGGCGGTGCCAGGCGGCACCGACAGCTGGGCGACCTCGTCCCGCAGCCAGTGCACGTCTCGCTCCGAGCCCGGTGATCCCACGCCACTGGTCAACCCGACCACCATGTAGGCGGCCTCGCCGTCGTCGCTGACCAACTGTCGCCGAGCGTCCTTGTTGCCGACGAAGTGCTGCACGTCAGAGACCCGCTCCTCGTCCGCATGCAGCGCCCGCACCAGCTCCCGGTAGGCCCGGACATCAGCCGCGCGCAGACCGTCGCTATTGCTGAACACGACGTAGACGAACGATTCGGTGCGCCCCGACCCGAACGCCTCATCCATCCGATGCAACGTGTTCAGCGTGGGGGCGTCCTCCGGCAGAAACGCCGAACCGCTGCGCTCCACCACCGACGGGAGCGATGGCACCGCAACCGTTACTGCGACAGCCGCGATCAGCCAGCCGAGGACCACCAGCCGCGGGAAGCGAATTCCGGCTGAGCAGAGTCGGGCCAGGCGGCCCGGTGCGGCGGCTGTCCAGGTCTTGCGTTGGCTTGAACCGCGTTGCGGTCTCATCAGGACTCTTGTGGGGCCGAATCGGGGGGTAGGAGCCCGTCGAGGACCACGGTGAGGATGGAGGGGCTCAAACTCTCGGGGCTGAGTGGCCGGTCAGTGGCTAGGTATGACAGGGCACTCATGGTGACGGCGCCGAACAAGACCATCGCTGTCGTGACAGGGTCCTCGGTCGCTCGGAGCGACCCGTCGCGTACGCCCTCCTCGAGAAGATGTTGCACCGGTGTGTAGTAGGCCTCGGTGATGGCGGTTGCGATCTCGGGGATGCGACCGGCCCGGCCGAGGTTTCCCACGAGGGCTCGGCACACAGCGGGCTGATCAGCCATTACCCGCAACTGCGCTTGGACGACCGCGGTCAACCGGGTCGCCGCCGAGTCCGGTGCCTGCACTGCCATGGTGACCTCGTCGGCCATCTGTTGAAGCGCGTCTTGGAAAAGGAACGCCAGGATCTCTTCCTTGCCCGCGAAGTAGTAGTAGAGCGTCGCCTTCGGCACTCCGGTTGCGGAGGCGATGTCCTCGACCTTGGTGTCCTCAAGGCCGCGATCTGCGAACAGTTCGGCAGCGGCCGGCAGTCGAGCGGCGATCTGGGCGGGAACACGGCGCACGGCGGTCTCCTGTCGCTATAACCCGTGAGGCTATAACCTGTGAGTCTAGACTAACAGTCTAACTCCGTGGTCCAATACCATCCGGCGCTCGCGGAAGGGGCCCAGCCATGGTGGAGCTCTACGACCCGTTCGATCCAGCCGTGCATCAGGACCCGTACCCGGTGTACGAGGTGTTGAGAGAGCGGTGCCCGCTCTACCGGGCGGAGAACAGCAACACGTGGGTGTTGAGCAGGTACAGCGACGTCGAGGCAGCCCTGCTCGATGTGGGGACCTACTCATCGGCCCGCGGGATCTTCCCCACGCGCTCGGCGGTGGACATGACCGAGTTGTTCTTGCCGATGATGATCATGATGGACCCGCCCCGGCACACTGAGATGCGGTCGCTGGTCAGCAGAGTCTTCACCGCCCGCCGGATCGCCGGCCTGGCCGCAACGGTTCACGAGGCCGCCGACGAGCTGGTGGAGCCGTTCGCGGACCTGGCAGGGTGCGACTTCGTCCAGGACTTCGCCGGGCCGCTGCCGGCCATGGTGATCGCCGATCTCCTCGGCGTGCCGCGATCCGACCGCGACCAGTTCCGGATCTGGTCCAGCACGCTGGTCCAGGCCAACCCGTTGCTCGACATGGCCGGCCCGGGGCTCGCGGCCGCCGCTTCGCTGTATGACTACTTCGCCGAGTTCCTGACCGATCGACGCAGGAGACCACGTGAGGACTTGATCTCTGCGCTTGTTCAGGCCGAGGTCAACGGCGAGCGGCTCACTGAAGAGGAGCTCCTCGGCTTCTGCCTGCTCTTGCTGGTGGCCGGTCATGAGACGACCACCAACCTGCTGGGCAACAGTGCTGTCGTCCTCGCAGAGCATCCCGAGGCCCGTCGCAGGATGGCCGAGGACGCAACCCTCATCGCTCCGGCGGTCGAGGAGCTGCTGCGCTACGACTCTCCCGTCCAGGGCCTTTCCCGAACCCTCACCCGCGAGGTGAGGCTGCACGGGCAGACCATGATCGAAGGAGCGACCGTGCTTCTGCTGTTTGGCTCGGCCAACCGCGACGAACGCGCCTTCCCCTCAGCCGACGTGTTCGACATCGACCGCAAGCCGGACCACCAGGTCGCCTTCGGTCGTGGGATCCACTTCTGCCTGGGCGCAGCCCTTGCCCGCATGGAAGCCGCGGCCGCGCTCGCCACCATTCTGCGTCGATGGCCTGACTGGGACGTCGACCTCGCTGCCGCGACCCGGCTCCGCTCGGGGCCGGTCCGCGGCTACGCCTCAATCCCCATCACTTGGACCAGGACTCCCGTCGATGCGTCCGCGAGAGGAAATCGGTGACAGCCACATCACTTCGCGACCGGGTTGTCATCATCACCGGCGGCGGACGGGGCATCGGATACGCCACCGCCAAGAGACTCATCGCGCTCGGCGCCAAGGTGAGCATCGGCGACATCGACGAGTCGCGGGTGCTCACAGCGGCCGACGAGCTCGGGATTGAGGTCGCCGCCAGGTTGGACGTGACGGACCCGGCGTCGTTCCGTGCGTTCTACGCGACGGTGACCGACCGACTCGGAACGCCGTACGCGCTGATCAACAACGCCGCGATCATGCCCGTCGGACCAACCCTGGAGGAACCCGACGACGTGGCTCGCCGCATGGTCGACATCAACGTTCACGGTGTCATCACGGGCACGAAGCTCGCATTGGAGTCGATGTTGCCGCGACATGGCGGCCACATCATCAACGTTGCGTCGATGGCCGGCGAAACGTTCGTTCCCGGAGCCGCCACCTACTGCGCGACCAAGGCGGCGGTGATCGGCTTCACCGAAGCGGTCCGCCTCGAGCACCGCACCAGCGGCGTCGAGGTCTCGTTGGTGCTACCCCCGTCACCACCATCGACGCTGGTCACCGGAATCGCCGGACCGAGAGGTCTACGCAACGCCGAGCCCGAAGAGGTCGCCGACGCAATCGCCTCGCTCCTGCAGAGACCGCGACCCCGTGCCTACCTCACCGGGTCTCGGTCAGGAACATCTGGTCTCCGCCGACCAAGCCGAGCGCATGGCCTACGAAAACCGCGCCCGGAAGTCCTGAGAGCAACCCGATCACAAAGGAAGATCCCGTGAGCCCGCTTCTCCTCAGGCCCCGGAAGGCGCTGCGCGACCGCTGCTCCTCCCTCCTGATGCTCCCGGCGCCTCGGAAGGTGGACGAGGTGCTACTGGACCTCACGCACCGATGGCCCACCCGACCCTTGGCCGAACCACCACGGGGCAGCGGGCTGCGACCGGTCGAGGGCGACAAGGGGTGGCCGCTCCTGGGTCACACGGTGGACTACATCCGATTCGGCGCCCAGTTGGGTCGGGACCGGTACGCTCGCCTCGGTCCGGTCTCCTGGATGGGCGCGTTCGGCACACGAATGGTGGTCGTGGCCGGACCTTCGGCGACTCAGTCGGTGCTCGCGAACTCCGACAAGGCCTTCTCCCAGGACGGATGGACCTTCCTGATCGACAAGTTCTTCCATCGCGGCCTGATGCTAATGAGCTTCGATGAGCACCTCATGCACCGCCGGATCATGCAGGAAGCCTTCACCCGGGACCGGCTCGCTGGTTACGTGAACCAGGTCGCGCCGCAGGCACGGGAGGGCGTTGCTTCCTGGTCGAGCGACGGCCCCGTGCGGCTCTACCCGCTCCTGAAGGACCTCACATTGGACATCGCCACCGAGGTGTTCATGGGAGGCCGCGGCGGCGGGGACACGAGAGCCATCAACGAGGCCTTCGTCGCAACCGTCCGCGCGGCCAGCTCCATCGTCCGTCTGCCAATTCCCGGCACCCGCTTCCGGGCCGGCGTCAAGGGCCGCAGGGTGCTCGAGGACTACTTCCACAAGCACCTCCCCGCGACGCGGGCTGGAGGAGGCGACGACCTGTTCGCTGGTCTATGCCAGGCGACCACCGCCGACGGCGAGAGCTTCAGCGACGAGGACATCATCAATCACATGATCTTCCTCATGATGGCCGCGCACGACACCTCCACCATCACCACCGCCGCGGCCGCCTACTTCCTGGCCAAACACCCCCAGTGGCAAGAAGCCGCCCGGCGCGAGTCACTCGCCCTCGGAAAGGCCGTCGACATCGACGCCCTCGAAGGACTGACCACCCTCGACCTGGTGATCAGGGAGACGCTGCGCCTAGTGGCCCCCGTGCCGTTGGTGATGCGCAAGACAGTGAAAGACACTGAGGTCCAAGGACACCACGTCCCTGCGGGCACGCTGGTCGCTGTCGCCGCTGCAGTAAACCACTTCGACCACGCCTGCTGGACCCAGCCAGACACGTTCGACCCGAACAGGTTCGGCCCCGCGCGCCAGGAGGACAAGTCCCATCGAAACGCCTGGATCCCCTTCGGCGGCGGCGTTCACAAATGCATCGGACTGCACTTCGGGACCCTGGAGGTCAAGGCGATCCTGCACGAGATGCTGTTGAACTATCGTTGGACGGTGCCCGACAACTATCGGGTCCGCTGGGATAACACCTCGCTCCCGGTGCCCGCGGACGGCCTTCCCGTGCAATTCCAGCCCCTGACGGGGGCTCCGCCTGGACAACAACACTGAGACCACCGGATGCTTGCGGTTCCGCGGGTGTGCATACCTGAGTCACGGGTCCTTTCTTCTGGATGCGGGTGAGGGCGTCGAGGTTGCGTTGGTCGGTCGTGTCGGGCAAGGGTGTGCAGGAATTTCTGCGTGGTTTGGATTTGGGAGTGGCCCATGCGGGTCCATCACGGATTTGAGGTCGGCGCCACCGGCTAGTAGCAGTCTCCGGACACACCGGGGCGGTTCACAGGCTCGCGTGGCGGGGTTTGCGGCGCGGGGCGAGGGCGACGAAGTTTCAGAAGCCGAGCTCGCGCCCGATGAGCTCCTTCATGATCTCGTTGGAGCCGGCCCAGATCTTGGTCACCCGGGCATCCCGCCAGGCGCGGGCAACGCGGTACTCGTTCATGTAGCCGTAGCCACCGTGGATCTGCACGCAGTGGTCGATGACCTCGTTCTGCATCTGCGAGGACCACCACTTGGCCTTGGCGGCCTCGACCGCGGTGAGCTCACCATCGGTGTGCGCCTGCACGCACTTGTCCATGTAGGCCTCGCACACCTCGACCTGGGTGACCAGCTCGGCGAGCAGGAACTTGATGTGCTGGAAGCGCCCGATCGACTGGCCGAACGCCTGCCGGTCCTTGGCGTACTGGATCGTCTCGCCGAGGATCTGCTTGGCGTGGTGGGTGTTGGCGATGGCACAGGCGATCCGCTCCTGCGGCAGCTTCTGCATCATGTGGACGAAGCCCATGTTGAGCTCGCCGACGATCTCGGCGTCGGTCACCCGCACGTTCTCGAAGAACAGCTCGGAGGTGTCGGACTCCTCCATGCCGACCTTGTCGAGCTTGCGGCCGCGACCGAAGCCCTCCATGGTCGCCTCGAGCGCGAACAAGGTGATGCCCTTCGGGCCCTTCTCCGGGTCGGTGCGCGCGGCGGTGATGATCAGGTCGCCGGAGTAGCCGTTGGTGATGAAGGTCTTCGAGCCGTTGATGACCCACGCGTCGCCGTCACGGACGGCGGTGGTCTTCAGCGCGGCGAGGTCGGACCCACCGGACGGCTCGGTCATGCCGATGCCGAGCAGGATCTCGCCCGCGGCCACGCCCGGGAGCCACCGCTGCTTCTGCTCCTCGGTGCCGAGCTCGACGATGTACGGCGCGGTGATGTCGGCGTGGATGCCCACGCAGGTCGGCATCCACGCGCCGACCTTCGCCATCTCCTCGGTGAGGACCGCGTTGAAGCGGAAGTCGTCGGCCCCGGCGCCGCCATACTCATCGGGGATGGCGAGGCCGAGCATGCCCTGGGCGCCGGCCTCGAGCCAGAACTCGCGCGGCAGCGACTTCTCCTGGATGTACTTCTCCGCGTTCGGGGTGACGGACCGCTCGATCCAGGTGCGTGCCGACTCGCGGAACGCCTCGTGGTCCTCGTTGTAGATGTCACGCTTCATGCTGCGAGCCTATTTGGTCTTGGCCGCTTGCGATTCGTGCGAGAGTCCACGGGACGCCGCTCCAACCGTGCTTCGCGCACAATCCATGAGCGTCCCAGCGTTGGCGACAGCCCGAACGATCAGCGCGCGGAAGCCGGGTCGACGGGGTGAACCGGGTCCTCATTCTGCCTGGTGACAGCAGGTCGCTCCATATCAGAGCGAGAGGTCAGCCGCCTCGACCGACGCCTCAGCCTGACATGAGGTACAGGCGAGCGGAGAGCCGAGTGGTCGCAGCTGTCGAAGGGTGGCGGTCCTCCATGGTGACCCCCCGGGCTGTCCGTGGAGTGCGACGCTCGTCTTACTAGGCCGCGACGACGTCGACGGGTTCGAATCGGTGCCGAGGGACGTGGCGAGGCATGGCGCGGAGATCGGCCGAACGGGTCTTGGCCGCTTCGACGGCCCGCGCGGTTGCCGACATGTCGGGCCGCGCCAGTCGATCAACGATCGCGCCGCCGACATGTGCCACGATCGGGATCCACACGGGAATCAGCATGAACGCGAACAGCGGCACGAAGGCGGTAAGCAGGTCAGCCATGGTGGCATCCTCCTGAGTGATGGAGCCTGAGGTGAGGAGACGCTGCCACCCTGTGTCGACCTTGGACCACTGACGGCACCACGAACTTCCGGCTCGCCCTTGTGTCGTGCACACAACTGTTCTTCGGGTGGACGGCGGAGGGTCACCCTCGGCCACGTCGTATGGCTGCGTGACCGCGGGCGGACTGCTCATGCTCGCGCGTACCGCTAACCCGAGCGGGCTTCGACGCGCCGTACAAATGGCGACCGGGATCTTGTGCTGCACTCCCGAGAACGCCCGTGACGCAGGCTGCGAGCCTGCCGGAACTGAAGTGATGACGGTCTCATCCTGGCCGCCAATCGAAGAAACGGAGTGTCCGGTGGCGAAACAAGAGTGCGCTCGGGGGAGTCGATGACGACCGCGTCCTCGACCCGTCCTTCGCCGGCCGCGGCAGAGCGCGCGGGCTCGAGTCCTGCTGCGCGTCGAGCGTTGCGGTCGATACAGGGACCGTTCGTCCAGATGGGTGAGATGGCCCAGCTCCTCGGCCGTGTCACCGCGTCAGCTGTCCGCCAGCCGATCGGCTACTGGGGCGATGTTCGTGACCAGATGTTCGACACGTTGCGGCTCTGCTGGTTGCCGATGGCCGTCTCCTGCATGGCATTCGGATTCGGCGCGCCTGGGCTGCAGGCCGGCAACCTGTACCTTCTCTTCGGCATCCCGGAGCGCCTCGGCTCGTTCTTCGTGATGGCGTCGGTCCGTGAGTTCGCCCCCTGGATCAACGCGATGGTCGTGGCTGGCGTCGTTGGTACCGCCATCACCGCTGACCTCGGCGCGCGACGCATCCGCGAGGAGATCGACGCGATGGAGGTGCTCGGCCTCGACCCGGTGCGTGTCCTGATCCTTCCGCGGATCATCGCCGTTACCATCATGACGGGCCTGATGGATCTGGTGGCACTCGCCTTCGGAGTTCTTGGCGGCTACCTGGCAGCGCTGATGGTGGGCGCCTCGAGCGCGGCGTTCACCGCAAACTTCTTCGCCAACGCCACCACGACCGACATCTGGGCCAGCGTCGCCAAGACCACGATCTTCGGGCTGATCATCAGCGTCGTTTGTTGCTACAAGGGCTTTCACGCCAGCGGCGGACCCGCCGGTGTCGGACGCGCCGTCAACCAGGCGGTCGTGATCGCGTTTGCCGCCATCTGGTCCTTCAACTTCATCTTCACGACGATCCTGCTCGGCCTCGCCCCCGAGATCCAGGTCTACAGGTAAGAGGCGCGTCATGACACTTGCTCCCCAGCGGCCCGATGCCAAGAGTGGGCCACGTCCCCTCAACAGGGCAGCGTCCGGACTCAATGCAGGCTTGACTACTGCCGGTGACATCGTCCGATTCTCCGGCAGCGTCGTCCGGTCCTTCCGCGACGTGCGGCTCTACAGCACCGAGGTCCTCCACCAGGCCGGTGTCCTCATCCTCACGAGCGGACTCATCATCTGGGCGATGCAGGGCGTCATGGGAACGGTGTGCGGTCTTGAGGCCAGCTACACCCTGCGACAGATCGGGGCGCCGCTCTACTCGGGCATCTTCAACGCATGGTGCAGTCTGCGGGAGATGTCGCCCTACATGTGGGGCTACATCTTCGCCGCCAAGGTCGGCTGCGGCTTGGTTGCCGAGCTAGGGTCGATGCGGATCTCTGACGAGATCGACGCGCTTGAAGTGATGGGCATCAAGGCCAAGGCGTACCTGGTCGGCACGCGAGTCCTCGCGGCGTGGATCGCGATCCCGATGCTGTACACCGTGGGCCTGGCCGTCATGTACGTGACGATGTACCTGGTCACCGTCGTCCAGCTCGGTGGTGTCTCGCCCGGTGGCTATCTGTACATCTTCTGGCTCTACCAGAACCCGCTGGACTTCCTGTACTCCCAGATCAAGGTCCTGAGCTTCGGCACAGCGGTCGTCTTCGTCGGCTGCTACTACGGCTTCAACGCCAGCGGCGGACCCGTGGGCGTAGGCCGGGCGACCGCGAAATCGATGATGATCAACATGGTCGTCATCCATGTGCTCGGTGTGTTCACGACCCAACTCTTCTGGGGACTCAGTCCCAACGCCCCGGTCGCCAATTAGCACCCTTCGCGCGTCGCTCGTCATCAACTTTACGAACACCTTATCCATCACAGGAGACCTCTATGTCCAGCCTCGCCTCCATCATCGGGTCCAGCCGCGACTCTTCTCCCGCCGCGGGTGCCCCGATTTCGGACCGTGACACCGACGGTCAGCGCGCCGCGTTCGGCGACGACGGGACCCTGGCAGCCGATGGCACGCCGCACAGCATGGAGGTCAGGGGAGTCCACAAGGCGTTCGGCGACTTCAAGGTGCTGCAGGGACTTGACCTGAACTTCCAGGACGACGCCATCACGACGGTGCTCGGTCCCTCGGGCACGGGGAAGTCCGTCCTGATCAAGCACCTCGTCGGCCTGCTCGAGCCGGATGACGGCGAGGTGCTCGTCTTCGGCCAGGACTTGTGGAAGATGAGTGAGCACGACCGATACGAGATCCGGAAGAACATGGGGGTCCTGTTCCAGGACGGCGCCCTGTTCGGGTCGATGAACCTGTTTGACAACACGGCCTTCCCGCTGCGGAAGCACACGGACAAGTCCGAGGACGAGATCCGTGACATCGTGATGGCGCGACTGACGGAGGTCGGTCTCGAGCGGTCGCTGCACAAGCACCCGAACGAGGTCTCCGGGGGAATGCGGAAGCGCGCGGGGTTCGCGCGGGCGATGGTGATGGAACCGCGGATCGTGTTCTTCGACGAGCCGGACTCGGGTCTGGACCCGGTGCGTACCAGTCTCCTGAACGACGTGATCCTCGAGATGCACGCCCAGCACGGCGGCACCTACCTGCTGGTGACCCACGACATCCGAACGGCGCGCAAGGTCTCCGACTACGTGGGCCTGATCTGGAAGGGCCAGACCGTACACTACGGTCCCGCCGAGGAAGCTTTCGAGCACGACGACCCGTTCGTCCGCCAGTTCCTCAGCGGTGAGTCCGCCGGTCCGCTCGGGATGGACTGATCGATGTTGACGAATCTTCGATCGCTCGCCCCGGCGGTGTCGGCGGTCGCGCTCATCTCTGGTGCCGGGGTGCTCGGGCTGAGCCAGAGCTCCGGGTACGAGGTCAAAGTGGTTCTCGACTCGGCGACCAGCGTGGTCGAGGGAGCACCCGTGCAGGTCAACGGGTTCCAGGCCGGAACGGTGGAAGCCATCGAAGTGCATGACGGCAAGGCACAGCTCACGCTGTCGCTCGACGAGGACGTCGCACCACTGCACGACGGCGCCCAGGTGGTTGTCGGCTGGAAGGCCGTGCTGAGCGAGCGTCAGGTCGAGGTCACCGACGGTCCGGAGAAGAACCCGGAGATCCCGGACGGCGGGATGATCGTGGGACGGATGCCGAGCGCGGTCGAGATCGACGACATCCTGAACAGTCTTGACCCGCAGACCCGCCGCGAGATCCAAGGGCTGCTTGGCAACCTCGAGCAGGTTCTCGACGACCGGGCGCGCGACCTGGACGGAACCATCGAGGCGGGCGGTCCTGCCCTCGATGAGCTCGGCCAGCTGATGCTCGCGCTCGGAACCGACGGTCCGGCTATCAAGCACCTTGCGCAGCGCCTCGACGAGATGCTCGGCGTCATGGCTGCTCGCGATGGCGAACTCGACGCCATCGTCTCCTCGACGAGTGCCCTCGTCGACCAGATCTCGCAGAACCGGGAGGACCTCCGCACGGCACTCACGGCCCTGCCGCCGACGCTCGAGCAGGCGGACCAGACCCTCCGTCTCGTGCCCGGGACGGTTGACGAGGTGGAGCCCCTCCTGGCCGACCTGGCGCCCGCGACGAAGAGCCTGACTCCTGTAGCCAAGGACGTCGCGCCGCTCCTGCGGGACCTCCGACCCTTCGCCTCGGACCTGCGCCCCGCTCTCGAGAGTCTGTCTCGGCTGCTCGGTGTGGCACCGGGTCTTCTCGAGTCCCTCAGCGTGACAGTTCCGGGACTCACCACGGCCACGGAGGATCTCGAGGAACCGGTGAGGTTCCTTCGTCCTTATACCCCGGAGATCGCGGGTTTCGTGAGCACCTGGTCATCAGCGTTCTCCAACTACGACGCCAACGGGAACTTCGCGCGGATCTTCACCGAAGTGGGCCCGACCTCGTTCAACGAGAACCCCGGAGTCGTGCCCCCAGGCGTAACCCATGACCCGTATCCCGCGCCCGGTGAAGTCGTGGGGCAGTCCTGGACCGACGCGAACGGAGGTGAGATGGAGTGAGTGCGCACGTCGCGTCTGGCCAGCGAATGGCGCCCGCCGCCGCTCGGGTACGACTGGTCGTCGTCATCTCTGTTCTCGTGGTGCTGGGACTCTTCGTCACGGGCAGCCTCCTCGTCGCAGGCCCGGACACCCGTCTCATGCTTCGAGCGAGCTTTACCGACGCGAGCCCCCTCCTCGAGGGCAACGACGTAAGACTCGGTGGGGTCAAGGTTGGCCAGGTCGTCTCGATGCGCCTCCAGGACGACTCGACCGAAGTGACCATCGAGCTGGAGAAGGAGGCGTTGCCGGTCCACGCCGATGCTCGGCTGACCATTCGTCCCGTCACCCTCCTCGGCGAGCGCTATCTCGAGCTCGACCGAGGTAGCGAGGGTGCTCCCGTCCTCGCCGACGGAAGCCGGCTCGACCTCGAGCAGACGGGTTCGAGCGTCGCTCTCGACGAGGTCCTCGGTTCATTGGACGACCCGACATCCGCATCACTTGCGGCACTCATCGGGACCCTGGGTACCGGGATGGACGGCAACGGCGATGACGTGCAACGACTGATCGCCGCCCTTGCGCCCGCGCTGGGCGACACCCGAAAGCTCGCCAGTGTCCTGAGCCGGCAGAACGAGGAACTCGGTTCGTTGGTGGCTTCCTTCGCCAAGGTCGCGTCCGGGATCGCTGTCGACGACGGGCGACAGCTCGACAGGCTGGTCGCCGCCACCACCGCGGTGCTGCAGCAGACCGAGGTCAACGAGGCGGCGTTCCGCTCCATGCTGGAGGAGCTTCCCGACACGCTTCGGGCCGCGACCCGGACGCTCGGCAACCTGCAGGGCACCGCTGACGCCGCCGCCCCCACTCTTGCGGCACTGCGTCCCACAACGCGCAACCTCGAAGCCATCAGCGCCGAACTGCTGCGGTTCGCCGACGCTGCGGACCCCGCACTGGCCTCGGCCAACCCGGTCCTCGAGAAGGCGCAGGCGCTGGTTGCGGAAGCTCTCCCGATCGCGAGGCTGTTGCGGCAGAACACTCCCGCGCTCCGCGACGATGTCGAGGCTCTCGACCCCATCACCCGGACGCTGACGAGCGATCTCACGTCAGTGATGGAGTTCGTCCGCGGCTGGGCGTTGACCACCAACGGGCGGGACGGGTTGTCGCACTACTTCCGCGCAGCGTTCGTCCTCTCCGAGTACTCGGTCACTGGCTTGCTGCCCAACGGGATCCCCACCACGACCCCGACGACGGGCGACGCTGCCCCGACTGACGGCACGGACGACCCGCGCCAGCCTCTGGCTCCTCAAGACAGCCCACCGCTCTTGTCCGGACTGGATGACGACGTCAACAACCTCGTCGATTCCCTGCTGTCCCCACGAACCGACCGCACCGGCGGAGTGACCGGTCTCGAGCCGCGTCAAGAGGCGCGCGCTCTCCAGTTCCTGCTCGGAGGTGCCTGAGATGTCCGCAGTGGCGCGCCGGGAGCGCGCGAGGACCCGCTCCCTCAGGGTCGGGTTGGTGAGCCTGGTCGCGGCGGTAGCCGTGACGGCATTCGCGCTGACCGCCCAAAACGGCATGCCCGACTACGTGCCCGGCGTCGAACGAAGCGAGGTGGCTGCCCAGTTCAAGACCACCGGCGCGCTCCGTGCAGGCGACGACGTGAGGATCGCGAATGTCAGGTCCGGGTACGTCGACAGCATCGAGCTCGTCGACGGCAAGCCGGTCGTCAACATGCGACTCGACGACGGGCGTGCGGTCTACGCCGACGCCGAGGCGACCATCCGGTCCCGCTCCGCACTCGGTCAGAAGTACGTTGACCTGGACCCCGGCTCCGAAGACGCCGGAGCGATCGAGGACACGATCCCCCTGAGTCGCACGACCGAGGCGGTCGAGCTGGACGATGTCCTCGGGGCTCTCGACTCGAAGACCCGGACAGCCCTCCAAGCGACACTCCGGCAGACGGGAGGGGGCCTCGTCGGCCGTGGCGAGGACCTCCAGGACGGGCTCGACGGGCTCGACAGCACTCTCACCGATCTCGGCGTCGTCTCGGACGCTCTCGCGGTCGATGACGGATCAGATCTGACCCAGATCCTGGTGACGGCCGAGTCGGTGGCCTCGTCGCTGGACCAGCAGGAGCAGGAGCTCGCTTCAATGACCGAGCAGCTGGCCACGACGGTCGAAGCGATCGGGACCGACGAGCAAGAGCCGCTCGGACAGGTCTTGCTCAAGGCGCCTTCCACCCTTCGCGAGGTCCGCCGAGCGCTCGTCGACCTCGACGGCCCCTTGGCTGACACTAAGACCGCGGCCATCCGGTTGCGTCCCGGTGCTCGTGCCCTCGCAACGGCAATGCCCGACACCCGTGGGCTGCTCCGCGAGTCCGTCGAACCACTCGAGGCGGTACCCGGTGTCGTGGAGGTGGCCGACCCGGCGGTCTCCAGACTGACCGGCACCCTCGCAAACGCGCGTCCGCTGGTCGCCCAGTTCGGAACCGCTGTATCCCGAGGTCGAGCTCCGTTGATGACCTTGGCGCCCTACGCCCCAGAGGCTCTTCTGTTCTTCCAGAACGCCGCCGACGCCCTGTCCCAGGGCGATGCTTCGGGGCACTGGCTCCGGATCTATCCCGTCGTCAGCGCCGAAAACATCATCGGCAATCTGCCCATCGATAGCCCCTTGCTCCAGCGCGAGGCGTACCCCGATCCCGGTGAGGCCCCGCAGCACCGGACGAACGATCTCCAGGTGGTTCCATGAGACCGGCCAGCGCGCTTCGCGCCTTCGCACCCAGCACGTCTGCCCGGCTCGGCGTGGTGCTGGTCGTCGTCACCGTTCTCGCGGCTGTCGGCTTGTTCAGCAAGGACCGGATCGGGTCGATGCTTATGCCGGGCTCCACGATTGAGGTTCACTTCGATCGCGCCTACAAACTCCGCCCCGACGTCAGCCGGGTCAAGGTCGCTTACGTGGTCGTCGGCAAGGTCACCGCGGTCGAGAAGGACGGCGACGGCGCGGTGGTCACGCTCAAGGTAGAGGACGACGTCCTCGACTCGCTGGGCAGCGAGCCCTCCGCCACCATCCGGCCCACCACGCTGCTCGGTGGTTCCTACTTCGTGGATCTCGAGCCCGGAGGCGATCCTGGTGCTTTCGAGGCACGATCGATCCCCAGCAGCCGTACGGCTGTTCCCGTCGAGCTGGACAAGGTGGCGCGTGCACTGCAGCCCGCGGCTCTTAAGGGCATGCAGGTCGCGACCGGAGAGCTGGAGAGTTCCTTGGAACGCACCGGACGGCGCGCGCTGCGGCGTCTTTTGGAGACGGCACCGGACACCTTGGCTCCGGCGGCTGACGTCCTGAGGGCGACGCGCGGGGAGCGACCACACCATGACCTCAGGTCAATCGTGTCCGGACTCGAGAACACGGCCCGGGCGCTGCCGGCCGATGACCGTCTCGACGCGATCCTCGGCGATCTTGCGGTCGTGATGTCAGTTCTGGGACGCCGTTCCCCGGAGCTCGCGGCAGCGATCGCCGAGCTGCCCGAGACGCTGCCGGCCACGGAGGCGGGTCTGCACGACCTGGGACGTACCCTCACGACCTTGCGTGAGGTCTCCGCCGAGACCAGGCCCCTCGTGAGGCAGCTCCGTACCACTCTGGACACCGCTCAGCCCGTGATCTGGGATAGCCGACCACTCGTCGCCGACCTGCGCGGTCTGATCCAGTCGGCCCGGCCCCTGCTCGATGACCTCGTGCCGACGGCGATCAGCGCCGACCACGTGGTCACGGACATCGGGGGGCCCGTCATCGACCGGGTGAACCGCGAGCTCGTGCCCTGGCTTCGCAGCGACTACCACGGCAAGGGCCCGTACTCGATGAGCGAGACCGACGAGCCGCTCTACCAGGAGCTTGCCTACATGTTCGCCAACCTGGACCGTGCGACGGGGATGGTCGACAACAACGGCCACGCGATCTCGTTCCAGCCGGGGGTCGGCAGCAGCAGCATCGGTGGCACCCCCATCTCGATCGAGCAGATGTTCAAGATTCTGACAGCCGCCTTCTACCTTCCCGAGCCTGTCGAGACCGTGCCACCGCACGACGGGGCACCGTCGGCGCCTGGAACACCTTCGCTCAACGACCTGCTGGACGACCTGCTTGCTGGAGGGCATCGATGAGCGCGCGCGCACGACTGAGGCGAAACTGGGAGCGAGTTCGCACCGAGCCAGGGCTGAAGAAGAACGTCGTCGTGATGGTCGCACTCGTCGTGGTGGCCACGATCGCCGGCACGTGGGTGCTCACCAATCAACGGTTCACCGCGCCGTGGGCGGACAAGTTCGAGTTCGCTGCGGAGTTCGAGGCCGTGCCGGGCGTCGCGCCGGGCAACGGCCAGGAGGTCCGGATGTACGGCGTGATCGTGGGCCAGATCACCGACGCTCGGGTGAACGACCAGGGTCGGGCCGAGTTGGAGATGACCCTCGAGCCGGGACACCCTGTGTACGAGAACGCCACGCTCGTCCTCCGTCCCAAGAGCCCGCTCAACGAGATGTACGTCGAGATCGATCCCGGTGGGCCGCCCGCCGAAGAGGTCGAGGAGGGCACGACGCTGCCCGTCACCAACACGGAGCGTCCGGTGCAGCTCGACGAAGTGCTGGGTCACTTGGACGACGGCGCGAGGACGGCGCTGACGAAGCTCCTCGCGGAGGCCGACGCGGCACTCACGGACGCCGACGAGCACCTTCCGGCCGGGCTGCAGGAGGCGACAGGTCTCACGGAGGATCTGGCGCCTGTTCTCCGCGAGCTCGACGAGCGACGCACCTCGCTTCGGACGCTCGTCTCGGCCGTCGCTCAGATCTCTTCGGCGGTCGGGGAGGACGATGCCCGGCTGAATGCTCTCGCCGGGGCGCTCAGCAGCACGTTGAGCTCGATGTCGGGCGAGTCTGAAAGCCTCGACGCGAGCTTGTCCGAGCTGCCTGCACTCGCGCGCCAGCTCACGGCTTCCACCCGCGCTGTTAGCCGGCTGACCCGTCAGCTCGACCCGACCTTGCGCGATGTCCAGGACGCCACAGCTGTGTTGCCCGACGCTCTGGAGCGTGTCGACAGCACGGTCCAGCGACTGAGCACCACCGTGGAAGTCGCTCGGCCTCTGGTGCGCCGGGCCTCCCCGTTGGTCGCCGAGCTGCGCCCCGTCGTGGACGACCTCCGGGCCGCCCTCCCGGTCGCGGAGCGGACGACTGCGCGCTTGGACCCGGTCACCGCGATGCTGCTCCGATACCTGCCCGACCTGGGGGCCTTCGTGGTGAACACCCGCTCGATCGTGAGCATGCGAGATGCGAACGGCGGGATCCTGCGAGGGCTGCTCACGGTCAACACCACGTACGCACACCGGTAGCGGCTTGGGGTTATTCCGGAGGCTCGTTTGGTACCGGATCTGCTGCTATCGCGCAGCCGAGCTATGCGCCTGAGCTGAACATCACCGGGATTGCGGTAGGAGGTTTCGTGTCTCGCCCCGATAAGATCCTTGCAGCGCTAAACGGAGGACCTTTCGCAGGCTTCCTGCCTTCGACGCTACCGGGAATTATTCGAGGGAACCCAATCATCAAGCCGTCATTCAAGAAGCATCTCACGCCAGCCGGACGCCGCTTGCTGGCTTCCGGCGACTCGAGATGCGTGGTGTCCAACTTAGCATTATATCCCCTGCTGAATATGAATAGATACCTAACGATTCCGTACAGCCGACTCCTTGCGCTCCCCCCGGTCGAGAAAGGCCTAAAGGCTATGGCGCTCCGTAGGGGGACGCCGATGGCACCAGTTCTAGTTTATCAAGCTGTATTGGACGAACTCGTACCAGAGGCTGATGCCGCCGAAACTGTCGCTAAGTGGTGCAAGCGGGGCGCGCGGGTAAAATATGTCCGCGACCTAGTTAGCGACCATGTCAGTCTGGCGCTCACCGGCGCACCTCTGGCTCTTCAGTGGCTCAATGCACGCTTGGGTGGCGAACGGGTTGGGGTGGGCTGTTCGACAACGACCACCCTATCCACCCTGCTCATCCCAGGCGTAAGCACTACATCTCCCGGGTCCTCCAAACCCTCCTTTCCCCGTCACTAGTGAACCGTCTGATCCGTAGAGGGGTCAGGACCAGGTCGGTGCGCCGGTTGGCCGGGATCTGCCAGTCCAGAATCCGCTGGTAGAAGACGTCGACGACGAACGCGACGTAGGCGAAACCGCCCCGGTCGGAAGCTAGGTCAGAGAGGTGCTACGGCATGCCGACGGGGAGTGAGCACCTGCATCTGGCCGTGGCGGGGGAGGTCGGGCAGCAGGTCGGCGAGCCACCCCCGCGTCTCGCTCGGCCGGATCACCGCGTCGAAGCCGAACCCTTCCGCGCCCCGCAGGGCGCCGATACCGCCACGGAAGCCCTCGGTGAGCTCGGCGCGACGGCCGTCCGGGTCAGGCGCCGAGGCCACCTCGCGACCGTAAACCAGCTCGATCGCTGTCTCCACCGCCATGACCGCGGTCTCGGCATGCGGCCAGGCCACCACCAACTCGGGGTTGAACGTCCGGCCGCCAGAAAGGATGACGTAGCCGCCGCCATAACCCTTCCGAGCGACGACGGTGAACATCGGGACCGTCGCCGCACCGAGCTCCGCAGACAGTCGTGCACTGCTTCGGGCCAGTCCGCTCCGCTCGGCCTCCTCCCCGACAGCGAGGCCGGGCAGGTCCATGATGACCAGCACCGGGATGCCAAAGGCGTCGCATAGCGAGATGAAGTGCGCCGCCTTGTCGGCCGCCGGAGCGTCGAGCATCCCGGCCTTGACCGCGGGCTGGCTGGCGACCACGCCGACGACACACCCCTCGATCCGGCCGAGCATCGTGATCAAGTTCGGGGCGAAAACCGACTTCAGCTCCAGGTCCGAGTCCTCGTCCAGGAGGCCGTCCAGGACGTCGTACATGTCGTAACCGACCCGAAGATCGGCCGGCACCGTCTCGTCCAGTGTCGCGGCCGCATGCCGGTCCGGTGGTGCGGCGACAGCCACCGGCAACGGGGCATCCGCGTTCAGGGGCAGGAAGGAGAGGTACCAGCGCAGGTGGTCGAGCGCCTCCTCCTCGGTGTCTACCGCCAGGTCAATGGTGCCGTACGACGCCTGGGCGTCCGGACTGCTGAGCTGCTCGGAGTCGACGTCCTCCCCGGTGGCCGCCCGGACGAGCGCCGGAGGGGCCATCCCGACGCTGGCAATCCCCCGGACAGCGACGACGTAGTCGCACAGCGCGGCAGCGAGGGTGGGTTGCCCGTACCCCGGGCCAAGGATGGCTGCCACCATCGGCACCCATCCCGAGAGTCGCGTCTGGAGCTCCTGAATGTCGAACCCGCCCGCGAACTCGCGTGCGTCGAGTCCCTCGCTGATCCGATGGCCACCACCATCGAACAGCATCACCACTGGGATCCCGCGGGTCGCAGCGATCTCCCAGCACCGGCGCATCTTCGCGTTGCCGATGAGGCCGTTGCTACCGCCTGCCGCGGTGTAGTCACTGGCCAGCACCACGACCGGGCGACCATCGATCCGGGCGGTCCCCGTGACCAGTCCGTCCGCGGGGATCGGTTGCCCGCCCGGACCGGGCTCCGCCGGTCGGGCGAGTGCCCCGATCTCGTGGAAACTGTCAGGGTCGGTCAGCTGCGCGATGCGCTCGCGCGCCGTCTGCTTGCCCCGAGCGTGCTGCCGTGCGACAGCCTCCGCGCGGGAGTCGTCGTGGACGCTCGCGAGCGCGACGTCGAGCTGGGTCTGGTGGTGAGGCGACCGCGGACCAGAAAGCATGCTTCCTCCGACGTGTTGGGCGATCAGTGCTGGTGGTCGAGGTAGTGGTCGACGCCGTCCATCGTCGTTCGACGGAGTCGGTCCTGGCGAGCAAGCAGCACCAGGTGTGCCTCGGTCTCGAGCACCGCGGTCATCCGGTGCACGGGATCGAGCTCGCGCAGCCGACGGTGGTGGCGCGTCCAGGTCATCGCGTCGGCCACCTCGTGGGCGGTCGAACGGCCATGACGGACCAGGGACGTGATGACGTCCAACCGCGTGCCGTGGTGCTCGAGCAGCTCGAGCGCACGGGTTCGGGAGCTGCCGACTGCGAGGTCGGCCGGGCCGTGTGCCGGCAACATGCGCAAGTCAGGGCGCTCTGCGACCAGGCGCAGGGACGACAGGTAGCTGATCAGGGACAGGGCGTCCGGCTCGCGCTCGTAGGCGATGGACGGGGAGATGCGAGGCAGGACGTGGTCTCCAGTCAGCAGCAGGCCCTCCTCGGGGATCTCGAAGCAGACGTGCCCGCGGGTGTGGCCAGGCGTGGCAATCACGTGGATGTTCACACCGCCGCATTCGATCACGTCGTCGTCGTCCAGCCAGGCCGCCGGCAGGCCGAAGTCCATGTCCTGCTCGTGGATAGTGGCGGGCAGGCCCGCGATCTCGTCGGCGAGCGCGCCCGCGCCGGCGGCGCGGAGCAGCTCGACCTGTCTCGGGAACGCCCCCTCAAGGTCGAACCAGGCGTGGATGCTGCGGTCGTCACCACGGCCGAGGTGGACGGGGATGTCGTGGCGCTCCTGCCATGCGAGGCCTTGGGTGTAGTGGTCCCAGTGATGGTGGCTGGTGAGGATCCGACTGATGTCGCTCGGGGACAGTCCGAGCTCGTCCAAGCCGCTCCGCAGGGCGGTCTCGGTCTCGGGAGAGGACCAGCCGGGATCGACGAGGACGGTCTCCGCGTCGCCCAGCACGACGTAGCAGTTGACACTGCTGAGTCCCTGGAGGGGGAGGGGGAGCTCGATCCGGACGAGACGGTCGCTGAGGTGTTCGATCATGACCTATTCTTAATCTGAATTAGATTTCGAGACTACCTTAGGGGAGAACATGGCTGGAGTCGAAGGTCAGGTCGTCATCGTCACGGGAGCCGGGGGTGGCCTGGGACGTGAGTACGCCCTCTTCCTGGCCAGCGTTGGCGCCAAGGTCGTGGTCAACGACCTCGGCGGCGGACGGGACGGAAGTGGTGCCGGCACCGCGATGGCGGACGAGGTTGTCGCGGAAATTCGAGCCGCCGGTGGCGACGCTGTCGCCAACTACGACAGTGTGGCGACCGAGGAGGGGGCAGCGGCGATCGTGGCTACGGCTGTCGGGGCCTACGGTGCCCTGCACGGCCTGGTCAACAACGCCGGGATCCTGCGCGACATGTCGTTCTCGAAGATGACCACCGACGCATGGAAGCTCCTGCAGTCCGTGCATCTCGACGGCAGCTACCACATGTCCAAGGCGGTCTGGCCGCACTTCCGCGCCCAGGGCTTCGGCCGGATCGTGATGGCCACCTCCACCAGCGGGCTCTTCGGCAACTTCGGCCAGGCCAACTACGGCGCGGCCAAGGCCGGTCTGGTGGGTCTGACTCACACCCTGGCGATCGAGGGTGCCCGCGACGGAGTCCAGGTCAACGCGATCGCGCCGATGGCCGCGACCCGGATGACGGAGGACGTAGCACCCTCGGAGCTCCTCGACAAGCTGCCGCCGGCCTTCGTGGCCCCGGTCGTGACGTACCTGCTCACCGAGGAGTGCGCCGAGTCCGGCTCGGTGTTCGTCGTCGGCGGCGGGCAGACCTACCGCGTGGCCCAGTTCCAGAACGCTGGGGTGACGTTCCCGGAGCCGCCCAGCCTGCGGGAGGTCTCCGCTCGGTGGTCGGAGATCTCTGACCTGTCCGAGGTCACGATCGGCGTCAACCCGGTCGGGTGACGGGTGACTGCCTGGGCAGGCCTCAGGCAGGCAGACCCTGGACGACCCGGTCGATCTCCTCACGATCCGTGCGGAAGGTGTTGGCCGGGTGGTCGGGGTCCGCGTGTCCCAAGGACACGGCGCACACCACGTCGCGGTCCTCGGCGATCACGAAGTGCTCCCGCACCGCATCGGCGTACATGCCGATCGCACCCTGGGCGATCGCACCGAGGTCGTAGGCCTCGGCGAGGTTGAGCAGGTTGGCGACGTAGGCGCCGCAGTCCATTACGCCGTCGGTACCCAGCGTCTTGGGGCTGGTGATCACCGCGACGTGCGGGGCGCCGAAGAAGCGGACGATCTCCAGCATCTGGGGCGAGTGGCCGTCATGGTCTTCCCGTGCGACGCCGACAGCGTCGTACAGGGCCATGCCGCAGCTGCGCCGCCGCTCGGCGTACACCCCCTCGTAGCGCTCGGGACCGGGGCTGTCCGGGGTCTCCGGGCCGGACAGCACCCGGGCCACTAGCTGTGATGCCCAGCCAGGTTGTCCAACCGGGTGATGGGTGGTTGGCCGCCGAGGGCTGAGTGGGGCCGGTGGTGGTTGTACTGGTGGAGCCATCCTGCCAGGGCTGCTCGTCGGGCGTTCTCGGAGTTGTAGAGGCGTCGGTAGGCCCAGCCGTCGGCCAGGGTGCGGTGGAGGCGTTCGACCTTGCCGTTGGTCTGGGGCCGGTAGGGCCGGGTCTTCTTCATGGTGATGCCGAGCTCGGTGCAGGTGTCGCGCCACAGCACCGACTTGTAGGCCGATCCGTTGTCGGAGAGGACTCGCTCGACGCTCACGCCGTGTTCGGCGAACCAGGCCACGGCGCGGTAGAGCACCCCGACCGCGGTGACGGCGAGCTCGTCGTCGTGGCACTCGGCGTAGGCCAGTCGGGTGTAGTCATCGATCACGGTGTGCACGAAGCAGGTGCCGATCTTGGGGTGGTACTTGCGGGACTTGATCCCGGTGCGATCGCGGGTGGCCTGTCGGTTGCGATGGCCCTGCTGCTTGCCGAGGTAGCGCCATCCGCCGCCGTCGGGGATGTTGCCGAACTTGGTGGTGTCGACGTGGAGCAGCTCGCCGGGGCGCGAGCGTTCGTAGCGGCGAGCTGGTTCGCCGGTGACTCGGTCGGTATAGGACAGCCGGTTGAGTCGGCAGCGGACCAGGACCGCGTGCACGGTCGAGGGCGGCACGCCGAGCCGGGCACCGATCTGGACCGGTCCCAGACGCTGCTTCCAGCGCAGGTGCACGATCTTGCGGACCACTGGCTGAGGAGTCTTGGCGTGCTGGGTGTGCCGGGCCGAGGACCGGTCGTTCATCCCGGCCGGCCCCGCAGCCCGGTAGCGCTGGGCCCATTTGTCGGCCGTGCGCCAGGACACGTTGTAGAACTCTGCGGCCCGCGACGTTGGCCAGCACTCCTCGACGATCAACCGAGCCAGACGCAGCCTGTGCCGTGGGGTGAGCGCAGCGTTAGCGTGGGACATGAAGGCCTCCTTGTGGCGGAGCGGTTTCTAGACAGCTCCACTCCACCGCGGGAGGCCTTCACCCATCTACAGCTGCGCCGTACCCAATCGCACAACGTGCCTGGGCATCACAACTAGCCGCTCGCTCAGAGCGGCCAGGCCCGTGCCGGAAAGCAGGTGGACCTGCCACGCCTGGGAGTTGCACCACGAGGGGGTGCGCTGCGCCACCTCGAAGAGGCGTCGCAGCGTCAACGGGTCGACCGGCTCGCGGGTGAACCCGCGGCAGCTGGACCGTCGGTCGAGGACCTCGGTCAGGGCCTCGAGCGTGCTGGACGGACGGGCGGTCCTCATGGGGTCTCCGGTACGTCGTGGTGTGGCGCGCGATGTAAGGTGAGAAGCGGGGGACGCGCACCAGGACATGTCGTCAACGCCCGCCCGCGATGTCGCGGCCGATGATCTCCTTCATGATCTCCGTGGTGCCGCCGTAGATCGTCTGGACCCGGGTGTCGACGTAGGCCTTGCCCACCGCGTACTCGCGCATGAACCCGTAGCCGCCGTGCAGCTGCAGGCACTGGTCGATGACCCGCTTCTGCAGCTCACTGACGTACCACTTGCCCTTCGCCGCCTCCACGGGCGTCAAGGTGCCCGCGTTGTAGGCCAGGACCGAGGCGTCCACGTAAGTCTGAGCCACGTCTAGCTCGGTGGCCATCTCCGCCAGCGCGAACCTCGTGTTCTGGAAGTCGACGAGGCGCTTTCCGAAGGCGGTCCGGTCCTTGAGGTACGCGACGGTCTGGTCGAGGATGGCGCGCGCCGTCGTGATGGACTGGTTGGCGACACCCAGGCGCTCTCGGGGCAGGTGGCTCATCAGGTACTTCAGGCCCTGACCCTCCTCGCCGAGCAGGTTGGCCGCAGGGACGCGGGCGTCGGTGAAGAAGAGCTCCGCGGTGTCCTGGGCCGGCAGGCCGATCTTGTCGAGCTTGCGCCCACGCTCGAACCCCGGTGTCGAGTCGGCCTCGACCATGAGCAGGCTGAACCCGTTCGAGCCGCCGTCCGGGTCGGTGCGGACCGCGAGCACCACCAGGTCAGCCATGATCCCGCTCGAGATGAACGTCTTCTGGCCGTTGACGACCCAGTGGTCGCCGTCCCGGCGTGCGGACGTGCGGATGCCCTGCAGGTCGCTGCCGGTCCCCGGCTCCGTCATCGCCAGCGCGCCGATGAGCTCACCCGCGGCGAAGCCGGGCAGCCAGCGCTGTTTCTGCTCATCGTTCGCCCGGCCCAGGAGATAGGCGAGGAAGAGGTCGTCCTGCAGCCCGAGCGTCACGCTGAACGAGATCGCGTTGACCCGGGCGACCTCCTCGCCCACCACCAGGCGGAACCGGTAGTCGTCGACCCCGCTGCCGCCGTACTCCTCGGGGACCTGCAGGCCGTAGAGGCCCGCCTCGGCGGCAGCCCGGAAGACCTCACGGGGGATCCACCGGTCGTCGTCCCACTGGTCCTTGTGCGGGACGACCTCGCGGACCAGGAACTCCCGCACGGTCTGCCGGTAGGCCTCGTGGTCGTCGTCGTACAGCGTGCGCTCCATGACCGTCTCAGCCCAACCGCTCGATGATTGTCACGTTGGCCTGACCGCCGCCCTCGCACATCGTCTGCAGGCCGAAACGTCCGCCGGTGCGCTCGAGCTCGTGCAGGAGCGAGGTCATCAGGCGCGCTCCGGTGCAGCCGATCGGGTGACCCAGGGCGATGGCGCCCCCGTTGGGGTTGACCTTGGCCGGATCGGCGCCAAGCTCGCGGTTCCAGGCGAGCACCACGGGGGCGAACGCCTCGTTGATCTCCACCACGTCGATGTCGTCAATGCTCATGTCGACCTTCTTCAGGGCGTGCTGGGTGGCGCGGATCGGTGCGGACAGCATCATCACCGGGTCGTCGCCGCGGACGGAGACGTGGTGGATCCGTGCGCGCGGCGTCAGGTTGTGGTCCTTGACCGCCTGCTCCGAGGCGATCAGGAGGGCGGCGGCACCGTCGGAGATCTGGGAGGCGACGGCGGCGGTCAGCACGCCGCCGGGGACGAGCGTCTTCAGCCCCGCCATCTTCTCGCGGCTGGTGTCGCGCCGCGGGCCCTCGTCGGTCGAGATGCCGGCGTACGGCGCGATCTCGCGCTCGAAGTGACCGGCGTCGATCGCAGCGAGTGCACGCTGGTGGCTTTGGTAGGCCCACTCCTCGCAGTCGTCGCGGGTGAGCTTCCAGTGCTCGGCCATCATCTCGGCGCCGCGGAACTGCGAGATCGCCTGGTCGCCGTAGCGCTGGCTCCAGCCCTCCGAGCCCGACCAGGGGTCCGTGGAGCCGAAGGGTTCGCCGGCGCCGAAGGCGCTGAGGATCGGGAACTGACTCATCTTCTGGACGCCGCCGGCGATGACGAGGTCCTGGTAGCCGCTCGCGACGCCCATCGCGGCGAAGCTCACGGCCTGCTGGGCCGACCCGCATTGTCGGTCGATGGTCACGCCGGGGACGGACTCGGGGAAGCCCGCCGCGAGGGCAGCGGTGCGGGCGATGTCGCCGGCCTGCGCGCCAATGTTGTCCAGGCACCCGAGCACGACGTCCTCGATCGCCGCCGGGTCGACGCCGGTGCGGTCCACCAGCGCCTGCAGCGGGTGGGCGGCTAGGTCGGCGGGATGGGTGGCGGCGAGGCCGCCGTTGCGGCGTCCGACCGGTGTGCGGACTGCTTCGACGATATAGGCCTCGGACATGGGTTCCTCCTGGGTCGGGCGCGCGGGCGAACGTTGACGGGAACGGTGTTGCAACATAATCTACTTTAGATTTGAAAATCTACACACGGAGGGCGGATGCATGAAGGTCTACGGTGGGATCGCTGAGTTCGCGGGTGCGCAGGGCGACGTTCTCGGGGCCTCGGACTGGATCGAGGTCGACCAGCCCCGCATCAACGCGTTCGCGGACGCCACGGGCGACCACCAGTGGATCCACGTGGATGCCGAGCGGGCCGCCGGCGGACCGTTCGGCGCGACGATCGCGCACGGGTTCCTCACGCTCTCGCTGCTGCCGCCCCTGCTCAACCAGCTCTACCGCGTGGACGACGTGACGATGGCGGTCAACTACGGGCTGGACAAGGTGCGCTTCGTCGCGCCCGTGCGGGTGGGCAGCAAGGTGCGGGTCGCTGCGAAGGTGCTCAAGGTGATTCCGCTCGACGGTGCAGTGCAGGCTGTCTTCGAGACAGTGATCGAGGTCGAGGGGGCGGAGAAGCCGGCCGCCGTGGTCCAGTCGATCATCAGGTACGTCGCATGAGCGCCGCTGGCAGCGGGAGGCTGCTGGAGGGTCGACGCGCGATCGTGACCGGTGCCGCCCAGGGCATCGGCCTCGCCATCGCCACGGTGCTCGTCGACCAGGGAGCGAAGGTCACGATCGCCGACCTCGACGGTGACAGAGCGGTAGCCGCGGCGACGCGCCTCGGTCCAGCGGCGCGCGGCGTGGCCTGCGACGTCACCTCTGAGAAGAGCGTGGCCGACCTGGTCGACGGTGCCGTCGCCGAGCACGGTGGGCTCGACGTGCTGGTGAACAACGCCGGCATCACCCGGGACGCCTCGCTGCGGAAGATGACCCTCGAGAACTTCCAGGCCGTCATCACGGTCCACCTCCAGGGCACCTGGCTCGGCATCCGTGCAGCCAGCGAGGTCATGCGCGACGCCAAGGGCGGGAGCATCATCAACATCTCCTCGATGTCCGGGAAGGTCGGGAACCCAGGTCAGACCAACTACAGCGCCGCCAAGGCCGGCATCGTCGGCATGACCAAGGCGGCTGCCAAGGAGCTGGCGCACCACGGCGTCCGCGTCAACGCGATCCAGCCCGGCCTGATCCGCACCCCGATGACGGAGGCGATGACCCCGGAGGCGTATGCCGCCACCGAGGCCACTATCCCCATGCGGCGTGCCGGGGAGCCCGAGGAGATCGCCAACGTGGTGGCCTTCCTCGCCTCCGACCTGTCCAGCTACATGACCGGTGCCGTGCTCGAGGTCTCCGGCGGGAGGGGCATGTGAAGGCCGCGGACGGGCCCACGCCGGTCACCATCGACATCTCCGCCGGTATCGCCACCTTGACCCTTGATCGGCCAGGCGCCATAAATGCGGTGACCACCGCGCTGGCCGCGGCGCTCGAGCAGGCACTGCGCCACGTCGGGGCGTCGGCCGAGGTTCGGGTCGTGGTGGTCCGTGGCGCCGGAGGGAACTTCTGCGCAGGCGGGGACTTCGAGGAGGTGCAGCGACTCCGCTCGGTGGGCCGGGAAGCGCTGCGCACCCTCTTCGCCGCCTTCCGCGACGCGTGCGCTGCGGTGAGCGAGATCCCGCAGCCGGTGATCGCAGCCGTGGAGGGAGTCGCCATGGCGGGTGGGTTCGAGCTGATGCAGGCCAGTGACATCGTGCTGGTGCGCGACGACGCGCGGATCTCCGACAACCACGTGAACTTTGGCATGGTGCCCGGCGGAGGCGGGTCACAGCGGCTGCCGCGCTTGGTCGGTCGCCAGCGTGCGACCGCCCTGCTCCTCTCCGGGGACCGGCTCTCGGGCGCCGACGCCGTGGCCTGGGGGCTGGCCTACCGGTCGTTCCCCGCGGACACGTTCGACGAGGCCGTCGCCGCCTTTGCCCGGAAGCTCGCCGACCGTCGTCCGGATGCGGTGCAGACCATCAAGCGGCTGGTCCGCGACGGACTGACCACCGACGTCGAGAAGGGTCTGGATCTCGAGCTGGACGCCGTCGTTGACCACATCGCCGGCGACGCCGGCGGCACCAGCGTGTCGGCCTTCGCCGACCGGAAGGAAGGCACGTCATGACCGCTCTGGTCACCGAAGGACCGGTCCTGCTCGATCTCGCCGACGGCATCGCCCGGATCCGGCTCAACCGGCCCGAGGTCGCGAACGCGGTCGACGCCGACTTGCTGCGCGCACTGCACGAAGTCGCCCTGCGCTGCCACGCCGAGCCGACCGTGCGAGTCGTCGTGCTCAGCGGGGAGGGCCGCAACTTCTGCGCCGGCGGCGACGTCAAGACGTTCGCCGGCAAGGGCGAGGAGCTCCCCGCCTACCTTCGCGAGGCGACCGCGTGGCTGCAGCTCGCGACTGCCGCGCTGATCCAGCTCAAGGCCCCCGTCATCGCGCAGGTGCAGGGCTTCGCCGCGGGCGGGGCCGGGTTCGGTCTGGTCTGCGCGGCCGACCTGGTCGTCGCGGCGGAGGGGTCGAAGTTCTTCTCCGGCGCGGTCCGCGTCGGCATGGCGCCTGACGCCGGCACGACCGTGACCCTGGCGCGCATCGTCGGCCTGCGCCGGGCGATGGACATCCTGCTCACGAACCCGACTCTCACCGCGACCGAGGCGCTCGGGATGGGCATCGTCACCCGGGTGGTGCCCGACCAGGAGCTCGCGGGCGCCGTCGACACCCTCGCCGCCGAGCTCGCGGCTCAGCCACCCCTGGGCCTGTCGGCCACCAAGCGTCTGGTCTGGGACGGCCTCGGCTCGACGGTGGCGGAGCGGCTCCCCGAGGAGGCGCGCGTCGTCTCCGAGCTGTCCGGCACCGCCGACAGCCGGGAGGCGCTGGCGGCCGTCATCGAGCGCCGGCCCGGTAGGTACGAAGGCCGGTGAGCGCCGCGGTGGAGATTCCGGTTCTGGTCGAGGACCGGGGTGCGGTCCGTGTCATCACGCTGAACCGGCCGCACCTGCGCAACGCGATCGACCTGTCGCTGCGCTACGCCCTGGCCGAGGCGATCGAGGCTGCGGACGGTGACGCCACGGTCCGCGCAGTGGTCCTCACCGGGGCGGAGGGCGCGTTCTGCTCCGGTGGCGACATCTCGACGATGCAGCGCCGGCCGCGGCACGAGACCACCCCGCGGGCCCAGGCGGCGCAGCGGATCATTCGCGCGCTCTGGCACACCCCCAAGCCGGTGATCGCGGCGGTGGAAGGCCCGGCCTTCGGGGCCGGCGTGGCACTCGCCCTCGCCTGCGACCGCGTGGTGGCAGCGAGCGACGCCACCCTCGCCACGACCTTCACCGGAGTCGGACTCGCCGGCGACATGGGGATCTTCGCCTCGCTGCCTGCTCGCGTCGGTGCCCCCCGGGCGCGGCAGATGCTGATGCTGGGCTCTCGTATCAGCGGTGCCGAAGCCGGGGTCATCGGTCCCGTCGACCGTGTCGTCGACCCCGGGACGGCCCTGGCGGCTGCTCTCGAGGACGCCGCAACCCTCGCCGCCGGGCCGCCGCTCGCTCTCGGCGCCATCAAGCAGATGCTCTCCGGCGAGCCGCGTCACCCGCTTGCCGTGCTCGACCTCGAAGTGCGCAACCAGACCCTGCTCTGGGACAGCGACGACTTCGCCGAAGGCGTGTCCGCATTTGCCGAGAAACGTCGCCCCGTATTCGGGCCGGCCACACCCTAGGAGAGAAGCACATGACCTCGTACCTGACCGCCGACAACAGCGTGGCGCTGAGTGACCTCACCATCCCGGGTCTGCTCGCCGACCGGGCCGACCGCTACCCCGACCGCCTGGCCCTGGTGGCCAACCGGCACGGCGACGGGACCGAGGTGCGACTGAGCTACGGCGAGCTGCACGAGGAGGCCCAGCGCATCGCGACCGGGTTGCGGCGGCTGGCGGCCCCTGGTGACTTCGTAGCACTCTGGGCGCCGAACGTCGCTGAGTGGGTGCTCATCCAGCACGGAGCCGCTCTTGCGGGCGTGGTCCTGGTGGCGCTCAACCCCGTGCTCCGCAAGCCTGAGCTGGAGTACGCCGTGGACCACTCCCGGTGCACGGTCCTGCTGCACGCCGACCGCAGCCGGGACTACGACATGGCCTCGGTGGCTCGTGAGGTCGCCGCGACCCGGCCGGACCTGCGGCTGGTCAGCCTCTCGGAGCGTGATCAGTGGCGCGCGGAGGAGCCCGATCGTGCAGTCCTCGCCGCTGCGCCGACGGACGCCGACCTGCCGGTCATGCTGCAGTACACCTCCGGCACCACCGGCAACCCGAAGGGTGTGCTGCTCCGGCACCGCTCGCTGGTCAACGTCGCCAAGCTCACCATGGACTACGTCGACATGCCGGCCGGCGCCGTGACCATCAACCCCCTGCCGATGTTCCACACCGCGGCCTGCGTCATCGGCACCCTCGGCCCGCTGTGGCTGGCCGGGACCGAGGTGCTGGTCGAGCAGTTCGCGCCCGGGCCGGTGCTGGAGACGATGCGCCGCGAGAACGTCGAGGTCCTCTTCTTCGTGCCCGCCGTGCTCGGGGCACTGCTGGAGGCGCAGCGGACCTCGTCCGAGCCCGCGCCGCGGCTGGCGGTGGCGCTGGGTGGGGCCTCCAACGTACCCGCCGCGATGATCGAGGCGACCGAGCAGACCTTCGGCGCCGCGGTCACGAACGTCTTCGGTCAGACGGAGCTGGCGCCCGTGCTGACCGCCACCCGGCCGAGTGACTCACGTGAGGACAAGCTGGGCACCGTGGGTCACCCCCTTCCCCAGGTGGACGTCAAGATCGTCGACCCGGCCACCGGCGAGGTGGTGCCGCTCGGCCGCGCCGGCGAGATCTGCGCACGTGGCTACCAGCAGCTGGTCGAGTACCTCCACGACGCCGAGGCGACCGCGAGGACCATCGACGCTGACGGCTTCGTGCACACCGGGGACCTGGGCTCGATGGACGAGCGGGGCTACATCACGCTGACGGGTCGGCTCAAGGATCTGATCATCCGGGGCGGCGAGAACATCGCTCCCGCCAGCATCGAGTCCTGCCTGGCAGAGCACCCGGCCGTCCTCGGCGCAACGGTGTTCGGAGTCCCGGACGAGCGGATGGGGGAGGTCGTCGGCGCCGCCGTGCACGTGCGAGAGCTGGGCATGGCCGCGGACCCTGCGGCCCTGGTCGAGTCGCTGACCGCCCACTGCCGTGAACGGCTCTCGCCATACAAGGTGCCCAGCCGTTGGTTCGTCGCCGGCGAGCTGCCCGCCACCCCCACCGGCAAGATCCAGAAGTTCAAGCTCCTCGACCTGGTCGGCACCAGCGCGCTGCGTGACGTCACACCCGACTGACGAAGCTTGTCAGATCCCCCACGACCAGATAATCTAATCAAGATTAAAGAAAGGAGGTGCGGCGTGACCTACGACATCGCCGAGCGCCGCACTGCCCTGCAGGAGCGCTTCAGCACCTGGACCCCGCGGACTCTCGACGCCTGGCTCGACGTCTGCGCTGCTCAGTTCCCCGAGCGCGACCTGGTGGTCACGGACGAACGCGTCCTCTCCTACGCCGAGGTCGCAGCCGAGTCTCGGTGCCTCGCCGACGGCCTCGCCACCCTGGGCGTCCGCAAGGGCGACCACGTCGGCCTGCTGATGGCCAACCATGCCGAGTTCGTCACGATGAAGTTCGCGATCGCCCGGGCAGGAGCGGTCGCGATCCCGTTCAACTTCCTCTACCGCATCGACGAGCTGCGCTACGTGCTGAAGCAGTCCGACTGCACGGTGCTGATCACCAACGCCGGATTCCAGAACCTCGACCACGCCGGCATGCTCGACAAGATCGTCCCGGGCTGGGACACCCCCGACTTCCCCGAGCGACCGCCGGCCGGGGACCGGGCGCCTGACGCGCTGCGTCACGTCGTGCTCGTCGAACGACCCGGGGATGCCCCTCGCCCCGGAGCATTCACCGGCACCGCGCTCGCCAAGCTCGGGGAGCAGCACCCGGGATCGGCGGACCCCGGTCACCGCCCGGACGACATCTCCGACCTGCTCTACACCTCGGGTAGCACCGGCTCCCCCAAGGGCGTCCAGGTCACGCACGACGCAGTGCTCCGGACCGGCTACGCCTCGGCGTTGACCCGGGCCTACGAGGACGGGCGGAGGATCCTCTTCTCGCTGCCCTGCTACCACATGTTCGGCTACGTGGAGGGCCTCCTGTCCGCGACGTACGTCGGCGGAGCGGTCATCATGCTGCCGTCCTTCACCGCCGAGGCCTATCTCGGCGCGGTCGAGAAGCACCGCGCCACGGACATGCTGTGCGTCCCGACCATGGCGGTGGCCATGGTGGAGAGCACCTCGCGGCACGAGGCCGACCTGTCCAGCCTGCGCGCGATCCTGTGCGGCTCCGCGCCCGCTCCGGTGTGGCTGTGGGAGCAGGTCGAGCGCGACTTCGGCGTCAGTGAGATCGTCACCGGCTACGGGATGACCGAGTGCGGCGGAGCGATGACGCTCAGCCTTCCGGAGGACGAGCTGGCACTGACCTCGACCACGGTGGGCCGGCCGAAGCTGGCCGGCTCGGCGGGTGTGCCGGGAAGCGAGCACGGTGCCACCGGCTTGGCCGCGCTGTGCGTCTACCGCACGGTCGACCCGCTCAGCGGCGAGGTGCTGCCGGACGGCACGGCGGGCGAGCTCACCTCGTCCGGCCCCACCACGATGCTCGGCTACCACGCCAAGCCAGAGGAGACCGCAGCCGCGCTGCACGCCGGCCCGGACGGCACGGTCTGGCTCCACTCGGGGGACCTCGGGCGGGTGCGTGAGGACGGCTACCTCGTCCTCACCGGCCGCAGCAAGGAGGTCTACAAGTCCGGTGGTGAACTGGTGATGCCGAAGGAGGTCGAGGAGGTCCTCGGAGCCCACCCCGGCATCAGCCAGGTCTACGCCGTCGGCGTCGTCGACGACCGGTGGGGCGAGATCGGCTGCGCCGTGGTCGTCCGTGCCCCAGGCCCGGACGGAGACGGTCTCGACGCGGAGGGCGTCATCGCCTACGCCAAGGAGCACCTCGCCCGCTTCAAGGTGCCCAAGCGCGTGGAGTTCCTCGACTCACTCAAGCTCCCGACCACCGCGACCGGCAAGGTCCAGAAGTTCCGGCTCGTCGAGCTGGTCGCCCAACCCGCCCCGCTCGAAGGAGAACGACGATGACTGCTCTGCTCCCCCCCGAGATCGAGGGCGGCAGCCGCTTCGACCGGCTCGTCCAGCCTGCACGCGTGCACGGCTCGCTGTACACCGACCCGTCGATCTTCGCCGAGGAGCTGCGCAAGATCTGGCACCGAACCTGGGTCTTCGTCGGCCACGAGAGCGAGGTCCCGCAGCCGAACGACTACGTGCGCAAGCAACTCGCCGACCAGGACGTCGTGATGACCCGCGACAAGGACGGCGAGTTGCACCTCCTGATCAACCGGTGCGCCCACCGCGGGCTGCAGGTGTGCGACGACAAGGCCGGCAACTCCAGCTCGTTCCGCTGCCCCTACCACGGGTGGACCTACCGCAACACCGGCGAACTGCTGGGCTACCCCTACAACAAGGGGTACGGCGGCAAGAACAAGCTCGAGCTCGGCATGGGCAAGGTCGCTCGCGTGGACTCCTACCACGGCTTCGTCTTCGGCAGCCTGGCAGCCGAGGGGCCGTCACTGGACGAGCACCTCGGTGCCGCCAAGGGTGAGATCGACCGCCTGGTCGGGCTCTCGCCGGACGGTCAGGTAAAGCTCGACGCCGGGTGGCTGCGCCACCGGACGCGATCCAACTGGAAGTTCCTCGCCGAGAACGAGACCGACGGCTACCACCCCCAGTTCGTCCACGGCTCGATCTTCGGCGTCACCGGCAGCCCGATCGGCGCGCTCTACAGCGACAACTCGACGGCCGTGACCCGCAACCTGGGCGACGGTCACAGCGAGAACGACCTGCGACCGGAGTTCCGCAGCTTCGCCGAGCCGATGCGCTGGTTCGGCACCACCCCCGACCGGGTCCCCGGCTACGTGGCTGCGATGCACGAGGCCTACGGCGACGACGCCCAGCGACGGATGATCGAGGGTGCGCCCCATGTGATGATCTTCCCCAACCTGTTCATCGCCGAGATCCAGGTCTTCAACATCCAGCCCGTCGCGGTGGGGGAGTGCGTGCAGTACGCCACCGCGGTGCAGATGGCCGGTGGGCACGAGCTCAACCAGAGGATGGTGTCGCAGTCGATCGGCTCGGTCGGTCCTGCCGGCATGCTGCTGGCCGACGACACCGAGATGTACGAGCGCAACCAGCGCGGCGTCGAGATGGCTGACCCGGAGTGGCTCGACGTGCGCCGAGGCCTGGGTCGGGAGAGCGTCGACGCGGCCGGCTTCACCATCGGTGCCGCGACGGACGAGACCGGCATGCGCGGGTTCTGGACCCACTACAAGTCACTGATGGAGGCCGAGGACTGATGGTGACCGTGAACGCCCTGACCGAGCTGCCGCCGCGTCCCGACGCAGGGGAGCTCGTCGCCATCCCGCAGGGGTGGGAGGTGCGAGAGGTCGAGCAGTTCCTCTACCGGGAAGCCCGGTTGGCCGACGAGAACGACTACGACGGCTGGGAGGCGCTGTGGACCAACGACGCGCTCTACTGGGTACCCGTCGACGGCGAGGGCGACCACCCGCGCAGCACGGTCTCGGTCATCTTCGACAACCGCAACCGGATCTCGACCCGGATGAAGCAGGTCAAGACCGGCAAGCGCTACGCGCAGGCACCGCCGTCGAACCTGCGCCGGATCATCGGCAACGTGGAGCTGATCGGCGGTCGTGAGAACGCCGCCGGTGGGGTCGACCTCGAGGTGGGTGCGAATTTCATGGCACTCGAGTCGCGGCCGCGCGGCAACGAGCTGTGGGGCGGGCGGGTCACCTACCGGCTCCGCCAGGTGGACGGGCAGATCCGGCTCGTCTACAAGAAGGTCGTGCTCGTCGACAACGAGCGTCCGCTACCGACGCTGGGGTTCCTGATCTGATGGCCACCACACCTGACCCGCAACGCCACGACGTCGTCTTCGAGGAGCCGACCGGACCGCTCGCGGTGCCCGGTGTCGGAGCCGTGGTCGAGAGCGAGTTCGCCTCGGTGTCCGTGCGCCTCGACCAGAGCGGGAACTCCGTGCGGCTGCGGGTCGAGGACCTCCGGACCGGACGGGTGCGGTTCCTCGACGCGCTCGAGCTCGAGTCGATCGTCTGGCTCGAGGACGGGCACCTGACCCAGCTGCTCGACCCCTCGCACGAACGGTGGCGTGGGTGACCTCTGCGGGTCTCGACCTCGCCGGACTCATCCGGCCGGGTGACACGGTCACGTGGGGCCAGGCCTGCGCCGAGCCCGCCACGCTCACCGAGCTCCTCGTGCAGCAGGCCGATCGGATCGGGTCGCTGCGCTGCTTCGTCGGCATCCCCGCGGAGTCGGCAGTCACCGCCCGGACCGTGCCCTCGACGCTGTCGGTGCACTCCTACTGCGGTGCCGGCACCAACGCAGCACTGCACGCCGCGGGACGACTCGACGTGTGGCCGGTCCACTACTCCGCCCTGCCGGCGCTGCTGAGCCAGGGCGCGCTCGAGGCAGACGTGGTGCTCGTGCAGGTCTCGTCCCCCGACGAGCAGGGTCGGCACAGCCTGGGCCTGGCCGACGACTACTTCTCCGCAGCGCTCGACACCGCCCGGGTCGTGATCGCCGAGGTCAACGACCAGGTGCCGTTCACCTTCGGAGCCCGCACGCTCACAGCCGACCAGTGGACCGCCGCGATCCACACGTCCCGCACCCCCGGCCAGCTCCTCACCCCGGCGATCGGCGAGGACACCGCCGCCACCGCCCGGCGGGTCGCCCGTCTCGTCCCGGACGGAGCGACCCTGCAGTTCGGCATCGGCGCCCTGCCCGAAGCGGTCCTGGCGGCGCTCGTCGACCACCGCGACCTCGGGATCCACTCGGGCATCCTCAACGACACCGCGATGCGGCTGGTGGAGTCGGGCGTCGCGACCGGGGCGCGGAAGACCCACGACCCGGGGGTGGCGGTCGGCGGCCTTCTCGGTGGCACTGCCGACCTCTTCCGCTGGGCACACCGCAACCCTGCCGTGCAGCTGCGCTCCACCAGCTACACCCACGACCCCGAGGTGCTCGCGACGTCCCACCAGCTCGTGGCCGTCAACTCCGCGATCGAGGTCGACCTGACCGGTCAGGTCAATGCCGAGGTCGCCGGTGGTCGCTACGTCGGTGCGGTCGGCGGCGCGGTCGACTTCCTCCGCGGGGCCGCCCGTTCGCCCGGGGGGTTGCCGATCGTCGCCCTGCCGTCGACGGCCCACGGCCACAGCCGGATCGTCAGCACCCTCTCCGGGCCCGTGTCGACACCTCGCGCCGAAGGTGTCCTGGTCGTCACCGAGCACGGCGTCGCCGACCTCCGCGGCACCACCCTGACCCAGCGCGTCGAGCGGATGATCGCCGTCGCGCACCCCGCCCACCGGGCCGAGCTGGAGGCGAGCGCCGACCGGGTGCTCGCCTCGGCCTGAGCCCGCAACGACAGGAGCACCATGAGACGCGTCGCCATCGTCCAGCCCATGCGGACCGCCGTCGGCACCTTCGGCGGCTCGCTCCGCCCGGTCCCGGCCGAGGACCTTGCGGCCTCCATCATCAAGGCTGTCGTGGACAGCTCGGGGATCGACCCCGGCGTGGTCGAGGACGTGGCCTTCGCCCAGTCCTACGCCAACTCCGAGGCGCCGTGCATCGGCCGCTGGGCAGCGCTCGCCGCCGGCCTCCCGATCGAGGTGCCCGGCTTCCAGGTCGACCGCCGCTGCGGAGGCGGCCTGCAGGCCGTGATCAACGCGGCGATGACGGTGCAGACGGGCGCCGCCGACGTGGTGATCGCCGGCGGTGTGGAGTCGATGAGCAACATCGAGCACTACACCACCACCGCCCGCTGGGGTTCGCGCTCGGGGAACCAGACCCTCTACGACCGCCTGGACCGCGGCCGCGAGCGTTCCCAGCCCGAGGACCGGTTCGGCCCGATCAGCGGCATGATCGAGACCGCGGAGAACCTGGCGAAGCAGTTCGGCATCGGTCGCGACCAGGCCGACGCCTTCGCCGCCCGCAGCCACCAGCGCGCCGCGGCCGCATGGGAGACGGGCGCGTTCACCGAGGAGGTGGTGCCGGTGACGGTGCCGCAGCGCCGCGGCGACGACGTCGTCTTCGACCGGGACGAGGGCGTGCGGCCCGACTCCACCGTCGAGTCCCTGGCGCGGCTGCGCACGCTCACTCCCGGCGGCACGGTGACCGCCGGCAACGCCGCACAGCAGAACGACGCCGCAGCCGCCTGCCTCGTCGTCGCGGAGGACAAGCTCGAGGAGCTCGGCCTCGAGCCGTTGGCGTGGTTCGAGGGGTGGGCGGCCGCGGGATGCGACCCGGCGGTCATGGGCATCGGCCCGGTCCCCGCCGTGCAGCGCCTGTTCGCGCGCACGGGCGTCACCTTCGACGACCTCGACCTGATCGAGGTCAACGAGGCGTTCGCCGTGCAGGTCCTCGCCGTGCTCGCCGGGTGGGGGGTCGAGCTCGACGAGGTCGACGATCGTCTCAACGTCAACGGGTCCGGCATCTCCCTCGGGCACCCCATCGGCGCCACCGGCGTCCGAATCCTCACCTCGATGCTCCACGAGCTGGACCGTCGCCAGGGCGGCCTGGCGCTGGAGACGATGTGCATCGGCGGCGGCCAGGGCATCGCCGCGCTCTTCCGCGGGGTGCACGCATGAGCGGTCCCGCGGTCGGGTTGATCGGATACGGCGCCTACCTGCCGTCGTACCGGCTGGGGGGCGACAGCGGCGTGCGTGGCCGGCGGGTGGTGGCGTCCTTCGACGAGGACGCCACCACGATGGCGGTCGAGGCGGCCCGCGCAGCCCTCGGCACCGAGCCGACATCCCTGTGGTGGGCGAGCACCTCCCCGCCGTACCTCGACAAGACCAACGCGGCAGCCGTGCACGCGGCACTCCGCCTGCCCTCGGCCGTTCCCGCGGCCGACCTGATCGGGTCTGCGCGGTCGACCTTCGCCGGGATCCGCGCCGCCCGGGAGACCGGTGGCCTGGTGGTCGCTGCCGACGTGCGCGTCGGGAAGCCGGGCTCCCTGGACGAACGGACCGGCGGGGACGGCGCTGCGGCCACCAGGCCACCGGTCTCCCTGGACGAACGGACCGGCGGCGACGGCGCTGCGGCCGTCCACTTCGGTGCGGGCGAGGCGATCGCCGACGTGCTCGGGGTCGCCGGCGAGACCCTCGAGCTGCTCGATCGCTGGCGCGACCCGCACCGGACCACCGGTGAGCAGTGGGAGGAGCGCTTCGGCTTCGAGCGGTACGCCGACGTGGTGCGCTCCGTCGCGGCCCGGCTGCTCGAGGAGGCCGGGCTCGCGGCGGCCGACCACGTCGTCGTGACCAGTGGCAACCCCGGCGTCACCAAGCGCGCGGGCAGTCTCGTCACGGGGACCCTGTCCTCGACGACCTCCCCCATCGGCTTCTCCGGAGCGGCCGACCCGCTGCTCGGGCTGGCTGCGGTCCTCGACGTCGCCGGTCCCGGGGAGACGGTGCTCGTGCTGTCCGCGACCGACGGGTGCGACGGGCTGCTGCTCCGCACCACCGCCCACCTGTCGGCGCGACGGTCCACCCGTCCGGTCGCTGCGCAGCTGGAGGGTGCCCTCCCGGTGCCCTACCCGACGTACCTGTCCTGGCGCGGCCTGCTCGAGCGCGAGCTTCCACGACGACCCGAGCCGGACCGGCCCGCGGGGCCGCCGTCGGCGCGCGCCGCGGAGTGGAAGTTCGGGTTCGCGGGCAGCCGGTGCACCGAGTGCGGCTTCCTGCACCTCCCGCCGCTGCGGGTGTGTCGCGCCTGTAGCGCCGTTGATGCGATGGAGACGGTGTCGGGCGCCGAGCTCAGCGGCTCGGTCGCCACGTTCACCGTGGACCGGCTGGCCTTCTCGCCCTCTCCGCCGGTGGTCGACGTGGTCGTCGACTTCGCCGGGGGTGGCCGTACGACGCTCGAGGTCGCGGACGCCGATCCGGACGGCATCGCCGTGGGTTCGCAGGTCGAGCTCGTGTTCCGGCGGTTGTTCACCGCCGGGAACGTGCACAACTACTTCTGGAAGGCACGGGTCCGCTGATGGCAAGCAAGGGGATCAAGGACGCCGTCGCGATCGTCGGCATGGGGTGCACCCGGTTCGGGGAGCGGTGGGATTCCTCCACCGACGACCTCCTGATCGAGGCCGTGGGGGAGTGCCTCACCTCGGCCGGCGTCGCGCGTGACGACGTCGACGCCTACTGGCTCGGCACGTTGAACTCCGGACAGTCGGGGCTGGCCCTGAGCCGTCCGCTCGGCCTGGACTACAAGCCGGTGACCCGGGTGGAAAACTACTGCGCCACGGGGTCGGAGTCGTTCCGCAACGCCTGCTACGCGGTCGCGTCGGGTGCCTACGACCGCGTGATGGCGGTCGGGGTGGAGAAGCTCAAGGACTCCGGGTTCTCCGGGCTCCTCCGGGCCGACCCGCCCTCCGACGGCACCGCTGCCGAGCTCTCGTTGACCGCACCGGCGGCGTTCTCGCTGCTCGACCCGGCCTACACCAGCAAGTACGGCGTCGACCCGCGCGCCATGCGTGAGGCGATGACCCACGTCGCGTGGAAGAACCATGTCAACGGCGCCCAGAACCCCAAGGCGCAGTTCCGCAAGGAGGTCTCCAGGGAGACCATCGACGGTGCCCCGCGGGTCGCCGGTCGGCTCGGCATCTTCGACTGCTCCGGTGTCTCCGACGGCGCGGCCGCCGCGCTCGTCGTCCGAGCGGAGGACGCCTACGACTACACCGACCGGCCGATCTTCGTGAAGGCGCTGTCGCTGGCGTCCGGTCCGATGCGGGGCGGGCTCGACCCCGACTACGACTTCACCTCGTTCCCGGAGGTCGTGCACACCGCAACGGATGCCTATGCCCAGGCCGGCATCACCGACCCGCGCTCGGAGCTGTCGATGGCCGAGGTGCACGACTGCTTCACGCCCACCGAGCTGGTCCTCATGGAGGACCTCGGCTTCGCCGACCGGGGACAGGCCTGGAAGGACGCCCTGGGCGGTGACTTCGACGCCGCCGGCCGGCTCCCCGTCAACATCGACGGCGGCCTGAAGTCCTTCGGCCACCCGGTGGGCGCCAGTGGCCTGCGGATGCTCTACGAGGCATGGCTGCAGCTGCGCGGCGAGGCCGACCAGCGTCAGCTCGCCGACCCGCGACTCGCGCTCACCCACAACCTCGGTGGGCGCCCGGGCGGGTGTGTCTCCTTCGTGTCCGTCGTCGGCAACGAGCGAGGCTGAGCGCGTGGTCACCGGACGCCGCTCTGGCATCTTCGCGGTATTTAATCTATATTCAATTTTGTGATCACCGAGCCGACGTCGACGCCGCAGCTGCGCGCCCGGGTCGAGCGCCTGTATGCCGCCCTCGCCGTGGGGGACGAGACGGCGATCGGGGCGTTGCTCACCACGGACTTCGTCGGTCGGGTCACGCCCGGGCTCCCCTTCGGCATCGGAGGTGAGCACCACGGCGCCGCGGCGATGATCCGCGACGTCTGGTTCATGATCGGCAAGCACTGGCGGGTCCGACCCGTCCCCGAGTCCTTCAGCCGTCTGGAGGGCGACCGTCTCCACGTGACCGGCGCCTACCAGGGCAGGTCCCGTGTCGCGGGAGCGCCGGTCGATGCGTGGTTCATCCACGACTTCACGTTCCGCGGCGACCTCATCTCCGGGCTCACGCAGGTTACGGACTCGATGGCCTTCGTCGACGCGCTGGCGGACGAGGCCCCCTTGACGTCCGTGGGACTGACGGTCGCGGACGGCGTTGCCACTCTTTGCCTGAACCGTCCCGACGCTCGCAACGCCATCGACCAGCAGCTCGCCGACGAGCTCCTCGTGGCGGCACTCCGCATCGCCCGTGACGGCAGCGTGCGCGCTGTCCTGGTCTGCGGCGACGGCACAGACCTCACCGTGGGCGGCGACATCGCCGCCTTCGCCCGACCGGGCCGCGAGGGTCCTGCGGACCTCGGTCACACACTGCGCCAGATGGTCACTCCCTTCCACCTCGCCCTCGAGGTCCTCGCCGGCCTCGACGCCCCGATCGTGACCGTGGCCCACGGGTCGGTCGTGGGCGGCGGGCTCGGCCTGGTCTACGCCGCCGACCTCGTCGTCGCAGCGGAGGACACCCGGTTCGTGACCGCGTTCGCGGCGCTCGGCCTCAGCGGTGACGGTGGCGGCACCTGGCACCTGCCCCGGCGGATCGGTCCCGCCCGCGCCGCGCGGGCCTACCTCACCAACGAGCCGATCACGGCCGCGGAGGGGCTCGACTGGGGCCTGGTCAACGAGGTCGTCCCGACCGACGAGGCCCGGGCGCGCGGTGCGGAGCTGGCGCGCGGCCTGGCCGAGGGGCCCACCCGTGCCTTCGCCCAGATGCGCGCGCTGCTGCGCCAGTCCTGGGACCGCAGCCTGCCCGAGCAGCTGCATGCCGAGATCGAGGCGCTTGCCGCCACCGGCCGCACTGACGACGCCCGAGCCGCAGTCGAGGCCTTCCTCGTCCGGCGACGCCCCGCCTTCGAAGGGAAGTGACCGTGCCCGGACTCATCCGCGACACCGAGGACCACCGCGCCATCCGCGAGAGCGTCGCGAAGATCTGCGCCCGCTACGACCAGAAGTACTTCCTCGAGCGATCACACGCCGGGGAGGACGTCACCGAGCTCTGGAGCGAGCTCGGCAAGGCGGGCCTGCTGGGCGTCCACCTGCCCGAGGAGCACGGCGGCGGCGGCGGTGGCATGCAGGACGCCGTCGTCGTCGTCGAGGAGCTCGCGGCGCACGGGATGCCGATGCTGGTGTGGGTGATCTCCCCGGCGATGATCGGGTCGGTCCTCGCGGCCCACGCCTCCGAGGAGCTGAAGCAGGAGTGGCTCCCGGGCATCGCCGACGGCACGCGGAAGATCGCTTTCGGCCTCACCGAGCCCGACGCCGGCTCGAACAGCCACGAGGTCGCCACCATGGCCCGCCGAGACGGCGACGGGTGGCGGATCAGCGGGTCGAAGTACTACATCTCCGCGGTCGACCAGTGCGACGCGATCCTGCTGGTCGCCCGCGACGAGGAGCTCTCCACGCCGGAGAAGAAGCGACTCTCGATCTTCGTCGTCCCGACCGATGCCCCAGGGCTGAGCTACCAGAAGATCCCGACGTCGATCGTGTCCCCGGACAAGCAGTTCAGCGTGTTCCTCGACGACGTGCGCGTCGGACCCGACTCGCTGGTCGGTGAGGCCGGGCAGGGGCTGCGTCACGTCTTCGCCGCGCTGAACCCGGAGCGGATCCTGGTCGGAGCGATCACCACCGGTGTCGGCCGCTACGCGATCGAGAAGGCGTCGGAGTACGCGAAGACCCGCCAGGTCTGGTCGGTCCCGATCGGGCAGCACCAGGGTGTCGCGCACCCGCTCGCAGCCGCGCACATCGACGTCGAGGTCGCCCGCCTGGCCACCCAGCACGCCGCCGTCCTCTACGACGAGGGTGACGCCGGGGTCGCCGAGGCGGCCAACATCGCGAAGTTCGTGGGTGCCGAGGCAGCACTCAAGGCGCTGGACCAGGCGATCCAGGTCCACGGCGGCAACGGCCTCTCCCACGAGTACGGCCTGTCCGAGCTGTGGTTCGTCACCCGCCTCATGCGCACGGCCCCGGTCAGCCGGGAGATGGTCCTCAACTTCGTCGCGCAGACCTCCCTCGGCCTGCCGCGCTCGTACTGATCAGGAGACACAGTGATGACCGACCACACCCCCACGGGCGACGCGACGTACGACGTCATCGTCATCGGCGCCGGCGCCGGCGGGCTCTTCACCGCCGCTCGCCTGCAGCACCAGGGCTACCGGACCCTCGTCCTCGAGAGGCTCGACAAGGTCGGTGGCCGCGCGTCGACGACCGAGATCGACGGGTTCAAGGTCAACGACGGCGCGATCGTCATCGAGTGCGGGGGCGTCACCGAGCGCTCCTGCCGCGAGCTCGACGTCCCGTGGGAGATCCGCGAGCCCAGTCCGCCGATCCTCTACCGCATCAAGGGCAAGGACGTGGACGTGACCGGCGGTGGCTGGGGCTTCCTGCTGCAGAAGCTCACCCGTCAGGGCGCCAAGCTGGTCAGCGGGATCGGCGCGGCTCGCAAGGACGACGACGCGCTCCCCGAGGACGAGCTGAGCCTGGCGGACTGGGTGTCGAGGTACACCAGGAACGAGGGGGTGCACGGCATCTTCCGCAACATGGCGGCGTCGGTCTTCGCCGTCGGCTCGGAGGACCTGCCGGCGCGGGTGTTCCTCACCTACTTCACGCGCAAGAGCGCGTTCAAGCGGTTCGGCTTCCACCCCGAGGGCACGATCGGCCTCTGGAGGGCACTGGCGGCGGCGATCGAGCGCGACGGGGGCGAGGTCCGCCTCTCGACCGAGGTCGAGCGGATCCTCCTCGACGGCGACCGTGTCACGGGCGTCGTGCTCGCCGGCGGCGCGACGGTCAGCGCCCCGGTGGTGGTGAGCGACGTCGGCCCGGCCGCGACGCTGGAGCTGCTCGGTGAGGCCGAGGTGCCGGCCGACTTCCGCGAGACCGTCAAGAGCAACGACCGCCCCACGGCGATGATCACGGTCAACTTCGCCAGCCGGGAGCGGCTGGTCGAGGCCCCCGGGATGCTCAGCTTCGCCACCTCGCGTCGCCTGGCCTACATCGCCAACTTCACCGACAGCTGCCCGGAGATGGCGCCCGAGGGCTGGCACCTCTACGTCGGCACCGCGGTACCGAAGCCGTCGGTCGGCGACTTCGACGAGGAGGCCGAGTACGCCCTGCTGCTCGAGGACCTGCGGGAGACGATCCCGGGCTTCGACGAGCAGGCCCGCATCCTCAGCAAGGTGACCACGCGCGACGGGTGGCCGCCGCAGCGCGCCGTCTCCGGCTTCGACATGTCCCACGACACGCCGTTCACCGGCCTGTGGAACGTCGGCGACGCCGTCAAGGAGTACGCCAACGGGGGGACGACCGCGTGTGCGGAGACGGCCGAGATCGTCGTGGGCAAGATCGTGGCCGAGCACGCTCCGGCCCGGGCCTCCCAGCACGTCTGAGTCAACAAGTCAGAGAAGGTGGAGAACTATGAAGTGTGTCGTCGACTACGGCAAGTGCACCGGTCTGGGCATCTGCGAGTCGCTCGCGCCCGACTTCTTCGAGGTCAACGACGACGGTGACCTCGAGCTGCTCAAGGAGGACATCGCCCCGGACGAGCTCCAGGCCGTCGAGGAGGCCGTTGCCGGCTGCCCGACCGAAGCCCTGAGCATCGAGCGTTGACGATGGTCGACTCCACGAGCCGGCTCCCGACCCAGCCGCGGCGCCTCGTCGTCGTCGGAGCCTCCCTCGCCGGGCTCCGGGCGGTGGAGGCCGCGCGCAAGGCCGGGTTCGACGGCGAGATCGTGCTGGTCGGCGCGGAGCCGCACCTGCCCTACGACAGGCCGCCGCTCTCCAAGGCGTTCCTCGACAGGGCCGTCGCTGGGGAGGGGCTCGCGCCGCCGCCGTACTTCCGCACCGCGGAGACGATGTGCGAGCTCGGCGTCGAACTCCGTCTCGGTGTCCCCGCCTCGGGGCTCGACACCGATCGTCGCGTCGTGCTGGTCGGCGACGAGGAGGTCGCGTATGACGCCCTGGTGATCGCGACGGGCGCGCAGCCGCGGATGCTGCCCGGGGTCGAGGGCCTGGCCGGCGTCCACGCGTTGCGCACCCTCGACGACTCCATCGCCGTGCGGGAGGCGCTCGAGGCGGGCGCTCGGACAGTAGTCGTCGGCGCCGGTTTCATCGGATCCGAGGTCGCCGCGACCGCCCGCAAGCGCGGTCTCGAGGCGACCATCGTGGAGGCACTTCCCACGCCCCTGGTCCGAGCCACCGGCCGCGAGATGGGCGCCGCGATCGCGGCGCTCCACGAGCGCAACGGGACCACCCTTCGCTGCGGCACCGGCGTGCGCGCGATCGAGGGCGACGGCCGCGTGGAGCGGGTCGTCCTCGAGGACGGCACCACGATCCCGGCCGATCTCGTCGTGGTCGGCATCGGCGTCGTTCCGTCGGTCGGCTGGCTCGCGGGCTCCGGGCTGACGCTGGACAACGGCATCGTGTGCGACGAGAACCTGTGGACCGGGGTGCCCGGCGTCTACGCCGCCGGCGACGTGGCCAACTGGGTCAACCCGCTCCTCGGCGAGCGGCAGCGGATGGAGAACTGGACCGCGGCGGCCGAGCAGGGCGCTGCCGCTGCCCGCAACGCCCTCGACCCCGAGCACGCACGCCCCTACGGCACGGTGCCCTACTTCTGGTCCGACTGGTACGACGTGCGGATCCAGTTCGTCGGCTCTCCTGACGCCGACGAGGTGCTCCTCGTCGACGGCGACCCGGACGGCGGCTCGCGCTGGGTCGCGCTCTACCGTCGCAGCGACCGGCTGATCGGTGCGCTGACGGTCAACGGCCAGGGGGAGATCATGAAGTACCGCGGGCAGATCATGAAGCGCGGCAGCTGGGCCGACGCGCTGGTGTTCGCGGAGAAGCGGCGCGAGCTGGCACGGCAGAAGGCCGCAGCCGCAGCTGGCTGACCACAGGGCGGCGGGGTCAGTCGGTCGGTGCCAGTGCGTGGCGGATGAAGGACTGCGCGTTGGCCACGACCCGGTCCATGGCCACCCGACCGGGCTGCCACCACTCGGCCGCCCAGTTCACGGTGCCCATGATGAGCATCTGGGCGACGTAGAGGTCCAGGTCCTCGCGGAGCTGTCCCTCCTCGGCGGCGCGCACGACCAGGCCGCGCCAGATCGCGCCGTATTTCTTCTCCTCGACCTGCTGGCGCTCCCGGATCTTGTCCGGCACCTGCCCGGAGTTGCGGATCGCCGCGGTCGTGTAGTCGGAGATCTCGAGTTCGTGGCGCAGGTGTGCCTCGACGGCGATGAGGATGCAGTCCATCGCGGTGGAGTCGTCGGGGGCCTTGTCGAGCTCGGCGACCAGGTGGGCCCTCATGTCGGCGAGGCCGACCCACATGACCTCTTCGATCAGGTCCTCACGCGAGGGGAAGTAGTAGTAGATCGCCGGTGCCTGCAGCTCGGCGACCTCGGCGACGTCACTCAGGCGCAGGCCGCCGTAGCCCTTGGTGCTGAGCACCCGCGCCGCCGCGTCGAGGATCCGGACCCGCGTGCGTGCCGACTTCTTGTCGAGGTCCTTGCGGCTGTCCGCCGTCGCGAGGACCGGGCTCCTCGAAGTCTTGGCCATGTCGGGATCCTATTCGTCGACCGAGGCCACGAAGTCACCGGTCGAGGCCGCCGCGCCGGACCAGCTGTCCGGCGATCACGTTGCGCTGGATCTCGTTGGTGCCTTCGCCCACGATCATGAGCGGCGCGTCGCGGAAGTAGCGCTCGACGTCGTACTCGGTCGAGTAGCCGTAGCCACCATGGATCCGCACGGCGTCCAGGGCGATCTCCATGCCGACCTCGGAGGCGTACAGCTTCGCCATCCCTGCCTCCATGTCGCAGCGCTCGCCCGATTCGTACTTCTCGGCGGCGTATAGGACGAGCTGGCGGGCAGCGGTCAGCTTGGTGGCCATGTTGGCCAGGTAGTTGCCGATCGACTGGTGCTTCCAGATCGGCTTGCCGAAGCTCTCCCGCACCTGGGAGTAGGCGAGCGCGTCGTCGAACGCGGCCTGGGCGACACCGACGGCCCGTGCTGCGACCTGCAGCCGGCCGGTCTCGAGCCCGCGCATCATCTGGGCGAAACCCTCGCCCTCGGCCGCCCCGAGAAGGGAGGAGCGCGGAGTGCGGAAGTCGTCGAAGGACAGCTCGCAGCTCTCGACGCCCTTGTAACCCAGCTTGGGCAGGTCGCGGGAGACGACCAGGCCGGGCCCGTGCTCGACCAGGAGGATGGAGACGCCCTGGTGTCGCGGCTGCGCCTGGGGGTCGGTCTTGACCAGCAGTGCGATCAGTCCGGACCGGCGGGCGTTGCTGATCCAGGTCTTCGAGCCGTTGACGACGTAGTCGTCGCCGTCCTTGCGGGCCTGGGTCGTCATCGCCTGCAGGTCCGAGCCGCCTCCGGGCTCGGTGAGCGCCATCGTCGCTCGCAGCTCGCCGCTCGCCATCCGGGGAAGGTAGGACTGCTTCTGTTCCTCCGTGCCGTAGGCGAGGATCAGCTTCGCGACGACGGTGTGGCCGCCCATGGCGCCGGCCAGGCTCATCCAGCCGCGCGCCAGCTCCGCGGTGACCTGGACGTAGCAGGGCATCGAGACGGCGACCTCGCCGTAGGGCTCGGGGATGGCGAGGCCGTAGATGCCGAGCTCCTTCATCTGCTCGATCCACTTTTCGGGGTACTCGTTGGCGTGTTCGAGCTCCTGGACCTTGCCGCGGACGGTGCGGTCGATCCAGTCGCGCACCAGTGCGACGACCTCTTGTTCCTCGGTCGAGAGGTTCGCCATGGTCGGTCCCATCCTTTGCTCGGTGTCGGCCGGCTTGCTCAGGCTCAATAGTTTAACGTAGATTAAAAGAATGGTTACAGTCAACGCAGCCCCCACGGGATCCGTGACTCCGGTGCGCCGGTCGGTGCTCTGCGTCCCGGCCGGGGACGACCGCAAGCTGCAGAAGGCGCTCGAGTCCGCGGCGGACGAGGTGGTGATCGACCTCGAGGACGCCGTCGCCGTAGGGGACAAGGATCGTGCCCGCCGCCACCTCGCTGAGGTCGACTGGGCCGGCTCTCCGCAGCTCCCGCAGATCTCCGTCAGGGTCAATGCTCCCCGGACCCCGTGGTGCCATCGTGACCTCGAGGTTGTCGTGGCCCACGTGCCGGCTGCCTCGGTGGTGGTGCCGAAGGTGGAGTCGCGAGCCGACATCGGCTTCGTCGAGAGGTTGCTCGACGGGCTCGCGGCGGAGGCCGGCCGCGGCGTCCTGGTCGGCGTGCAGGCCCTGGTTGAGACGGCCGCCGGAGTCGCCGCCCTCGCCGACATCGTCAGCGGCATCGACCGCCTGGAAGCCGTCATCGTGGGCTACGCCGACCTGGCCGCCTCGCTCGGACGTCCCCGCC